>VGVM01000003.1 GCA_016874035.1 Gemmatimonadota bacterium
GACGATCGTCGCTGTTTCGCCCGCGCAGGCCCGGGGAGGGGACACGCTGACGATCCGCGGGCGGCGGCTGGGCGGGGCGCGGAGCGTGCAGATCGGGGCTGACCGCGTCACGGTGCTTGGTACTCCGGTGGATTCGATCGTGCGGGCCGTGGCTCCGGCGTGCGGCGAGGCCGGCGCGGCGCAGGTGAGCCTGCGAACGGCCCATGGCGCGGAATCGAACGTAAGTGCGATCAGCGTCGTTTCGTCGCCGTCACGCCTTCGGCTCGCGCCGCTTGAGTCCGCGACGATTCCGGTGCGCGGGAACGGCAGTTGCCTCCAGCTCGACGGCGGCGCCGGTGCGACCTACCTCGTCGCGGCGCAGCTGGCTACCGACGCGCTGGCGGCGGATCCGATCGCCGTCGAGCTTGGCGCGCGGCCGGAGTCTCAAGCGCAGGTGGGCGCTGCCATGCCGGCGCTCTCCGCCGGTCCCCGGGGTCCCGATGCGGCGCGGACGTTCGAGCAGTGGCTGCGGACCACTGAGTCCGCCCTTGCTGCCAGCGCCGCAAATGGTGCACCAGCGATGGCACGACGCGGTGCGAGTCGCGCGGATTTCAGCGCGGATCAAGCAGGAACTGCGGGCGACACGCTGCGCACGTTCTCGGTCGTCGCCGCGCTGGACGGTTCGCGGTTCGAAACGGTGACCGGTCGCCTGGCCTTCCGAGGCCAGCGATTACTGGTGTACGAGGACGTATCGACCCTGGGCGCACTGAGCGCCGGCCAGCGCGACGCGCTCGCCCGCCTGACGAACAACGACCTGATTCCCGCGGTCGCGAACGCGTTCGGCGCACTTCCGGATATTGACCGGAACGGGCAGGTGATCCTGCTCCTCACGCCGGTGATCAATCGCATGATTCGCGCGGCCGACTGTGTGCAGCGCGGGTTCGTCACGGCGTTCTTCTATGCGCCCGACCTGCTCGAGCGCTCGCGTGGTACGAATGCGGGTGAGATCCTCTACTCGTTCGTGCCGGACCCGGCGGGCCTGCACAGCTGCGCGCACTCCGAGGCTGACATGATGCGCCTCGTCCAGCCGGCGCTGATGCACGAACTCCAGCACATGATCTCGTTTCACCGCCGTGTGCTCGTGCGCGGCGGCGAGCCCGAGGCGACGTGGCTCAACGAGGGGCTGAGCCAGGTCGCGGAGGAGCTGGGTTCGCTCGTGTTCGAGGCGCGATTTCCCCCGCCCACGGGACGCAGCACGGCGACGCAGATCTTCCCGGACTCGGCGGGGCCGTTCATCGCGCCCCAGCTGCTGAATGCCTACGTGTACCTCACGTTTGCGCTGCGCCATTCGGTGACGGCGTACGAGGGCAGGGGCTCGCTGGAGGATCGCGGCGCCAGCTGGTTGTTCCTGCGGCGGCTGGTGGATCGCCACGGCGATGCGTTGCTGCGCCGGCTGGTCGAGTCGCCGCAGCGCGGGCGGGGCGCGATCGAGCGCGAAACCGGCGCGCGATTCGGCGAGCTCTTCGGCGAGTTCTCGCTGTCGCTGTTCGCAGACTCGCTGCCGGGCCTTCCGCGGTCCGTGGTGCCATCCGCGCTGCGGTTCGGGACGCGCAACGTGCGACAACTGATGGCCCGGCAGGCGACGATCGCCGGGTTTTCGGAGCCGTTCCCGCTCGTGACCTACCGCCTTGATCCCGGCGGCTCATTGCGCACGGCGCTGCATCCAGGCACCATGATGCATGCCATCCTCCAGGCGCCGCCGTCCGGCGCACCGATCGCCCTTCAGTTCACCGCGCCAGGAGGCACCGCCCTGCCGCCGAATGCCATGGCGCAGCTGAGCGTGCTGAGATTACCGCCATGAGCAAAATCCTCCGTGTCGCCGTCCTGTTGTGCGCCGCGCACGCCGCCGTTGCTGCCCAGGGAACGGGTTCAGGCGTCGTGGCGAGTCTGGCGACGTCCCCGCGTGCACTCGCGCTTGCGGATGTCGGCGTTGATCGAGACGCAAACGCCTGGTCCCTGTTCGTCGCTCCCGGCCAACTCGGCACGCTCAACACGCTGCACACGTCGGCTGCGACCGAATCGTACCTGGGAGGCACGCTGCTCAGCGCGCTGGCTGTCGCGCTCCCGCGATTCGGCGGCGTCGTGGCCGTGGGCGCGAGCGTGCTTGATTACGGCACCATCAGCGAGATCGCGTCGTTAGTCCCGGGCGGCGAGGCATCGCCGACTGGCCGGAGGTATGGCGCCCAGGACAACCTGATTTCAGTCGCGTATGCGCGCACCGTGGCCCGCACGCAGGTTGCGATCGTCGGCGAGCACATCAGCGTCCGCATCGCCGATGCGAGCGCCTCGGCGGGCGCGCTGTCGTTTGGCGCCGCGCGGGCGTTGAACGAACGCTGGCACGCATCGGTCGCACTGCAGCACGTCGGGCCGGCGCTCTCGGTTGGGGTCACGGAGAACAACCTCCCGCTCACGGCTCGAGTCGGTGTCGCGCGATCCGCGTATCACCTGCGTGGCGTGGAACTGGCTCCCGTGGCGGAACTCCGGCAAGTTCGCGGGTCCGGGGTCAGCGCAGGTATCGGTGTGGAAGCCGTGCGCCGGAACGTGGCCGGCGCTGCCGTGGCGATCCGGCTCGGGTATGCCATGCGCGAGTCGAGTGACCGCGCACCGGTCTCCGGCGGATTCGGCGTCGAACTCGGGCGCTGGGGCGTGGACTACGCCGTGCAGCGGTTCGCATTGGTCGACCAGGTGACACACCGCGTCGGGCTGCGATTCCGACGGCCCTCGCGTTGAGGCCACGACCGTTGGTCCGCCCGCGGGTTGGCTGGATTGGCCTGGTCCTGCTCGGATTGCTCGGGGGCACGGCGCTGCTCACCGCGGCGACGCCGCTGGGTCGCTACATCGCGCGCGCCGCGTGGGAGGAAGGGAAAATCCTGCGCGGACGCCGCGCGATCCGCGAGGTGATCGCGGATTCGACAACCCCGGCCGCCACGCGCGCCAAGCTCGAGTTGGTGCTCGCGGCGCGGGCGTACGCCGGTGATTCGCTGGGCCTCCCGGCGAAGGAGGTGTTCACCCAGTTCACGCAGCTGAGTGACGACACGCTCGTGCTCGTGCTCTCCGGCACGCGGCGCGACGCGCTGGTCAGCGCGACCTGGTGGTTTCCGGTCGTCGGACGCGTGCCGTACAAGGGGTTCTTCAAGACGGACGCGGCACTGCGCGCAGAGCGTGAGCTGGCTGCGGCGGGGTACGACACGTACCTGAGGCCGGCGCCGGCGTTCAGCACGCTCGGGTGGTTCAACGATCCGTTGCTTTCGACGACCCTCGCGTCGGATTCGATCTTTCTCGCGCAGACGGTGATCCACGAGCTGACGCACAACCGACTCTACGTCAAGAACGAGGCCGTGTTCAACGAGAGCTTCGCGGAGTTCGTGGGCAACCGCGGCGCGGCGGAGTTCTTCCGGTCGCGCGGCGACTCGCTTACCGCCACGCGCGCCGAAGCGCGCTGGCGCGATGAAATGCGCCTCGGAGTTGCGTGGGAGCGCGGGTACCGCGCGCTGGATTCGATGTTCAAGGCGCATCCGTATTCGAGTGATCGCGCGTTGCGCGACACCACCGCCGAGCCGGCCGTGCGCGCGCGGCGCCTGACGGGGCGCGACTCCGTGTATGCGTGGCTGAGGCGGCTGCTGGTGGATTCCATCGGGCCGCAGCTCGAGACCTTCCCGGCCGGCTACGCCACGCGCGTGCGGCTCGACAACGCGGCCTTGCTGGCCCGCCGGATCTATGCGACCGGGCTCGGCGACTTTGAGGCGTTGTGGGCGCGCTCGGGGATGCGCGTCAGGCCGGTCATCGATTCGGTGGGCCGAGTCGCTGCGGACGGTTCGCGCGGGGCGACCCCGTTCGCGCGCGTGAACGCGATCGGCCAGCCGTAACGCGGCGCTAGTTGCTGGAAAAGCGCGCCTTGACCAGCGCGCGCAGGTCCACGATCGCCGCGTCGGCCGCCGCAGGCGCGTCGGTGACGGGCGCCGCCTCGACAACGACCCGCTGCATCCCTGCGCGAACGCCACGATCGAGGAACCGCGACAGCTGGTCCAGCGAGTAGTCCGCTCCGCGGCGCGTGTCATACACGTTGAGCGGATACGACACCGCGAGGTGATTGCGCGCCCGCGTGAGTGCGACGTACATCAGGCGGCGTTCCTCCTCGACCTGTTCGTCGTCGCCCAGGGCGCGCGCCATGGGGAACCAGCCGTCCACGGCCCAGATCACGAACACGGCGTCCCACTCGCGGCCCTTCGCGCTGTGGGCGGTCGAGAGCACGAGTGAGTCGTCCTCGGAGTCGGATCCGAACCCGAGATCCTGCGTGGACTGCGGCGGCTCGAGGGCGAGCGCCGTGAGGAATGCCGCGCGGTCCGGGTACCCGCTCGCGATCACCTGCAGCTGGTCAAGGTCCGCGAGGCGCGGTTCGACGCGGTCATAGCGTTCGCGCAGGATGTTGTCGTACAGCCGTCGGATCGCCGCGACTTCGCGCCCGAGGCCGCGATCCCGCGAGCCACCGTCCTCAGGTGTCGCGGTACCGCCGGCGTGGCGGCCGCCTTTCCCCGTGCGGGCGCTCCCGGCGAAGCGCAGTTCCTCGAGGAGCGCGGCGAGCGCGGTATGCGCCGACCGCGCCCGGGCCGGCGCCGGAAATTCGGCGAAGGCGGTGATCGCCCATGCGGCGCCTTGCAGGTGTTCGATTGCGTGCCGCGCGGTCGTCTCGCCGATACCCGGCAGGAGCATCAGGAGCCGGTACCAGCTGACTTCATCGCGTGGATTCTCGAGTACGCGGAGGAACGCGAGCACGTCCTTCACGTGGGCCGCTTCGAGGAACTTGAGGCCACCCCATTTTTCGAAGGGCACGCGGCGTGCGGCGAGCTCGATCTCGAGATCGGCGCTCATGTACCCGGCACGGAACAGCACGGCCATCTCACGCAGAGGAATGCCGTCTTCGTGGAGCTCGAGGATCCGATCCACGACAAACCGGGTCTGGGCCTGTTCGTCATGTGCCGTGACGAGCCAGGCCGCGTCGCCGCCGGTCCGGCGCGTGTAGAGATTCTTGGTGAATCGTTCCTCGGCGCGCGAGATGAGCGTGTTGCTCACGTCGAGGATTGGCTGGGTCGAACGGTAGTTCTCCTCGAGCGTGACAAGCGTCGTTCCCGGGAAGTTCCTTGGGAAGTCGAGGATGTTCCGGACCGTCGCGCCGCGAAAGCCGTAGATGCTCTGCGCGTCGTCACCGACCACCGTGATGTTGCCGTGCGCGGCGACCATCCCCTTGAGGATTCGGGCCTGCAGGAGATTGGTGTCCTGGTACTCGTCAACGAGGACGTGGTCGTAGAGCGCCCCGATCTCCGAGGCCAGCGGCCCTTCGACCAGCATCGCCCAGAAGAGGAGCAGGTCGTCGTAGTCCAGCAGGTTGCGGTCCTGCTTTCTCGCGGTGTAGTCGGCGAACACGCGCCCAAACGCCTCTTCGTGCTCCACAAACTGCGGGTACTCCGCACCCAGCAACGCCGCGACCGGGATCTCCGTGTTGACGTGCCGACTGTACACGTCGTGCAGCGTTTCCTTGCGCGGGAATCGCTTCTTCTTGTCGCCGAGCCCGAGTGCCTGCCGCGCGATCTGCATCAGGTCTTCGGCATCGGCCTGGTCCATCACGGTGAAGTCCGCGCCGAGCCCCGCGCGCTGGCCAAAACGCCGCAGGAGCCGGTGCGCCGTTCCGTGGAACGTGCCACCGTGCACGGTCCGGCCACCCCCGCCGACCAGGCGCTCGACCCGCGACAACATCTCCTGCGCGGCGCGGCGCGTGAACGTGAGCAGCAGGATCCGGTCCGGGCGAATGCCGGTGTTGATCAGGTGCGCGACCCGGTGCACGAGTGTCCGCGTCTTCCCCGTGCCCGCGCCTGCGACGATGAGCAGCGGCCCGGCGCCGTGCGTCGCAGCGCGAGCCTGTGCCACGTTGAGGCCGGCGGTGACGTTCTCGCCTGCGGCAGCGGCAACCTCGCGGTCTCGGGCTGGGTACACGCGAGGCTCTGACATGCCCGACAAAATACCGAAAGTGGCCACCGCGGGGCAGCGGGGTAGAACCTGGACGCACCGTCCCGCGCTCCGGGGGTGCAGCGCGGGGACGGACACGCATATTTCGGCGACGCCGAGCCAGCGGCGTGCATGATGGTTCACCCTTGCAAGGCGAAACGCATGGACCTGCAATGCAACGTTGATCGGGCGCGATTCCGCGGCCGGTCGCTGGCCGCCCTGGGACTGGCCCTGGTACCGGTGCTGGCCTCGGTCGGCACGGCGCAGGGTCGTGCGACGTTGTCCGGCGTGGTGACCAACCTGAACGGCATCGGGATCCCGCGGGCCGAAGTGCTGGTCGTGGGGACCGAGATACGGGCAATCACGAATGACTCGGGTGTGTACGAGTTCCTCCAACTGGCGCCCGGGCGACACCGCCTTGTGGCGCGCCGGATCGGCTTCGAGCCGGAAGAGCTGCGGGTCACGCTGGAAGACCAGCGCCATAAGCAGCTCGATTTCGAGCTCAAGGGCATTCCCGAGCAGCTCGATTCGGTGATGATCCGCGAGGCCGGCGGTAACGGTCGCATGGCCGACTTCTGGGCGCGGCGAATGATTGGCAATGGCGCGTTCGTCACGCGGCAGGAGATCGACCGGCGTCGTCCCCAAGTGGCGAGCGACCTGTTGCGGACGGTCACGGGCGTGCGGGTCACGGCGGGCGAGAACGCGTTCGACCGACCGGTGATCCACATGGGGCGAAACGGTCAGGTGGGCCGAAACCGTCCGGGCGTGCAGGCGCTCGCGGCGGAATGCCGGGTGACGTACTACGTGGACGGCAGCTATGTCCCGCCGGGTACGTTTCACATGGACGACCTCTCGCCAATGCACCTCGAGGCGGTCGAGGTCTATCGTGGGCCTGCCGAGACCCCGGCGCGGTTTCGCCAGCGCGACACCGCGTGCGGCGTGATTGCGCTCTGGACTCGCGAGCCCCCTGCGCGAGGGACCAAGCCGCCCGGCGACGGAGTATTCTCCCGGGCGTGAGCGCGGAATCCACACTGGCCGCCCGGAGTTGGGCGGACCGGCTGACGTCCCCGGCCGATGCGAAAGCGGCGACGATCCGACTGATCGCGATTACTGCGGTGGTGCGCCTCGTGCTCGGGGCGGTGACCGGCCTCGGTGTGGACGAGTCGTACGCGGTCGCGGTCGCCCGCGACGTTTCGTGGTCGTACTTCGATCACCCGCCGCTGCACTTCTGGATCGCCGGCGCGTTCGGGCGGCTGACGAACTGGGAAGCGGCGCCGCTCGTGCGGTTGCCGTTCATCCTGATGTTCGCCGGTACGACGTGGTTCACGTTTCGTGTCACGCGTCGGCTGTTCTCGGCGCACGCGGGATACGTCGCGGCGCTCCTGCTCAACGTGTCGGCGGTGTTCAGCCTCAGCAGCGGTGGCTGGGTGCTGCCCGACGGCCCGCTGATGTTCTTCATGATGGCGGCGGTGGACCGGATCGCTTCCGTGCTGTTTCCCGCGGCCGGCGAGGCATCGGACGTCCGCACCGGCGCGTGGCTTGCGGCGGGGCTGCTGACCGGGCTAGCGATGCTGTCGAAATACCACGGCGCGTTCGTGCTCGCCGGTACGGCGCTGTTCTGCGTCACGTCACCGCGGCACCGTTGGCGCCTCACGACAGCGGGGCCTTACCTCGGCACGCTCGTCGCCCTGCTGTGCTTCACGCCGGTCATCTGGTGGAACGCGCAGCACGGTTTTGCTTCGTTCGCGTTCCAAGGCGCGCGCGCGACGCCAGCCGCCGGCCTTCACTTCGACACGTTTGCCGCCAACATCGGTGGGCAGATGGCGTGGGTGCTGCCGTGGGTATTCGTTCCGCTCGCCATCGCGCTCTGGCGGGCCGTTCGCGGCCGGTCGTCAAGCGAAGCGGGATGGTTCCTGGGGCTGGTCGCTGCGGGCCCGATAGTGCTCTTCACGATGGTATCGCTTCGCGGCGATGTGGGCCTCCCGCACTGGCAGGCGCCGGGTTGGCTGTTCGTGTTCCCGATCCTCGGCGCCGCGACCGCGACGAAGCTTGCCGCCGGCATCAGCCGGACGCGGCGCTGGCTGGTCGCGAGCGTCGTGGGCTACGCCGGGCTGATCGCGGTGCTGGGTTCGCATGTCAGTACGGGATGGATGGCCCGCGTCGCGCCGTCCGCGTTCCGTCAGGATCCGACGGGCGACATGGTTTCGTGGCACATGCTGTACAAGACACTGGGAGGACTCGGCTACCTCCCGGGCACCGATTTCATTGCCGCGACGAGTTGGATCCAGGCCGGCAAGGCGGCGATCGCGCTAGGGCGCGAAACGCCGGTGCTGTGCCTCTGCGCCGACCCGCACCACTTCCGCTACATGGCGGACGATCGTGAGTTCATCGGCAAGAACGCCGTGATCGTGAAGAAGGTGCGCGCCGGCGACGACGTGATGGAACGCTTCGCGCCGTATTTCGAGCGGATAGACCCGATCACGACGTTCGGGATCTACCGCGGTCGGCAGGAGGTCATGCAGCTCGAGTTGTACCGGGCGCAGAACTTCCGGGCCGTGTATCCGAGCGACCAGCCGCGCTAAGTAGCGGTCAGCAGTTCGCGGAGTGCCGTGTCGCTGACGGGTGACGGCGTCAGCGAGAAGCGCGCGGCGAACGCGTGTGTGACGGCCTCGCGTGCGGCCGCGTTCAGCGATTCACTCGCTAACGCGCCCCCGGCGAGTTCTCGCGCGACGCTGGTCATGACCACATCCGGAATGCCGCACGGCACCATGACGTCGAAGTAGCTCAGGTCGGTCGTCACGTTCAGGGCGAAGCCGTGCCACGTGACCCACTGCCTCGCGTGCACACCTATGGATGCGATCTTGCGATCGCCGGTCCACACGCCGGTCTTTCCCGGATTGCGCGCAGCGGCGACGCCGAGCGAGGCAAGTCCATCGATCATCACTTGCTCGAGTTCACGCAGGTACCAGTGCAGGTCCTCGCGATGCCGGCCCAGGTGCATGATCGGGTACCCGACGAGCTGCCCGGGGCCGTGGAATGTCACGTCGCCGCCTCGCTCGACATCGAAGAACTCCACGCCACGCCCGGCGAGCTCGGATTCGGAGAGGAGCAAGTGCGCCGCTTTCGCGCTGCGCCCGAACGTGACGACCGGCGGATGCTCGACGAGGATCAGGAGGTCGTGCGCGAGCCGGCCGTCGAGCCGGGCGTGCGCGGCGTTCCGTTGCAACTCCAACGCTTCGGCGTATGGGACGACGCCGAGGTCAGCAACGAGGAGCTCTCGCGTGATGCTCACGCGCGAAATCTACCTCGCCGGGTACGGCGACCCTGCGAGCGCGACGAGGATCCAGTCCTGCAGGCGTTCCACGTCCGCGTTCGGCGTGGTGAAGTTGTTGGCCTGGAACGAGTAGATGAGCAGGCGCCCGTCACGCGTGGTCACGTAGCCCGAGAGTGCGCGCGACTTGTCGAGCGTGCCCGTCTTGCCGCGCGCGTTGCCCTGCGCGGGCGTGCCACGCATGCGGGAGGCGATCGTGCCGTCCACGCCGCCGATTCCGAAGGCGTCGTAGTAGACCTGGAAGTCGGGCCGTTTGCGCATGCCGTCGAGGACGCGGACCAGCGTTTCCGGCGTGACGTAGTCATGGCGTGAGAGGCCGCTGCCGTCCCGCACGACAACGCCGGTAGAATCGGCGCCCAGGGCGCGGAGCTGCTGCTCGACTGCGCGGCGCCCCGCCGCAACCGAGCCGACACCGGTGTTCTCGAGCGCGATGACCCGCAGGAACATCTCGCCGATCTGGTTCTGTGACGGCTTCATGAAGAAGGGCAGGATTTCGCGGAGAGGCGGCGAGCGCATGACAAAGAGCTTGGTCAAGCCGCTGAGACTCGCGTCCGGCGTCCGTGTCACGCCAGCCCGCACGATGATCCCGCGATCCGAGAGCGCTTCGTGGAATGCCTGCAGCCACGCGCCCGCAGGATCGCGAAGCGTCACCGTGGTGGTGACGCTGTCGCGCGGCGCCACCCAGCCGGACACGCGGGTGACATGCTGCGAACCTCGGATGTCGGTGAACGTGTTTACCGCTCCGTTGCGCGGGCCGTCGCGACCGCCGCCGCCGCTGGGCGCCGCGACCACCTGACCGTCCACCACGACAACCGGGGCGGGCGGCTCCGCCGTGTTCACGCCGATAGCGAGGTTCGGCACCGTACGAGCCGGAAACCGCTCGACCCGAATCGGTTCGCCCGCGGCGCTGCCGCCGTAGAAACGAACGCGCGCGATGCCGTTGTTGAAGAACAGTTCATCAATCGCCGCGCCAGACGGCGTGTCGAGGTCATCCCAGTCCCACTCGCCGATCGTGGTGTCGGGAAACGCATTGCCCGCCTTCACCACGCCGCCGGTGATCTCACGCACGCCGCGCGCCCAGAGTGACTCGGCCGCCGCGCGCAGCGGCTTCATGGCGTCGCCCTGCACGGCGTCACTGACCGACGGGTCGCCGCGCCCTGCGACGACCACGTCACCATTGAGCACGCCGTTCGTCACGGGGCCGTTCGCGTAGAACTCGGTGGAGAACCGGTAATCCGCTCCCAGCGCGGACAGCACCGCCGCCGACGTCAGGATCTTCTGGTTGGACGCCGGCATGAAGAGCTTGCCGGCGTTGTGCGAGTACAGCGTGTCACCGGTTTGCGGGTCCACGACGAGGATGCCGAGGTGCGCGTTTCGCCACTTCGGTTCCTGGACGAGCGAGTCCACCGCGGCGCGGAACGCCGGGCGGGTCCACACCCGGCTCCCGTCGGGCGCCGGTGCGGTCGAGACACCAGCGGTTCCGGGCGCGCAGGCGGACCCGACGACGACACCGGCAGCGAGCGCCATCATGGTGACGCCGCGGCGGGGCGCACACCGAGACAGCGGCGTGGTCCTCACGCCGAAGCCCGCCGCAACATCCAGCGGTAGAGCGCCACCACCAACGCGACCATGCCGAGCGCGCCGATCCACGGTCCGGGTGCGAAATCCGCCGGCGCGAGTGCGATCGGCGCATCGCTGGCCAGCGTGACGATCAGCCCTGCATTGAGTACGCCAAAGAGGCTCTCGCCGACGATCAAGCCCGAAGCGACGAGCACGCCCAGTCGCTCGGCGCGGCCGGCCTGCGCGGGCGTGCCGGCGGCGCGCGAGGTGCGACCGTTGTACCAGTTGCCGACGATCGCTCCGACGACGACGGCGAACGTGGCGGACATCGGCAGGTAGATGCCGATGCCGACGGCGAGCGGCGGGATCCGCAGGCGCTTCATCATGCCGCGCAGCTCGTCCACGATCACCAGTGCGACGCCGACGATGGTGCCAATCCCGATCGAGCGCCAGTCGAGGTTGCCGCCGACCACGCCCTGCGCGAGCGCCGAGATCAGCGTGGCCTGCGGTGCCGGGAGGGGGTTCGCCGCGACCGTGTTCAGGTTCGGCGCGCCGGCGAAGCCGTACGCGTGCGAGAGCAGGTTGAGCACCGGCGGGATCACCGCCGCGCCCGCCGCGACGCCGACGATCAGCGCGACCTGCTGGCGCATCGGCGAGGCGCCGACCAGTTGTCCCGTCTTGAGGTCCTGCAGGTTGTCGTTTGCGATCGTCGCGCACGCAAACACGATCGCCGTTACGAAGAGCGCGAACGCCACGAGGGCTGGGCGTGTGGGATCCGTTGGCGACACCGCGAGCACGAGCACCGACGCGCAGGACACGATGGACAGGATGCCGACCCCGGACACGGGGCTGTTCGACGCACCGATCAGCCCGGCCATGAACCCGCAGATTGCCGCGATCAGGAAGCCGCCGATCAGCACGAACGGCACGGCGATCATGACGAGCGTCGTCGTCTCGGCGGCGATTGGGGTACCCCGGACAAAGGCAACGCACAGGGCGGCCGACAGTGCGATGCACGCCACGGTCAGGCCGACGATCCAGGGCCCGCTGATATCGCGATCGCGTTCGTCGCCTGTGCCCGCCTGAGCCGCGCGGGAGGAGGCGATCGTCGCGATCAAGCCGCCGATCACGGGCCGCGCCAGCTTCGCGAGTGTCCAGAGCGCCGCGACGGCGATCGCGCCCGCGCCGATGAAGCGGACCTGAGTGCGCCACACTGACGCCGCGTGCGTGGCGAACGCGACACCGTCGGGCGCGGGCTGCATGGATGTGAGGATGGGGAGCGCCGCGGCCCACGCGATCAGCATGCCGGTGAGCATCGCCAGCCCGACGGAGAGGCCCACGAGGTGGCCGGCGCCGAACAGAGCCATCGAAAAGGCGATCTGGTAGCCGCTGGCCGCGGTGCCCGCGAGGTTGAAGAAGCCGCCGATCTCGGCCGCCGCGACCCGCGTGGCTGAGACGATCGCGAGGCCGGCCGACGAGATCGTGCCGAGCAGCACCGCCGTGAGTCCCTCGCGCGCCTCGCCCGCGTCGGTGCCCGCGTCGCCACGGGTGCCGGATCCGACCTTCAGCACTTCCGCCGCCGCGACGCCCTCGGGGTAGGGGAGGTCCGAGTTCGTGACCAACGCGCGCCGCAGCGGGATCGTGAACATCACGCCAAGAATCCCGCCGGCCAGGCAGATCAGCGCCGAGAGCCAGAATGGGAACTCCGCCCACCATCCGACGATCACGAGCCCGGGCAGCACGAAGATGATCGCCGAGAGCGTGCCGGCCGCCGAGGCGACCGTTTGCACGATGTTGTTCTCGAGGATCGACGAATCCCGGACGGCGCTGAGGATCGCCATGGAGATCACGGCCGCCGGGATGGACGAGGCGAACGTAAGCCCGACCTTGAGGCCGAGGTACACGTTGGCCGCCGTGAACGCAGTGCAGATGACGGCGCCGAGGAGGAGCCCTCGGGCCGTGAGTTCTCGTGGGCGCATGGGGCGATACTACGGCGGCGCGCGGCAGATTGCCATTCGAGCGGCGATCAGGGAGTTTCGCCCCGGCGCACGCTGCCCGAAGCCGTTGCCGTATGCGCGCAGGGGTCGTAGCGTTTTGGGAGCCCAACTCGCCCCTTGGAGCCAGCCCCATGTCACTTTCCCGCCGCGACTTCCTGACTTCATCCGCCGCGCTCGCCGCCATTGGCGCCGTGTCGCGTCGCGACCTGATTGCCGCGTGGCAGGGCCAACCGCAGGCCGCCGCCGCCGTGTTCACGCCGATCCGCCGGAACGTCGGCTTCTTCACCATGCGGGGCGGCACGATCGGCTACATGATCAACGCGGGGGGCGTCGCCGTCGTGGACAGCCAGTTCCCGGCCGAGGCAACCGCGTGCCTCAACGGCCTAAAGGAGCGCGCCGGCGGGCAAACGGTGGACGTGCTGCTGAACTCGCACCATCACGGCGACCACTCGGGCGGGAACATCTCGTTTCGCGGCGCGACCAAGAAGGTCGTCGCCCACGCGAAGGCCGCCGAGCACATGAAGAACCCGCCGGGCGCGCAGCCGCCGGCCGACCAGCTGTTTCCCGACGCCACATTCACCGATTCCTGGACGGCCGACCTCGGCGATGAGCGGATCCGGGCGAAGCACTACGGTGTCGCCCACACCAGTGGCGATGCCGTGATCACGTTCGAGCGCGCCAACATCGCGCACATGGGCGACCTGATGTTCAACCAGCGACACCCCGTGGTTGACCGGGCGGCCGGCGCATCGCTGCGCAACTGGATGCGCGTGCTCGACGCCACGGTGAAGGACCACGCCAACGACACGATCTACATCTTCGGCCATGCGAACGCGAACTTGCCGGTGACCGGGAGCGCCGCGGACCTGACGAAGTTCCGCGACTACATCGGAGCGGTGTTGCAGTTCGTCGAAGCGCAGCACAAGGCCGGAAAGTCGAAGGAGGAGATCCTCGCCATGAACGCGCCGCTTGCGGGCTTCGAAGGCTTCGGTCAGTTCGGTGCGACAGGGGCGCGTGAGATCCGGACTTGCGCGTACGAAGAGATCACGACGGGCCGCTGAGGATCGTCGGTTGCGCCGTGCCGTCATGTTCGCGGCGCTCGCCCTGGTGATCGGCGCGTGCAAGCGCGGGCCGTTCGAAGGCGCGACGGATGCCCTGAATGAGGCCGAGAAGACCTGGACGCAGTCCGGGCCCGTCAACTACACGTTCGACGTGCGCCGGGTCTGTTTCTGCCCGACCGCCCCGACGCTGCGCGTGACGGTCCGCAACAAGGCGCCGCAAACCGTGATCAACGCGGCCACGGGGATGGCTGCGGACACCACCGGCTTGAGCGACTTCCTGGCGATGGAGCGTATCTTCGGCGTGCTGCGGCGGTACATCAACAACAATCCGGCGCAGTTCGATGCGGAGTACGACGCCACGTACGGGTACCCGGTGTTCGCACGTATTGACCCCATCGCCAAGGCAGTGGACGATGAGGTCCAGATCCAGGTTACCGCGTTCTCGCCCGGCCTGGCCGCGCGTTGACAACGCACCAACTGCAGGCGTTTTCATGAGTGACGACCGGGAGGTCACATGCGGGTGATGGAACAGGTGGGCGGGGCGGTAGTGGTCGTGGCGATCGCCGCACAGTTGTGCGGCGGCGGGGCCTTGCAAGCGCAGGGAGGCGGCCCACGCGCGGGCGCCGACCGGATGAACCCGATGATTCCCCTCGTGGAGAAGGGACTCGTGGTCGTCGGCGTCGTGAACCCGCCGTACGCCGCGGGCCGTGGATTCGGCGGGCGCGGATTTGGGGGACGGGCCGGGCCGCCCGGTGGTGGCAATGCGGGCGCTGCCGCCACCCCGCCGCCGGCGCCGGCCGAGCCGCCTCCGCAGCCAGACCTCAACGCCGCCGCGCGCGAACTGACCGGCTATACGCTCGCGGACTACGTGCTGAATACCTACACGCCCGCGACGACCGAGCAGTATCGCGGATTCATGAAGGCGATCGTCGCCGCCGGCGGGTCCGCGCGCACGCACCCGTTCGTTGCGAAGATCCCGATCATGCATGGCAACGTCGAGCGCACGACGCAGGCGCTGCTGGATCAGCTCAACGACGGCCAGGTGAAGGTCGAGATGCAGGAGGTCGAGACCGTCGAGGAGATTGACCAGACGCTCAAGGCGATGCGGTTTGTCTCGAAGGGCGGCTCGCGGCCAGAGAGCGGATTCGAGGCCGCCGCGGCGTATTGGGGCATGACGCCGGCGCAGTACCTCAGGAAGGCGGACGTGTGGCCGGTGAATCGCGACGGCGAACTGATGCTCGGCATCATCATCGAGAGCAAGGCGGGTGTGGCGAATGCACGTGCACTCGCCGCGCACCCGGCCGTGTCGGTGGTGACGGTGGGGGCCGGCACGCTCGGCGGCGTCTTCACCAGTATGAACGCCGAGGGGCAGCGTACCCGCGACCAAGCCGGCTTCGACGCGGCCGTGGCGACCGTGCTCGCCGCGTGCAAGGAGTACAAGAAGTCGTGCGGGTATCCGGCCAACAACCCGGCCGAGGTCGAGAAGCTGATGAAGGACGGCTGGGACTTCCTCATCTTCCAACGGCGCGACCAGGCAGCGATGGACGGCGTGCTGACGGCGCGGCGACTGGGCGGGCGCGCGACGCCGTAATGGACACTCTGATGTGCAAAGGGCCGCTCGGCGAGTGCGCCGGGCGGCCCTTCTGCTTGCGGTCGCGCGAGCCGCCTAGCCTGCGCGGATGTACACGCAGCCTGCCTCCTGTGCGCGCAGCGTGGCGTAGATCCCGTTCGGCTGGAGGATGACACCGGGAAGCAGGTTGGCCTTGAACTCCTCGAGCAGCTCGGCCCGGTCGGCCTTCATGCGCGAGGCGGTCTCGGCTGCAAAGCCGGTGAACGCGAGGTTGCACGCCAGCGTGATGTGACCGTTCGCCGTGTACCACGGAATGTTGCCCCGTGGGCGCATCGGGTCGTTCGCGGGCGGCGTGCGACCGGCGGGCACCGGCGTGCTCGCCATCGGGTTCGACTTCACGATCGCATCGCCGAACGTCTTGTACTTCAGGGCCTCGCCGATCCCGTACTTCTCCCACATCGCCTCGTTGACCACCAGCGGGACGGCTTCGTGTCGGAGGACCAGGACGACTTGGAACTCGCCGGCTTTGGCGACGCCAGTGTCGCGCATGCCGCTGATCCAGCGGCCGGCATAGCTCACGGCGCTCCCGTAGTCGAGCGCCTGCTGCTCGAACACGGCCTTGTGCTTCGCCTTGAGCCGGTCGAACCACGAGTTGTCGAAGACCATCGCCTGTGCAGGGCGCGCAGCGGCGGTGCCACCCGCCGCACCCACTGCGCCCGACTGGGCCGCTGGACCTGCACCGGGCGTCGGCGCGGGTTGAGGCGTCGCGGGCGCGATCGTGGCGGGAGGCGTGCATGCGGCAGCGGACAGCGCAGCCGCCGACACCGCGGCCTTTCCGAGGAACTCGCGCCGATTGGTATGTTCGTCCGAAACCAGAGTCATGGGCGTCCTGCACCGTTGGGGTTCGTTCCAGCTGCGCCTCTCAAGATGCATTGGCGTCCCGCGGAATGCACTCGCGCGGCCGCTACCGGCCCTTGATCCAGAGCGCCAGCAGCCCGCAACGCACGGCGTCCGGCCCGCTGGTGTTCAGTTCGGGCGGTACCGACGCGGGGCCGGCGTAGAACTCCACGGCGACGAGTTCGCCGAGCGACACGCCCTTCAAGTCGTAGCCATCCGGCACGCGTGCGTCGTTGACCACGATGCCGATCCGGCAGACCTCGTTTTCGATGCTGTTATTGAACGTGTTGCGGTTGCCGCGCCGACTGATGATCGCGAGGTCGCCGCCACCGAACTCGCGGACGTCGCCGCCGCTGATGCGCGCGAGGAGCCGTGGCGTGTCGTTCTGCCGCAACTTGGCGATCTCCGCCGGCCCGTAGAACTTGCCGGCGCTCTTCGTCGTGCTCCGGCGCACGAATGCCAAAGGGAGGTCGTTGGCACTCGGGGCGGCCTGCGCGGCGAGCGGGCGCGGCGCGGCGGGGCCTACGGCAATCCCGACGGCAACTCCGACGGCAACTCCGACGCCGGCGACGAACAAGCGGGCGATTCGCATCGAGTCCCTCTCAGCGTTGGGGGTGCATCGCCTACCAGTCTAGCACAACCCGGCGCCTAGAAGTTCCACTGCACCTGCAGCCCGATCCGGTTCGCGTCCTTGGTGGCGGCGTACGGATACGCGCTGGTGCGGGTGCGTTCGATCGTGCGCGTGAACACGGCGGTGAACTCCGCGTCCGCCCAGGGGCTGAACTCGAGCCCGAAGTCCATCTCGTTCACCTTGGTCATCGGCGCGTTGCGCGCGAACTTGCGTCCGCCATCGTAGTAGTTCCAGCGCGTGAACGGGAACATCACGGTCGTGGCGTTGGCACGCTTGTGCCGATAGTTCAGCTGCACGTACCCGCCGCGGAGCGACGCCGACTCGATGTTCCGCGAATCAGCGGACAGCGCCGGCCCGCGCCCGACATTCCACTCGGCCTCGACGCCAAAGGGTTGCGGGTACCACACTGCGGTGACCCCGACGCGCTCATCCGCGACTCCACGGGGCCGGATCGCCGGCGTGATGTTGGCGCCGCCGGTTCCCGCGGCAATCGCCTGCGTCGTGCTCACGAAGTTGCCCTTGTACGCCTGCACGGCCAGCTCCGCGAACTGGCCGCTCGCGAGCTTGATCGGCTGCGTCAGGCGCGCGACCACATGCGGGTCGCCGTTCTGGTCCGGCCGGTTGAGGCCCTGGCCGCTGTACGCGCCGATGGCCAGGACGCCGTAATCACCGGTCCCCTTGAGACCGAGTGTCGTGATCTCGCGGAACATGGCACGCTTGGCGGCGGGCGCCCACATGAAGAACGCGCCGATGTCGCGCTCGCCCTCGACGGCGCTGTTGATGCCCTCGGGGCGCTCGAGCGGCGCGCGGTTCTGGCTGGACTGCAGGTTGACGAAGCCGTACGGCACCTTCGATTGCCCCAGTCGGAGCCGGAAGTCCTTCTTCGCGTCGAACGACAAGTCGGCGTAGAGATCACGCGTCTGCGCTGCGAAATCGCCGCTGCCGGTCGAGCCGGCGAGCTCTAGCTGGGCGTAGATCGACAGCCGGCTGGACGCATCGCCAGAGAGGACGAGTCGGCCACGGCGGATCATGATGCTCTCGGTGCCGTTCACCGACCGGTCGCTGGGAACCTCGAGTGCAAGGCCGTCGTGCGGCAGCACTTCGCTCGCCCGGAGCTGGAGGTAGCCGCGCATGGAAAGCTTCTGGTACCAGGCGGCTGGCGCTGACGGTTGCGCCTGGCCGGCTTGAGTCCGTGCAACGACTGGAACAACCAGCAGCATCGCAAGCGAAGGCAGTAACGGTTTCATGTCGGGGTCGTCACGGGTTCACGTGGTTTGTAACGACGGGGTCTGGGATGCTGCCGCCGGTCCGCACACGAAATCTGTGGCCCCTCGTCGCTGGATTCGCGGGATCCTTTGCGACGTTACATGGTGGTTACATCTCCGCTACGCTGTTGGTGCCGAGCTCAGGCCGAACGTCACGCCCGTCGGGTTGCGCAGCACCGCCATGACGTCACGGTCGGGCAGGGCGGTCCGCGGCACGATGACGGTCGCGCCGAGCTGTTGCGCCGATGCAATGCAGGCATCCACATCGGGCACTTCAATGAACAGCTGGACGAAACTCGGTGCGTTGGGCGGCGCGGGCCAGACGCCGCCGTCAATGCCGCGATCATTGCCTGAACGCAGTTCGCGGTAGCCGAGCGCGTTGTCCTGATGGACCGACCAGCCGAAGAGCTTTGCGTAGAACGCCGCGGCGGTGTCCGGCGTGGGTGAGATCAGCTGCCAGCGGACGACGGCGGGATTCATGAGGGTTGCTCGGAGGTCCAAAGGGTGGGCGATACCAGCGCGAGGCGTCGCTGGAAGATCAGGTAATGCAACGCGACGTTGACGTCGTCGAGCCGCAGGCCGGTGAGCGCCGCGATCCAGCGAGAATCGGCTCGGAAGCGCGGGTGGCGCGCAATGGCGAGGACCCTGCGCATGCGTTCGGAGAGCAGTGACACGGCGATTTCAGCCGGCGTGAGCCCCAGCGCCCGGCCGAGCGAATGGATCCGTGCGTCGGAAAGGCGGCTCCCAGCCCTGAGGATTCGCGAGAGCGCACTGTGGTGCGTGCGGAGGTCGCGTGCAAAGGCGCGGAGTGAATACCGCGCGTTGGCCCGTCGTCGCCGTACAAATTCAGCGCCGAGGCGATTCCGAAGGTCGGTCACGCTATCAAGCTGTCCGCGCGCGACGCGCGGTTCAATCGTTCCCTGCTCGAAACTGGTGCAACCCCCGGGCGCCGCCGGGCCCCACGCACCGGCTATCGTCCCAGCGCCCGGCCGCGGGCCTCGGTCTCCTGGGCGATGCGGCGGTGGGGCTGGCCTCAGGTCAGTGAGGTCGCATAGAATAGGAGGATGACGTCACACGACCTCCTTCGGCTGGGCGTTTCCACGGTGGCTGCGGTCGCGTGGCTCGCCGCCTGCTCGGGCGATAGCGGGACGCCGCCGCAACCCGCGACGGGCGCGAGCACCAGCTTCGCGCGACTCCAATCGCAGGTGCTCGTTCCCTCGTGTTCGTCCTCGTCCTGCCATGCACCGGGCAGCTCGTCGGGATCCGGGCTCGCACTCTCGGGCTCGGACGCGTATTCGCAACTCGTCAATGCGCTCCCCAAGCACCCGACCGCGCGCGCCGATGGCTTGAAGCTGGTGGCACCGGGTAAGCCGGACTCGAGCCTTCTCTGGCACAAGGTCAATGGCTTCGTCGCGTCGCACCACGCCAAGGACTACGGCGCAGCGATGCCGTACGCGGGCCAGCAACTTCCGGCGGGCCAGATTGAGTTCATGCGCCAGTGGATCGTCGGCGGCGCCAGTGCGACGACCGACAACGTCAATCCCGAACTGCTCAACGGTACGTTCACGCCCGCGTCGTATGCCCCGCTGGCGGCGCCCGCAGGCGGATTCCAGGTCAAGATGCCGGCATTCCCCGTGCAGCGTAGCAGCGAGCGCGAGGTGTTCCTGTATGCGCCGGTCGGAAACACACAGGAGGTCTGGGTGAACCGTATCCAGACCAACATGCGAACCGGCAGCCATCACTTCGTCCTCTACACGTTCCAGCCGAACACGCCATCGCTGATCTTGCCTCCGGTCAACCAGCTGCGCGACCTGCGCGACGCCAACGGCACATACGTCTTCACGACGGTCGCGACGATGGGCTATCACGTGTTCTTCGCGGGTTCGCAGGGCGCGACCGGCGACTACACGTTCCCGAGCGGCGTGGCGATACGCCTCGCGGCGAATTCGCAGATTGACGTGAACTCGCACTACGTCAACAGCACGCCAAGCACGTTGACGGGCGAGGCCGAGGCCAACCTCTACACCGTTCCAGCGTCACAGGTGCAGTTCGAGGCGAAGGCACTGAACCTGAATACGACGGACCTGACCATTCCCGCCGGTCGCGACACGACGATCGTCAAGACGTTCCGGTTCAACACGATCACGCGCGTGGTCATGCTCACGTCGCACATGCACAAGCGCGGGCTCCGCTACGTGATCAAGATCTCGGGCGGCGCGCGGAACGGCGAGGTCGTGTACACGAACGAGCACTGGGATCACCCGCTGATCCAGGCATACAGCACGCCCATCGTGCTCAACCCGGGCGAGGGCCTGACGTCCGAAGTCACCTACCGCGGCGACCCGTCGAAGGTCGTGCGGTTCGGACTGACCGCCGAGGATGAGATGAACATCATCTTCGGCTACTGGTACTAGGCGAAGGCGCTACTCCAGCAAGCGGCGGTCCGTGCCCGACCGGCGCTCGCCCCTTCGACGATCGGACAGCTTGCGCTTTTCTGACCCTGCGGGCCCGCGCTGCTCGGTGCGTCGCGGGCCGAACCGCCGGTCATTGATCGAACGCCGACCCTCAGGCGCCGCGTGGCGCGGGCCGTCCGCATTCAACCGCTCGCGGATCTCCGCGGCGAGGCGGGTGGTCTCAACCGACGGTGCGACGTTGAATGCACTCTGCAGCAACTGCTGGAGTCCGTGGTAGGCGCGAATCGCCCCGACGTAGTCGCCGATACGCGTCAGCAGCCGGAGCAGCCGCTGCACTTCGGATTCGCTGAACGGCGAGAGTGCCAGCGCGCGCTTGCCCCAGAAGGCGGCACTGGGGAGTTCACCTCGCTCCTCGCACTCGGCGGAGAGGTCCCACGCAGCCTTGGCGGCGCGGTGCGCCCCGTCCCGGTTCGATCATGCCCGGCGCACGGAAGCGACGGTTGGCCGCGCTACGGCGTCCAGTTCAGCGTTCCGCCGCCGATTACGCTGGTGCGCCCGCCGTTCGCCGCGAGGGTCGGCGTCGTGCCCGACAGGTTCAGCGTCGCGGGGCTGTTCATGGCGACATAGAACCCGGTGGCCGGTGGCGTATCGTAGAACTTCGTTCCGTTGAACGTGAACGTCCCGCCGATGCTCCACTGGAACGACAGCTGGGTCGCCGCCGTCGAGAAGTTCTTGAAGCTGGCGCCGTCGAACTGCGTGATCGTCTTGAGCCCGATGTTCTTGATGACCAGTCCGACATTGTTGAAATAGGCACGCGTCGAACCAGTGTTCGATACGTCCACGCCGCCGACGGTGAGCACGGGCGAACCGGAGTTCTTCAAGCGAACCGAGTCGGTCAGCCCGCCGGGGACGACCAGGTTGTTCGTGGCGGCCGCATTCGTGAAGAGCACGACGCCGGCCGTGCTCACGTTCCGGCTCTCGAGGATGCCGAACCGCGAGAGCGTCTCGCCAGGATTGCTGAAGGTGATGTTCTGCTGCGCCGTGCCGATGAACGCAGTCGCATGCACCGAGTCGGCGGCGAATGCCAGGCTGTTCGTGCCCTGATTGAAGTGCCCGGTGAGCTCGAGCCGGCCGGCCTTGAGCAACCCGGCCGTTGAGCCACCCTGGAACGAGACGCTGCCGTTCACCGTGAGCGTGTGGTTGGCGAGCATATCGAGTTTGCCGGTGCTCGACGTCGTCAGGCCGGCGACCGTGGCGTTGCCGGTCACGTTCAACTGCCCGCTGTCCACGGTGATCGCGCCTGAGCTGATCCCGCCTTCGATCTTGCCCGGCACCTTGAGCGTGACCGTCGTGAGCGTATTCGCGGGAATGACTTGTCCGCTCTTCCGGAAGGTGACCGCGCTCCCGCCGAGCGTTCCACCGGCGACGACCACGGAGTCCCATACGGTCGGATTGCTGGCCGAGACAGCGCCGGAACTCACGCGCAGCTTGCCGAGGATGTCGAAGGCCGGAAGGCTGAGCGTGCCGGAGCTGAGGTTCGCCGTCACGTGCTGCAGGTGGAACTTGTCCGGCGTGAGGCCCGTCGTCGCGCAATTCGAGAGCGAGAGCGGGCCTGCGCCGAAGAATTCGACTTCGTGCGAGCCGGTCGCGTTGAACACGTTGGTCGCGCAGGTGGTGCTGAACGTCCCGCCGACGCGGAGCTTGCCCGCCGTGACACTGGTGTCTTCGTACGCCACACCCGATGCGTTGAATACCAGGTTCCCGTTCACCGTGAACACGGAGGTGCCCAGCACCTGACGGAATCGGGAGCTTGTGTTGAGGTTCATCGTCCCAACGGTCGCGGTACCGGAGCCGGCATCGATTACGGCGCCATTGCTGAGCGTGAGGTTGTTGGTGACGGCGAATCCGCTCGCGGGTACGACGTGCGTGTGCGCGCTGTCGAGCACGAGACTGGGGAAGGTGATCGCGGCGAGCGGGGTCGAGCCGCCGGTGCCCTTGATCGTCGTGTTGGTGATCGAATAGGTGCCGGAGTTGGCGAGATTTCCCGGCCGCAAGTTCAGCGTGCCGCCGCCCGCCAGCGTGGCACCGGCGTTGACCGTGACCGTCCCCGATGCGAAGTAGGTGCCGTTGAACGTGGTCGCTGCGGCCGTGTTCGACAGCGTGACGTTCCGGAAATGCTCTTGCGTGGTGCCGAACCCGGTGACGCAGCCGCTCGCGACGGTCTGGGCGACCGTACCACTGAAGTTCACCGTGTGCGTGCCGGCCGCGTTGTAGGCGTGGTTGCCCGAGCAGGCGATGGTCCAGTTGCCCTTCACGTGCATGGTGCCGGCGGTGAGCAACGAGTCGCCCCAGGTCGAGGTGGTCGAGTTCCAGGCGGCGGCGCCGTTGATGGTGAATACGCCCGACGGGTGGATCATCCGAACGCGCGCGCCGCTGTTGTTGTTGAAGCTGCCCGCGGTGGCCGAGTTCGCGCCGATGTCGAGCGTGGCGAAGTCGCTCAACGTGAGTGCGTTCGTGACCGAGAAGCCGCTTGCCGGCACGGTGTGATTGTGCACGCTGTCGAGCACGAGCGAGTTAAACGCGACCGCCGGGAGTGGCGTGGAGCCGCCGGTGCCCTTGATCGTGGTGTTCGTGATCGAGTAGGTCCCCGAGACGGCAAGGTTGCCGGGGCGGATGTGGAGCGTGCCGCCGCCGGCCAACGTGGCACCGGCGTTCACCGTGACGGTCCCGACGGCGAAGTAGGTGCCGGGGAACGACACCGCCGCCGCCGAATTCGAGACGGTGATGTTCTGGAAGTGCTCTGCCGTCTGCGCAGTGAAGTTGTGGGCGCAGCCGCTGTTGATCGTCTGGGCGGCTGTCCCGTTGAACTCGACTGTGTGGGTACCGGAGGCGTTGAATACCGCGGCGCCGGAGCAGGGCATGGTCCAGGAACCCTTCGCGCGCAGAGTGCCGGCCGTGAGGAGCGAGTCGCCCCATCCGGACGTGGTCGAGTTCCAGGCGATGGCGCCGTTCACGGTGAACAATCCGGACGGGTGCGTCTGGAAGTACACGCTCAGTACTTCGGCGTGCCGCTGGGAGTAGCGCGCCCGATTCGCGCCGCGAGGGGCCGCCGCACCGCCGGACTCCAAGTAAGCCTGCCTCGGCTCGACGAACGGCTTCTCGACGCGGTCGAGCAGCGAGTCGTTATCCGCGCGCATCAGGCCCGTGATCCGGGGAACTTCCCCCAGCCGCTGTCAGGGACGCGCTGACGCCGCCGGCGGGCGCGACAGCGGATCGTTCCACCACCTCACTGGGAGCCCAACGACGTGGACGCGCTGGACCGGATGGCCGGATTGCGGGTGCTCGTCGGCAACACGCCACTCTTGCAGGTGGACGTTGAACTGGACGGGCGCCGCCGCTGCGTGTTTGCGAAAGCCGAGAACCTGAACCTGACGGGTTCCATCAAGGACCGCATGGCATTTCATGTGTTGCGGTCGGCGTACGAACACGGCCTGCTCAAACCCGGCGCGACGATCGTCGAGGCGACGAGCGGCAACACCGGTATTTCGTTCGCCGCGCTTGGCCGCGCGCTCGGTCACCCGGTCGTGATCTTCATGCCGGACTGGATGAGCCAGGAGCGGCAGCTGCTCCTGCGGTCGCTGGGCGCATCGCTGCGGCTCGTCAGCGCGGCGGACGGCGGGTTCCTCGGCTCGATCGCGCAGGCCGAGGAATTCGCGGCCCGGACTCCCAATGCGTTCCTGCCGCGCCAGTTCTCGAACGACGACAACTCGGCCGCGCACGAGCAGACGACCGGGCCGGAGCTGTGGGCCCAGATTCGCACGCGCGCCCACCGCGACCCGGACGCCTTCGTTGCGGGGGTCGGCACGGGCGGTACGATCATGGGAGTTGGCCGGTACCTCCGCCGCGTCCAGCCGGACATCAAGCTGCATCCCGTCGAGCCGGCCAGCTCGCCCACGCTCACGACAGGACACAAGGTTGGGAGCCATCGCATCCAAGGGATTTCCGACGAGTTCATCCCGCCCATCGTTCATCTGGACGAGCTGGATGCCGTGATCGGCGTGGATGACGGCGACGCGATCCTGATGGCGCAGAAGCTCGCGACCGAACTCGGCCTTGGCGTCGGCATCTCGAGCGGTGCCAACTTCATCGCGGCGCTCGAAGTCGGCCAGCGGCTCGGCGATGGGTCGTGCGTCGCCACCGTGTTCGCCGACTCCAACAAGAAGTACCTGAGCACGGGCCTGATGCAGCCCGAGCAGGAGCGGCCCGACTACATCGCGCCCCGCGTCAAGTTGCGCGGTTACAAGGCGATCGGGCGCGTCTGCGATTGTATGTTTCGACGCACCGACGGTTGACCTCCTGCCCGTGACGCGGCGGTAGTCAGCGGCGTTGGCCAACGGCGCTACAACTTCGGATGCCGCTTGTGCCAGTCGCTATTGACCTGGAACTGGTGCGCGACTGACAGGATCAGGTCGTCGTTGTAGAGGTTGCCGGCCAGCACGGCGCAGATCGGCTGCGGGTTGTACACGACCTGCGGTGCCGTCGTGTCTCCGCCGCGGCCCGGCCCGCCGCCGCGCCCGGATGGCTGTGGCTCGAACTTGTACTGCACCACCGCGCACGGGTGCCCGGTTTGCGCATGCAGGCCCACATCGCCGCCGCCAGCGGCCGGCACGTACATGTCGAAATCCTTGAGCAGCACTTCCATGTCCCGGATCAACGTGTAGCGCCGCCGCTGCGCGTTCACGAAGTCGAAGGCGCGTGGAAAGCGTCCACCAGTCCATCGGGTGATCGCCGCCATGCCGGTCGGGTCGCCCGGGCGCGTAGCTGGCGCTCCGGGCGCTGCGGCTGCTCCGCCGCGGCCGCTGTCGGCGCCACCTGCGCCGGTACCACGCCCGGCACCGGCGCTGTCGGCTCCGCGACCTCCCGCACCGCCGCGGCCCGCACCACCACCTGCGCCGCCTCCGCGTTGCGGCTCCGGGATGGACGCAACGTCAATCCCGAGTTCCTTGGCCTTCATCTGTACATAGAAGTCGAACGCCGCCGCTGACTCGGCACCGAACCCGCCGCCGGCCTGCGCGGGGCGCGCGGCGATCGGCTTCGGAACCGCGCCGAGTTTCCTGAGGCCTTCGACAAACTCCGGCGGCGCCTGCGCGTCCACGCCGATGCGAAGCGACGCCAGCTTGATGTTCCGGTCGAAGTTGAACGGCGTCATGATCGTGCCCGGGTCCTTCGGGTCCACGCCGTGGATTTCATTGAACACCATCGCGCAGTCTTCGATGGTCCGGCACATCGGGCCCACGCGGTCCTGTGACCACGCGAGCACCATGCCGCCGTGTCGGCTCACGCGCCCGAAGGTCGGGCGGAGCGCCGAGAGCCCGTTCTCCCGCGCCGGTGAGACGATCGAACCTGATGTCTCGGTCCCGATACCAAACGCCACACAGCCAGCCGCCGTCGCTGAGCCTGGGCCCGCCGACGAACCGCTCGAGCCGCGCCGGATATCCCATGGGTTGTTGGTGCGGCCGCGATACCACTGGTCGCCCTGCGCAAAGAGTCCGGTGGCCAGCTTGGCCATCAGGACGGCACCTGCGTTCCGGAGCCGGACAACGACCTCCGCGTCTTCATCAATCACGCGGTTCTCGAAATCGCGCGAACCCCACGTCGTGCGCACACCCTTGGTTGAGAACAGGTCCTTCACGCCGTACGGCACGCCATGCAACGGGCCGCGGAGCTTTCCGGCGCGCACTTCCGCGTCCATCTTCGCGGCCTCGGCGAGCGCCTGCTCCTCCATGATGGTCACGGCGCAGAGCAGCGTCGGGTCGAGCCGCTTGATGCGGTCGAGGTAGATCTTCGTGATCTGCGTGGACGTGATCTTCCGGGCGGCGATCAGCGCCGAGATCCGGTGCGCCGGCAGGAACGCGAGTTCCTCCTCGGACGTGGGGACCGCGCCCTGCCAGGGCTGCACGGTGAACTTCGCGCGCTTGAACGCATTCGCGCCGCGCTCGGTGACGAGCTTTTCCATGAGAGCGCCGATGCCGGCGGGGTACGGCTGAAACGTCCAGGACAGCGGCTCACCGTTTCCGAGCGGTGGGAGCGGCGCTTGTGCCGGCGCCTGTCCGGGCGCTCCGCCGGCGGCTGCGGCGCCGCCACGCGCGCCCTGCGCGAGGGCCTTCGCGCCAACACCGAATGTCGTGGCGGCCGCCGAGACGAGCGTCCAGAACACGAACTCGCGGCGCGGAACGCCGGTGTGCTCTTCCTGTTCCTCCCCCATCAACTCGGCTTCGGTCTGCAGCTGGTCGAGGAGTTCGAGTTCGTCGCGGACGTCCATGTGGCTCTCCGTCGTGCGTTGGGGGGAGGCGAGTGCGACCCTTCAGGTAGGTGCGGTCCGGCCCGACGCGGTCGCGCGGCCGCGTGGAGATTGGCCCATCTGCCGATCGACCGCAAGCGGAGGGGAAGCGCGCGTGGTTGCGCTTCCTCAGCACCGTCCCGGCGGTCCGCGTAACCCAGCCGTCCCCTCCTCCTTGTCGCCCCGCACCGCGGGAGCGAACTTCGAGGCGCCTTGGTTCCCGGCTGTTTCCCCTAATCGTGGTCCGCATCCTCATGAGAATCCCCCTCAGTCTCGCCCTGCTCGCGGTCTCCGCCGGAGCCGCACTCGCCCAGGACCCCGATCCGCCGACTGGTGGCGCCGGCGGTCGAGGCGGTCAGGGTGGTGGCGGCGCGCAGGCGCCCGCGCCGCGGCCCTACGATCGCGTGATCACGGCGGAGGCCAAGACCAAGCGCGGCCTGTTCAACGTGCACCGCGTGGGCGAGCAGCTGTATTTCGAGATCCCCCGCCGGGAACTCAAGAAGGACCAGTTGCTCATCGGGCGCTACGCCCGCGCCTCCGCGCCTGAGGGCGGTCGTGGCGGCGGCGGGAATCCTTCGGCGTACGCCGGTGACCAGTTCACGGAGCGCACCCTCCGCTGGGAAGTGATGGGGAACCGCGTGGTGCTGCGCGCGCCCGAATACGCGATCAGTTCGAGCGACACGACGTCCGCGGTGCTCCGCGCCGTGGAGAACGCCAACTACGCCGCGGTCGTGGCGACGTTCAACGTCGAGGCCTGGGCGCCGGACAGCGCGCCCGTGATCAACGTGACGCGCCTGTTCACGACCGCCGTTCCGGAGATCCAGGCGATCCCGGGCACGATCGACGCGCAGCGCTCATTCATTGACCGTCACCTCGCGTTCCCCGATAACATCGGGATCGAAGCAACCCAGACAGGGCTCGCGCCCGCCCCTGCCGCTGGCGGCGGCGGTGGTGGCGGTGGCCGTGGCGGCGCCGAAGCGCGTCCGCCGCGCAGCGTGATGGCGCATTACAGCATCGTTCGCCTGCCCGAGCAGCCGATGATGCCGCGCCGGTTCGATGAGCGTGTGGGCTTCTTCTCCACCGCGACGACGGACTTCGGCACCAACGAACATCGCTCGGCCACGCGCCGCTACATCACGAAATACCGGCTCGAGTGCAGCGAGCGCCGCGTCGGCAACCTCTGCTACCCGAAGAAGCCGATCACGTACTATGTGGACCGTGACACGCCCGAGTGGCTGAAGAAGTGGATTCGCGCCGGCATCGTCGAGTGGCAGACCGCGTTCGAGGCCGCCGGGTTCAAGGAGGGCATCGTCGCCGCCGATCCGCCGTCCCCGCAGCAGGATCCGGATTGGTCGCCGGAAGACGTGCGACACACGATGGTCCGCTGGCTGCCGTCCACGACGGAGAACGCCGTGGGGCCGCACGTGGGAGACCCGCGCACCGGTGAGATCCTCAACGGCTCCGTGCGCATGTTCCACAACATCATGAACCTGCAGCGTTCATGGTACTTCACGCAGGTCGCGCCGCTCGACCCGCGCGCGCAGAAGCTCCCGATGCCCGATTCGCTGATGGGTCGGCTCGTGCAGTTCGTCGTGGCCCACGAAGTGGGGCACACACTTGGCCTGCAGCACGACCAGATCGGCAGCTCGCTGTACCCCGTGGACAGCCTCCGCAGCCCGACCTGGGTCGCCAAGATGGGCCACAGCCCGAGCATCATGGATTACTCGCGCTTCAACTATGTCGCGCAGCCGGAAGACAGGATCCCAGTGCAGTACCTCCTGCCCACGGTCGGCCCGTACGACAAGTACGCGATCATGTGGGGCTACAAGCCGATCCCCAATGCGAAGACGCCGGACGCCGAGCGCGCGACGTTGGAGCAATGGTCGCGCATGCAGGATACGGTCCCCTGGTACCGCTTCTCCGCCAACAACGCGTACGGCGCGTACGGCACGCAGAGCGAAGCGGTCGGTGACGCCGACCCGGTGAAGGCCACGACGCTCGGCTTCAAGAACATCGAGCGCGTGATGAACATCCTGAAGAACGCGGCCACCAGCCCGCTCGAGGACAACTCGGACCTGCTCGAGTTGTACAACCGCACGGTCGGGCAGTGGGCAAACGAAGCCAATCACGTGGCGACGATGGTCTCCGGCGCCACGGTGCAGTACAAGTCCGGCGGTCAGACCGGTTCGGTGTACACGCCGATCAGCCGTGAGCGGCAGGCCGAGGCCGTGAAGTTCCTGAATGAGAACGTGTTCCGGCCGCCGATGTATCTCGTGCGCCCGGACATCAGCGAGCGCGTCGAGGCCGGCGGGATCGTACCGCGCATCAACGCGCCGCAGCAGCGCGTGCTCGGCACGCTCATGCAGGACGCACGCATGAATCGCCTGCTGGAGCTCGAGGGGACCAACCCGGACAAGAGCAAGGTGTACACGCTGAACAGCATGCTGGACGATGTGCGGAAGGGACTGTGGGAAGAGCTTTACGCCCCAACCACGGTGATGAACGTGTTCCGCCGGGAACTGCAGAACGATCACATCGAGATGATGAAGTCGAAGATGGCGCCACCGACACCGCCCGCAGCCGGCGGTGGTGGTGGCGGCGGCGGCTTCGGCGGACCGCCGGCTGCGCCGCTGTCGGAGGACGCGAAGTCGCACATCCGGGGCCAGCTCGAGGCGCTCAAGGCGGAAATCGCCCGCGCGATCGCCAAGGCGGGGGACAAGCCGAGCGAGCTGCACCTGCGCGCGGCCCTGCATCGGATCGAGGTCATCCTCGACACGAAGCCCACCACGCCGACACCGATCCCGTAACGACGACTCATCACCAGAGCGAGACCCCACCGGAGAGACGCGATGACGGCATCCCGGCGTACCTCACAGGCGTATCCCTTGGCCTGCACCTTGGCGTTCGCGCTCGCGGCCGCCGCGGTTGGCCCGGGCGGCATTGCCGCCCAGGCCAACCCACGCGGCGAGTGGCGTGGTATCAATGGCGACGCCACCTCGCAACGCTACTCGCCGCTCGACCAGATCAACGCGTCGAACGCGGCGAACCTCAAGGTTGCATGGGAGTGGAAGGGCGCGAGCGTCCCGGCGATTGACAGCGGCGCCGCTACGCTTGCCCGCAACTTGCCGATCTACGCCCGCGGCAAGCTGATCACGACCGCCGGTCCCAAGCGCGCGGTCGTCGCCATCGACCCGGCCACGGGCAAGACGCTGTGGACCTGGCAGGAGCCCGCGACGTTCCGCTGGGAATACTCGATGCGCGCGAGCCACGGCAAGGGTGTCGCGTACGCCGAGGTGGACGGGAAGGGTGTGGTGTACATCGTCACGCCGGCGTTCTTCCTGCACGCACTCGACGCGGAGACCGGAAAGCCACTCCCGAACTTCGGGAGCGGCGTCCCGCTCACCGGGTTTCCGTCCACGGGCTCCGTGGACATGATCAAGGACCTGATCGCGGATTGGGATCCGTGGCTCAACCTCAAGCGGCCGTATGACCCCAACATCGGCATCCCGCTCGACATCGGCTACATCACGAACTCATCGCCGCCGATCGTCGTGAACGGCGTGATCATTGTCGGCAACTCGGCCGAGCAGGGATACAACCAGACGCGCGTCGAGAACGTGCCCGGCGATATCCTCGCGTACGATGCCAAGACCGGCAAGTTCAAGTGGAAGTTCCACGTGCTTCCACGGCCCGGCGAGTTCGGCCACGAGACGTGGGAGAACGATGCGTGGAAGTGGACGGGCGATATCTCGTCGTGGGCGCCGCTTTCGGCCGACCCGCAGCGCGGGTTGGTGTACATCCCGACGAACGGCGCGACGATGGACTTCTATGGTGGGTTCCGGCCGGGCGACAACCTGTTCAGCACGTCCCTGATCGCGCTCGACGTGCAGACCGGGAAGCGAAAGTGGCATTACCAGCTCGTCAAGCACGATATCTGGAACTACGACACGCCCGTCGCGCCCATCCTCATGGATGTGAACGTGGGCGGCCGACGGATTCCCGGCATCTTCCAAGCGACCAAGCAGGCGTTCGTGTATTCGTTCAACCGGGAGACCGGGGCGCCCATCTGGCCGATCGTGGACACACCAGTACCGCAGTCGAAGGTGCCGGGTGAGAAACTTGCGGCCACGCAGCCGTTCCCGACCAAGCCAGCGCCGTTCGACCTGCAGGGGCGGAACGAGAGCCACCTGATTGACTACACGCCCGAGCTCAAGGCGCGCGCGCTCGAGCATGCGACGAAGAACGAGCTCTTCTCACCGTTCTTCAATCCGCCGATCCACAAAGGCAACCCGGAAGGGAAGACGAAGTTCATGTACTGCCCGGCGGACGTGGGCGGCGTGAACATCACTGGCCCGCCGGCGACCGATCCCGTGGCTGGGGTCATCTTCATCACGTCCACCAGCGGCTGCGCCAATCGTTTGCTTATCACCGGCGCGGAGCGCGACCCGACGATCCAGCGACCCACGGGCAAGACGATCGTGGATTGGACGCCGGGCCGCGGCACCGCAGCGCCCCAGACGATTGATGGCCTCTCCATATGGAAGGGGCCATATGGCCGCATCGTGGCCATTGACCTCAACTCGGGCGAGCACCTCTGGACGGTGCCGAATGGCGAAGCACCGCCGGAGACCCGCAATCACCCGCTGCTTCGCGGGCTGAACGTGCCGGACCAGGGTCGCGCGGGACACGCGGCGATGATGGCGACGTCGACGTTGCTGTTCGCCACGGGGCGCACCAGCGACAACAAACCGCACCTGTTTGCGATCGACAAGAAGACCGGGCGGCGCGTGGCGCAGGTGCCCACGCCGTCGCAGGGCGAGTACGGCTTGATGACCTACATGCATCAGGGCAAGCAGTACGTGGTGTTGTCCGTGGACGGCGGCTTCACGGCGCTGGCGTTGCCGTAGCAACGCCCGGGCGGTGTTCGATACGGGGCGGCTCCGGAATGACAATGGGCCGCCCCGTCGTCGTTCCGGTGCATGGGCGACGCGGGTAAGACGTCGCGCATAGGCGATTCGCTTACAGCCCTCGGGGAAACGCCTGACGCCGCCCGGCGCCGCTCGGTGGCGAATTAGGGGGACTCACCTGCACCCCTAACGCTGGAGACCCGATGGCCTCGCATCGCCTGTGGGCATATCTGCGCCCTGCACTCTTCCTTGCGCCCGTCGTGGCGCTTGCCGCCGGCTGCGGCGGCGCCGCGTCGTCCGATGGTGGCGCACCCGCCGCTGGCGGCGCCGCATCCGTGAAGGACGATGTCTCGAACCCCGATATCGTCAAGATTGCCGTTGGGTCCAAGGACCACACCACATTGGTCGCTGCGCTCAAGGCCGCGGGACTCGTGGATGTGATGAGCAGTTCCGGTCCCTACACGGTGTTCGCGCCGACGAACGCGGCGTTCGAGAAACTCCCCGCCGGGACGGTCGAAGGGCTCCTGAAACCGGACCAGAAGGCGAAGCTGTCGGGCATCCTGCAGCACCACGTCATGACGTCTGCGCTGGACCTTGGCGTGTTCGAGAACGGCCAGGTGGTCGGCATGGTGGACGGTGGGCGCGCGACGATCAGCCGCAAGGACGGCGCCACGTACATCGACGATGCCAAGGTGATCGCCTCCGTGCGCGCGTCGAATGGGTGGGTGCACGTGGTGGACGCGGTGGTGTTGCCGAAGGCGCCGTAGAGTCGTAGGATCAGCCTGTGCGCTCTGCACGGGCCCTGTTCATCGTTGCCGCCGCCGCACTCCCGCTCTGCGGTTGCGTACTCGCATTGCCGGTCGGCGCGGTGGCGAGTCGGTCGATCGAGCCCGAGTTGGCACCGGCACCGCTGTCAATCGACAGCGTGCCGCTCGGCGCGCAGATACGCTGGCGCATTGCCGGTGATAAGTCTCGGGCCTTTGCATCAAGCACGCTGAAGGCGGCGTCAGCGCGCGAATGGACTGTGGCGCGTCGTCGGTCTGGCGATACGGTACTGTCCGTGACTTCACTCGCCGAGTTGCAGGCGGTTCATGGGACTACTCAAAGCCGCAGCCGTGCCCTTTGGCAGCCGTTTCTCTGGGGCACGATCGGCTACACCGCGGGCGCCTTGGCCGGTCAGCTGCTCGCGCCGGACAAGGCCAGTGGCGACCTGACTGAGTCGGGGCTCATTGGCGCGATCATCGGCGGGCTCGGCGGCACGGTGTACGGCACGCGGCGAGGGCTGCGCCCCGTGCCGCGCTGGGTGCCGGTCGCAACGTCGGCGCGCTGAACCAGGCGCAGCGCCACACCCATCTGCAGGGGCAAGCCGGTTAAACTGTCCGACGGGCGGTTCGCCCGCGCGGAGGTAACCGCGCGTTGTCACCCCTTACCACTCGGCGGCGATTCCATGTGTGCTGCACGGGCGGCCGGGAACCACGACTTGACTGAGGCACTCATGCTCCGAAGAACCCTCGCGCTCCTGTCACTTATCGCGGCGCCAGCGCTGTCCGCGCAACAGGGCGTGCTCTCGCTGAATCGCCCCGTCAACCGCACGCTCACCCGCGGCGATACGGCGCGATTCACCGTCGAAGCCGACTCCGCGTTCCTGATGCGGCTGACCGTCGAACAGACGTCCGTGAACGCGATCGTGCGCGTGATGAATCCGAGACGAGCGCCGCTCGGTGCAAGAAACGACCTTCGTCGCGGCACCGAGCGGCTGCAGGTCGAAACCGCAGCAAAGGGTGCGCACGAAGTCCAGGTCTTCAGCGCCGACACGACCGGTGGCGATGTCGTGATCACGCTGACGGCGCTCGAGCCGCTCTCGTCCGATCCGAAGAAACTGGTCGACCAGCTGCTTGCCCCGTGGGATCGGCGCGACGGGCCGGGCGCCGCGGTCGCGGTGTGGCGCGGCGGACGCACGCTGCTCGCGAAGAGCTACGGCATGGCGAACCTGGCCTATGACGTGCCGTTCACCCCGACGACACCGACCAACATTGGCTCGACGTCGAAGCAGTTCACCGCGTTCGCGATCATGCTGCTGGTGGAGGACGGCAAGCTCTCGCTCGACGACGACGTCCGGAAGCACCTTCCTGAATTGCCGGACCTCGGCAAGGTCGTGACGGTGCGGCACCTGCTCACGCACACGAGCGGGTATCGCGAGGTGTACAACTCGATGATCCTCGCCGCGCGCCGGCTCGACGAAGGAGACTTCCTGTCGCGTGACGAGATCATCAACGCGGTGCAGCGCCAGCCGGCACTCCAGAACGCGCCCGGCGTGGAGTTTAACTACAACAACACGGCTTTCGCCTTGGCCGCAATGATCGTGGAGCGCGTGGGCAAGCAACCGTTCGCCGAATTCATGGCAGCGCGCGTGTTCGGGCCGCTCGGGATGAAGCAAACGGTCGTGCGCGCGGACCGGCATTCAACCGTGCGCGGCGCCACAACGGGCTATTCCCGCGGCCCGGATGGCGCGTGGCGCGACCTCGGCGACCTCGCCAGCTCGATGGGCGCCGGTGGGATCTACACCACACTTGGCGACCTGCAGCTCTGGGCGGAGAACTATCAGCGACCGCGCGTGGGCACGGCAGCGAGCATCGGGCTGATGATGACGTCGGTTGTGCTGCCCGATGGCAAGCCGACGAACTACGGCTTCGGGTTGTCCGTGGACAAGCAGGAGTCGGTGAAGCGTGTCCACCACGGCGGCGCGGACGTTTCGCACCGATCCATGCTGGCCCTGTATCCCGACCTTGATGCTGGCGTAACCGTGCAAAGCAACGATGGGAGCTTCGACTCAAGCCTTGCATTCCGCATCGCGAGGGCATTCTTCCCTGAGCTGGCGCCGGTGCCGACTGGGACGCCGGCGGCCACGGCATTCGATGCGACGAACTGGGATGTGCGGAAGTTCGACACGTTTGTCGGGCGCTACGCGTTGGACGCGGCACCGCAGTTTGTGCTGACGTTCACGCGCGCAGGCGACACACTTCGCACCCAGGCGACGGGGCAGGGCGTGATCCGGATCTTCCCGACGTCGGACTCGACGTTCGACCTTCGGGTCGTCCCTGCGACGGTGACGTTCCACCGTGACGCGCAAGCGCGCGTCACCGGACTCACGCTGCACCAGAACGGCAACCAGAAGGCGACGCGCCTCGCGGGTGGAGCCGAGCCCGCGTGGGTACCCTCCGAGGCGGAGCTCGCGGCGTTCGCCGGACGTTACTTCAGCGACGAACTCGAAACGTTCTACGAGCTGGTGGTGAAGGATGGCAAGCTGCACATGACGAACCGCCGCATCGTCTCAGTCGAAGTGCGACCCGGCCAGCGCGACCGCTTCAGCCGGGCCGATGGCGCGACGCTGGCATTCGAGCGCGACCGGAACGGCGCGGTGATCGCGTTCTACGCCGGGAACGGGCGAACGCGCGACGTGAGGTTCGCGAAGATGCGGTAGGGGCGGCTACTGCCTACGGCCGCTCCACCGCCGTCTTCGCCGCCGCGATCCCCTTCACCAGTTCGTACTGGAAGCGCACGAACCGCGCGAGCTCCGTCTCGAGGATCCGCTCCTGGTCGCTGTGCGCGGAGTAGCCGAGCGGGCCGTCCTCCTCGTCGGTTGCGGGACCGATCCCGTAGCACTCCATACCCTTCGCGCGCAGGTAGGCCATGTCGGTGGCGCCCGTGAGCATGGTCGGCAGCGTTGTCGTGTTGTACACGGACGTCGTCGCGGCTTCCACCGCGCGGAAGACTTCCGATGAGAGACTCGCCGCCGGCGTACCCGGGCGCACATCGCGGCGCGCATACGACACGTCAACGTTCGGGTCGTTCACCACTTTGCGCACCAGCTCGAGGAATGCGGTGGAATCGTCATCGGGCAGCATGCGCACATCGAGCGTGGCCGTCGCTTCCGATGGGATCACGTTCACGCGATAGCCGCCGTTCACGATGGTCGGCGAGATCGACGTCCGCAGCATGGACGCGTGCCGCGGTTCGTTCTTCCGGAAATACTCGTCCGCCGCGGCGACACGCGCCGGGTTTCCGCTCACGATGTCCCGGTACCGCGCGGCGCGCTCCGGCGGCGAGATCGTCGCGAGTCGCGTGAAGTACTCGCGCGTCGTCTCGTTCAGTCGCACGGGCGGCCGCCACGAGGCGAACTTCGCCACGGCCGCGCTGATGCGTAGGACCGCGTTCGCCTCCAGCGGTACAGAACCATGGCCCGACGTTCCCTTCGCCGTGAGCGCAATCGCCCGCGGGATCTTCTCCGTGGTCGCCACCGACGCATATCGCACCGCGCCGCCGACTCGCGTCACGCTGCCGCCCTCGGCCAGGCAGTACTCGGCGTCAATCGCGGGGAACTGCTGGTTCACCATGAACTGGATGCCCACGCGCGTGGAGCCCTCTTCGCCCGATTCGGCGAGGAAGATCACGTCCCGGTCGAGCGTGATGCCCTGGCGCTTGAGCAGGAGCATCGTCATCAGCGACGCCGTGACGTTGTCCTTGTCGTCCACCGCGCCGCGCCCGTAGATCCACCCACTGTCACGAGCGGCGGAGAACGGCCCGTGCTTCCACTTGGTTGTGTCAATGTTGACGACGTCCGTGTGGCCGAGGATCAGGAGCGGCCGCTTGGAGCCATTGCCCTTGATCCGCGCGACGACATTCGGCCGGTTCGGCTCGAGCGCGTAGGTTTGCACCTCGACGCCCTCGGCGCGCAGCGCATTCACGAGGTAGTCGGCGGCGGGTTTCTCGATGCCCGGCGGGTCGCGCGTGTCCATGCGCACGAGCGCCTGGAAATGGCGGATCGTCTCGGAGTCCGCCGCGGCCCAGTCGATCGGCTGGCCGCCGGCGCCGGCGAGTGGTCCCGACGCATTCGCGGCGGTTGAGGCGGGGTCTCCGCCGCTGCAGGCGGCGACAACCGCAGCTGCGAGGGCGGTGGGACCAAGGCGGAGCAGGGTGCGCATCGCGCGATGCATGGGTGTCCTCATGACGTGGTCGGAACGGGTGAAACGTTACCACGCGGCGGCCGACCTCGCGACGCCAACGGGCGGGGCGGCCGGGGCAACGGGCCCCGGCGCGGGTTCGCCGCGGCTCGGTGCGTCCCAGCCCCGGAACGTTTGCATACTTAGGAGTCCTAAGCTAGAATCGAAGCCTGTGACCACCCGGCGATTCTTCGAACAACACTCAACGCCCCTCGACCAGCGGCTGGCTGCAGGCTTGGCCAAGATCGGCCTGGCGATGCGGCGACAGGAACGCCGCTCCGCGTCGAAGGCCGGACTCTCCGCCACCCAGGCGCAGATCCTGGTCCTGCTGTCGGCCGAAGGCGTCACGTCCCAGTCCGGACTCGCGCACGCGCTGGATGTCTCGCTCCCGACGATCAGCGACTCAGTCGGCGCGCTGGTTGCCAAGCGATTGGTCCGAAAGGCACCGGGGAACGTTCGCCGTCGCGGAACCGCGCTGACGCTGACTCGAACGGGCCACGCGGCGGCGCGCCGCGCAGCGGGTTGGCCTGGATTCCTCGCCAACTCCCTTGAATCGCTCTCGGCGGCGCAGCAGGAGCGCCTGCTGACCACGCTGCTCCTGTTGCTTCGCTCGCTCGAAGAGGCCCAGCAGCTCCCTGCGCAGCGCATGTGCCTCACGTGCGCCGCGTTCCGCCCCAACGCCCGTCCCGGCGTCCGTCCGCATCACTGCGCGTTCGCGGACGCTCCGATGCGAAGCGCGCACTTGCGGGTCGCGTGCGACGACCACCACCGGGCACCGGCGGCCCAACGCGAATCGCAGTGGCAGCAGTTCCTTGCATCAACCGCGTGATGTTGTTCGCCTTCCCCCCAACCCGTTCCAGGAGTTTGCCTATGCGTTCCAGTTATTCGCTCCTTGTCCTCGCCTCCGCCGCATTGATGTCGGCATGCGAATCCAAGCCGGCCGAGACTCCTCCAGAGGCGCCCAAGACGCTTCACGAGCGGCTCGGCGGCACGGCGGCGATTGCCACCGTCGTTGACGCGTTCGTGGCCAACGTGGCCGCGGATGCCCGGATCAACAAGCGGTTTGCCCGCGTCGCGGGTGATACGGGCGCGATGCGCCAGTTCAAGCAGAAGCTCGTGGATCAGGTCTGCGCGGGCACGGGCGGACCCTGCACGTACACGGGCCTCGACATGAAGGCCGCGCACAACGGCATGGGCATCACCGACGCCGATTTCGACGCGCTGGTCGAGGACCTCGTGAAGGCGCTCGACGGCGCGGGCGTCCCGCAGAAGGAGAAGGACGAGCTGCTGGCGATCCTTGGGCCCATGCGTGCCGACATGGTGATCAAGTAGGACGTTGTTTTCCTGGCAGGCGACGGGCCCCGGCGGTTGCGCCGGGGCCCGTCGTGCATCCGGGGCACCGATGGCTCTGGCGACGCAGCGAACGCCGCGAAACCTTTCACCCCGTGCCCAGAGCGTTCCGTCCTGAACTTGCCGGCGTTCCCGAATCGCCGCTCGTCCTGATCGCCACGGAAGCCGAGGCGACGCCGGGCGCGATCAAGCTGTGCTACGGCGAATCCGACATGCCGACGCCGGAGTTCATCTGCCGCGCGGCGGACGAAGCGGCGCGCGCAGGGCACACTTTCTACACGCATACCGCCGGTACGCCGGCGCTGCGCGACGCGATCGCGGCGAAGGTGCACGCACTGCACGGCGTCGAGCTCCGTCGCTCGGAGATCGCCTGCACGATCGGCGCCTCGATGGCGATCTATCTCGCGATCCGCAGCTTCGTGGGTGCGGGCGACAACGCGGTGATCGTCTCGCCCGCGTACGCGATCTACGCGAACGGCGTCCGCATGGCGGGCGGCGAACCCCGGTTCGCTCCGCTCGTGCGTTCCGGCGCCCGATTCGCGTTTGACCTCGACGCGGTGAAGGGCGCCATCAATGCGCGCACCCGGATGATCGTCGTGAACAGCCCGTCCAACCCGACCGGCTGGATGATCTCACGCGACGAGCAACGCGCGCTGATCGAGCTGGCGCAGGAACATGACCTCGTGCTGCTGGCGGACGAAGTGTACGAGCGCCTCGCGTACGGCACGGCACTCGCGCCGAGCTTTGCGACGGTCGCGGACGGTTACGACGGGCTGATCGTCGTCAACAGTTTCTCCAAGACGTTCAACATGACCGGCTGGCGGCTCGGGTGGGCGCAAGCGTCTGAGCGCACCGCGCGTGTGATGTACGCCGCCGCGGAGTTCATGACGTCGAACCCCAACGCCATGACGCAGGAAGCCGGGATCGTCGCGCTACGGGACGGCGATGCGTATGTCGCCGAGCTCCGTGCGCACTACGCGGCGCGGCGTGACCAGGTGCGGAGCGCGCTGGGCGCAATCCGGGGCCTGACGCTGCCGCAGGTTGACGGCGCGTTCTATGCGTTTCCGGCCGTCGCTGGGCTCACGGACTCCGCCACGCGTGCGGCGGAACTCCTGCGCACCGCCAACGTCGCGGTGGCGCCCGGTTCCGCGTTCGGCCCTGGCGGCGAAGGGCACCTCCGGCTCTGCTTCGCGGCCAGCGAAGCGACGATGACGGAGGCGCTGGCGCGGCTCACGGCGGTGCTGTCGTAGCCGCGAGACGGCGCGCTAGCTCAGCACGCCCCGCTTGCTCATCGCCCCAGCGTACCCGGCCATTGCGATCCCGAACACGATCGGAACGGCGGAGAAACCCACGCCGCCGGTCTTGCGCATGATCTCCATGCCGCCCAGCAGGAAGAGCCCGCCGAGGTTCGAGACCGCGGCGCCAACCAGCGACACGATCAGCACCAGGTAGGCGGCCCGCTTCCTGATGAGGAGCAGCGTGCAGCCGATCACGCCCGCAAACACGCCGAGCCCCCAGAACCCGTCGGCCTAGAGGGGAAACGACGTGAAGTAAGCGCGCTGCTCGGGCGGATAGTCGCCCATGATCGCTTCGACGTCGAGCTGTGTCACGACAAACGACATGACGCCGATCAGGCTCCACAGGCCGCCGAGTATTCCGACGAGCCAGAGGTGCCAGGGGCGGCGGGGTGCGGGGGTCGCCTGCGCTTCAGGTGTCATAGTACCCTGAAGATACGAAAACCCGGGAACGCCGCGAGCCGCTACCTCACCGCGAACAGGTGCCGGTCCAGGCGACCGACTGAAGCGCGGGCGCCGGCGAATCGTACACGCCGCTGTGATCCGGGCCGCCGCGGAACATCGCGGGTGGTCCCGGGCGGACCGCGGGTTCGGTCAGCAGGTCAACGCGCAGCAGTTCGGCAGGGCCGCTGCCCGGGTTGCGCAGCACGAGGCGTTGCCCGGACTCGGTGAACACGTCCTGGCCGAGCGGCAGGGACAGCCCGGAAGACGTGCGCACGCCGGTCGTCAGCGCGATCACGATGGCCGGTTGACCGCTGTCGGGGCTGACGACAACCGAGTCCGCAGCCGCGATCGTGATTCGCGTCGTGCGGTATTGCAGGTTCGCGACCTCGACCACCGCGCGCGTCGCGTTGGCCAACGGCGGTGCAGGGACTCGCTGCCCCATCCGCGTTTCGCCGGCCGTCTTCAACTCCACGCGGAGGTACTCGCTCGCGCCGGGAAAGCGGTTCACCACGGCGCGGGACTCCGGCGTCGCACGGCCTACACGGTAACTGCGGGCCGCCACGTACGGACGCGTGACCGTATTCGGGCTGCCGTCGTGCTCGAAGACGATCGGGTTGGCGTCGTCGAGGTACACATGCAGCATCACCCCCGGCGGGTGCGTGTGATACGGAAGGTCCGCGTTCCCCGAGATGCGAACGCGCACGACGCGCACCCACGAATTCTCGGATTGCACGCGGTACACGTCCGGCAGTGCGACCAGGCCGTCCTGCTGGGCGCCGGCGACGTGTGGGGCGAGCAGTGCAAACGCGCCCGTGGCGACGAGCGCCCATCGGATCGGTATGGCCATATGTGACTGAGTGGCGCGGACGGCGCGGAAGGTTGCACCGGACCCGGCGAAGGGCGCCTACACGGATTTCCCGCTAGAATTCACGATCCATGCCCACCATCCTGCAGCACCTCCCGCGCGGCGAGAAAGTCGGCATCGCCTTCTCCGGCGGTCTCGACACCAGCGCCGCGCTCCATTGGATGCGCGCCAAGGGCGCGGTCCCCTATGCCTACACCGCCAACCTCGGCCAGCCGGACGAAGCCGACTACAACGAGATCCCGCGCAAGGCGATGGCCTACGGCGCGGAGAAGGCGCGCCTGATCGAATGCCGCGAGATGCTGGTCGCCGAAGGCATGGCCGCGCTCCAGTGCGGCGCGTTTCACATCTCGACCGCCGGGCAGACGTACTTCAACACGACCCCGCTCGGTCGCGCGGTGACCGGCACCATGCTCGTCGCCGCCATGCGCGAGGACGACGTCAACATCTGGGGCGACGGTTCGACGTTCAAGGGCAACGACATCGAGCGGTTCTACCGCTACGGGCTGCTGGCCAACCCGGGCCTGCGCGTGTACAAGCCGTGGCTCGACCAACAGTTCATTGACGACCTCGGCGGCCGGAAGGAGATGTCGGAGTACATGATCCGGCACGGCTTCCAGTACAAGATGAGTGTCGAGAAGGCGTATTCGACCGATTCGAACATCCTGGGCGCAACGCACGAGGCGAAGGACCTCGAGTCCCTCGACAAGGGCATCAGCATCGTCCAGCCGATCATGGGTGTGGCATCCTGGCGCGACGATGTGGCAGTGAAGCACGAGACAGTGCGCGTGCGGTTCGAGGAAGGGCACCCGGTCGCGCTCAACGGCAAGACGTTCGCGACACCGCTCGACATGTTCCTCGAAGCCAACGCGGTCGGCGGCCGCCACGGGCTCGGCATGAGCGACCAGATCGAGAACCGGATCATCGAGGCCAAGAGCCGCGGCATTTACGAGGCCCCGGGTCTCGCGCTGTTGTTCATCGCGTACGAGCGGCTGGTCACGGGCATCCACAACGAAGACACGATCGAGCAGTACCGCAACAATGGCCGGCGGCTCGGGCGGCTGTTGTACCAGGGCCGCTGGTTCGACCCACAATCATTGATGTTGCGCGAGACGGCCCAGCGCTGGGTCGCGCGCGCGGTCACGGGCGAGGTCACGCTCGAACTGCGGCGCGGCAACGACTACTCGATCGTCAACACCGAAAGCCCGAACCTCACGTACAAGCCCGAGCGGCTGACGATGGAGAAGGGCGACGAGGTGTTCTTCACGCCGCAGGACCGGATCGGGCAGCTGACGATGCGGAACCTCGACATCATGGACACGCGTGAGAAGCTGGTCGTGTACACGCGGACCGGCCTCTTGCGTCCGCCGGCGTCGAGCGGGTTGCCGCAGTTGCCTGCGGCGGAGCACACAAACCCGGGCGACTAGCACCGAGGTCCCAACCGCTCGCAGCGACAACACGGGGGCTGTATGCGTTTCCGATTTCCTGGTCGCGTGGTGGTGCTTGGCGCCGCCGCAATCGTGCTCGCGAACGCGGTGAGCGCCGCGGTCGCGGAGGCGCAAGGCGCCGCCCGCCCGTCATACCAGGCGCTCACGACGTTGTTCCGTGAATGGCGGACGTTCGAGCGGCACGCGCTGCGGGACGGCGTTCCGGACTACACCGCCGGCACGCTCCGGCAGAAGCACGCGGCGCTCGCGGGCTGGCGCTCGCGGCTGCGGGCGATCGACACCACAGGCTGGACGACTGAAGAACAGGTTGACTGGCACATCGTTCGCGCCGAGTTCAACGGACTCGACTTCAACATCCGGGTGCTCAAGCCCTGGGAACGCGACCCGGCGTTCTATGTGACGGTGTGGCCCGACCAGAGCGACACCCCGGACCACGAAGGCCCGACGAACCACGCGGTAATCGAACTCTGGAAGTACACGTATCCGCTCTCAGCGGAATCGCAGGCGCGGCTTCGCGGCGAGCTGGAAACCGTGCGGCCGATGCTTGCGCAGGCGCGCGTCAATCTCACCGGGAACGCACGAGATCTCTGGGTTGCGGGCACGGGTTCGGTCCGTGGGCAGGTGCGCGACCTCGATGAACTGGCCCGCACGCCGAGTGCGACGCCGAACCTGCTGGCGGCAATCCGCGACGCGCGGCAGGCCACCATGGAGTTCGTCACGTGGCTCGATGCGCAGGCGCCGTCGAAGAACGGACCGTCCGGCATCGGCGCGGCGGACTATACCTGGAGCCTGCGGAACGTCCACCTCATTCCGCTGACCTACGAGGACGAGGTCGCCATCCTGAAGCGGGAACTTGCACGCGCGCACGCGTCGCTGCGGCTTGAGGAGCAGGCCAACCGTGGACGCCCGCAGATCGAACCCGTAAAGACCGAAGCGGAGTTCCGCGCGCGGGCCAACGCGTCCGTGGATCACCTGATGCGGTTCCTGAGGGAGAGGGATGTCATCACGGTGAAGCCGAACATGGACCCGGCGCTTCGTCCCAAGATCGGGCGCTTCGTGCCGATCGAGCAGCGCAACTTCTTCTCGATCGCGACGCACCTCGAGCCGAATACGCTCTACACGCATTTCTATCACTGGTGGGACCTGGCGCAGATGCGCGACGAGCCGCACGCGAGTCCGATCCGCCGCGAGGCACTGCTGTACAACATCTGGGACAGTCGCAGCGAGGGGATGGCGACCGCGTTCGAGGAAGCCATGATGCACGCCGGGCTGTATGAGTCCAACCCGCGCGCGCGGGAGATCGTCTGGATCATGCTCGCACAGCGGGCCGCGCGAGGCCTCGGCTCGCTGTATGCGCAGAGCAACGAGTACACGATGAAGCAGGCGGCGGACTTCCAGGTCGCCTGGACGCCGCGGGGCTGGATGAGCCCGACGCTGGAACTGCTCGGCTTTGAACAGCAACTCTACCTGCGCCAGCCGGGCTATGGAACGAGTTATATCATCGGCAAGCACCTGCTCGATGACCTGCTGCGCGAGATGTCGGAGCTGCGGGGCGCGCAGTTTTCGCTGCGCGAGTACTACGACGCGGTCAACCGCGCGGGGATGATCCCCGTGTCGCTCATTCGCTGGCAGTTGACCGGAAAGGCCGACCAGATTCGCGCGCTGGCGCGATAACTGCGGGCCGGCTCGGTCTACGGCTGCACCTTTGCCGCCGTAAACCAGCGCTCGTACCACGCGATGCTCCGCTCCATCGCATCCGCCACGTGCTTGGTCTCCCGGAGCCCGTGGCCTTCGCGCGGGTAGCGCACCATCACGGTCGGCACGCCGACATCATGCAGCGCGATGTAGAACTGTTCCGCCTCGGCGATCGGCACGTTGTTGTCGTTGTCGCCGTGGATGAACATCGTCGGCGTCTTCACGCGGGACACGTAGCGGAGCGGGCTCCGCGCCCAGAGCGTGTCCATCAACCCCTCTTCATGTGGGTAACGCCCGAACTCCACGGCGAGGTAGTCGTGGTAGTACGACATGTAGTTGAAGCTCACGAGGTTGGCGATGCTCGCGGACGGCACCGCGGCCTTGAACCGATCGGTGCGCGTGATCAGCCAGTTCGTCAGCTGGCCGCCGTAGCTCCCGCCTTCGACACCGAGGCGGCTCGCGTCGAGCCACGAATACTTCGCCAGCGCGGCGTCCACCCCAGCCAGGACGTCCTCGGCCTCCTTGCCGTTCTGGTCGCCGAAGATGGCGTCGGCGAACTTCTGACCATAGCTGGATGAGCCGCGATAGTTGACCATCAACGACGCGTATCCGCGCGCGGCATACACCTGGGCCTTGTTGTTGAAGTCCGGTCCCTGCGCGCCGTGCGGGCCGCCGTGGATGTTCACGATGAGCGGATGCCGAGATGTCGCCGTGCGGCCAAGCGGCAGGGTGAGGTACGCTTCGACCTCCAGCCCGTCCTTCGCCTTGAACGTGAACGCTTCAACCCCGGCGATCGCGCGCCCGCTGAGTTTGTCCGTGTTGAGCGCCAGCAGCGTGGTCGGTGGGGCTGAGCCACTGGCGAGCGCCAGCGTACCCGGCTCCGTTGGCGTCGAGTATCCGAACGCGACCTGGCCTCGCGAATCGAGTGACCACGCGCCCACGCGACGCCCGCCGATCACGACCGACGGCGCGCCGCCCTCGACGGGGAAGCGATAGAGCGTAGCCCGTCCACGTTCGCTGACCGCGCTGTACAGCGCCTTGCCGTCCGCGGCCCACCGCGGCGCGCCCTGCGGGTTGTCCACGGCATTGCCGATATCGCGCCGGTTGGAGCCGTCGGCATTCACGACCCACACGTGCGCGTTCTCCATGTTCGTCTCGGACGACTGGAACGGCCGCACGGTGCCCAGGAACGCGACCTGCGTGCCGTCGGGCGACCAGCGCGGGACGGTGGCGACCGCGTTCATGTGCGCGAGCGTTCGCGTTGCGCCGGTGGCGACGTTGATGACGAAGAGGTCTTGGTGGAACACGCGGTCGGGGTTCGCGTGCGGGTTCGCGGCGTACACGATCTCCTTCCCATCGGGCGACCAGTCAATCGAGTGCTCGTCGCGCGTCCCGGTGGTGAGCTGCCGTGCTTTGCGCGTCGCGACGTCAACGACAAAGACGTGCGTGCGGCGGTTGTCCACAAACCGTGCGGCGCCGGCGCTCGACGTGGGCTTGTACGCGTAGCGTGTGATGACCATCGGGTCGCCATTGGCGTCGGGTTCCAGGCCGGGCGCGGTGGAGACGTAGGCGAGCTGCTTGCCGTCCGGCGACCAGACGAGCCGCTCGCCGGTGCGCGGCAGGATGCTGTTGCTTCCGGATGTCGCGGCGAGAAAACGCGCGCCGGTCCCGTCTGCAGCGGCGACGGCGACGCCCGAGCTGTCGCCTACGCGCCCGATGAACGCGATGCGCGTGCCGTCCGGCGACCAGCGGGGGTTCGATGCCGAGCCGGCCGGGTTGAGCCGCGTCGTAGCGCCGGACCGGAGATCGCGAATCCAGATCTCAGTCGTTGGTGCGGCGCCGACGTCGTTGCGAACGATGCCATACGCGAGGCGCGCGCCGTCGCGGGAGAGTTCGACCTCGCCGAACGTGCGTAGCGCCGGGAGGTCGGCGAGCTGGAGGCCGCGCGGATCCTGGGCGTGCGCGGGCAGCGGCGCGAGAATGGTGGCGGCAAACGCCAGCGAGAGGGTCGAAAGGCGCATCGGGGGCGGGGAAGGGGATTCGATATCGTAAGCGAGCGTGGGGGAACGATTCAACTGCCGCCCCCAGTGCCGCGCCACTCGCCATATTCACGTCGTCAGCGTTTCACCCCTTCACGGGCCATACTCATGAACTCCCGCCTCGCTACCGCCGCTGCCTTCCTCGCCGCCGTCGTCGCTGTCCCCGCCGCAGCCCAGCAACAGCCGGGCCCCGTGATCCTTGCGGGCGGCGCACACGCGCCGGTGCCGAACATCACCTTCGTCGCGCCGGCCGACCTCGACTACAAGGTCGTCTGGGACATTCGCGTCGGCGCCGCAAAGCCGGCGGACCTGAATGAGCTGTTTCACGTGCCCGCGCGCTTCATGAACCAGACGGCCGCGCTCGGGATCTCGCGGTCACGCGTCCAGCTTGCCGTGGTGGTTCACGGCGGGGCCGGTGAGGACCTGCTGATGAACGACGAATACCGTGCCCGCAAAGGCGTGGACAATCCCAACCTTGTCCTGCTCGAGGAGATGTCCAAGGCCGGGATCAAGGTCATCCTCTGCGGCCAGACCGCCGCGAACCGGAAGATGCCGCGCGAGAAGATCTTGCCGTTCGTGCTCGTCGCGCCGTCGGCAGCGCTGGCGCACGCCACGCTGCAGCGGCAGGGGTACACGACGAACCCGTTCTAGGACGATTACGTTGTCTCGCGCCACACACTAACTGGAGTCAGCCATGTTGAAGACAGTCGTCCTGAGCGCCATCGTTGCTTGCGGCGCCGTGATCGGAGTGCAGCCCGCCCAGGCCCAGCTCCCCGCTCCCAACGCCGCGGGCGTGTCCGCCGGCCATATCCATATGATGGTGCGAGACCCAGCGGCGCACCGGAAGGTCTGGGTGGACGCGTTCGGCGCGCAGGTGGTCAACAGCGGAACCCTCGAACTGCTGAAGCTGCCGGGCATCTTCCTGGTGTTCTTCAGGGCTGAGCCAAGCATGGGTTCCGAAGGGTCCGCGCTGGACCACTTCGCGTTTCGGGTCAAGGATCTCGCCGCGACCAGCGCAAAGCTGAAGGCCGCCGGCATCCCGCTGACGCGCGATGACTCCGTGGAGATCGTCGCGATCTTCCCCGACAAGGTGAAGATCGAGTTTTACGCCGCACCTGCGCTCGCAGTACCCATCGAACACTTCCACGTGCACCACTACACGGCCGATGTCGATGGGCTCCGCGCGTGGTACGCGAAGTATTTCGGCGCAGCGGCGCCGACTGCGACGAATCCGAACGCGATGGGCGTGCCGGGGATGTCGTTCAGCTTCCGGAAGACCGAGGCGCCGCAGGCGGCGACCAAGGGTCGGTCGCTCGATCACATCGGGTTTGAGGTACGGGACCTCGAGGCGTTTACGAAGCAGCTCGCCGCCGACGGCGTCGTGCTTGAACTCTCGTTCCGGGACATGCCGGCGATCGGCCTGAAGATCGCGTTCCTGATTGACCCCAACGGCACGCGCATCGAGTTGACCGAGGGACTCGCGAAGCGCTGAGGCAGGGCGCGCCCTACCGCCACTCCTGCAGCGGCTTTCCGAGCACATCCATCCGCGGCTGAACGCCGAGCCCCGGCTCGCGTGACGCCGCGAGCCGCCCTTGCTTGCGCTGCGGAGCGCCATCGGCGAACGCGACGGTCACGTACGAGTTGAAGTCGGTCGCGGAGAACCGGAACTCATCCGGCGTGCTGTGCGCCAGGTGCGCGATCGCCGCCGTGATGATGTCGCCGCCCCAGGTGTCTTCGATCGTCATGGCGATGCCCGCCGACACGCAGAGGTCGCGGATCTGCCGCGCCTTGGTCAGGCCGCCGACCTTTGAGATCTTGAGGTTGATGACATCCATCGCGTGGTCCGCGAGGCCGCGCACGACCATGTCAATGCCGTCCACCACCTCGTCGAGCACGAACGGACGATTCGTGTGCCGGCGCACCGCGAGGCATTGCTCGTAGGTCATGCACGGCTGCTCGATGTACACGTTCACGTCGCGCACGGCGTCCACGACGCGCATCGCCACGTGCTGCGTCCACCCCGTATTGGCGTCGGCAACGAGCACATCGCCGGGCTGCAGTTGCGCGGCGGCCGCGTGGATGCGCGCGATATCGGTGTCGGCGTCACCGCCGACCTTGAGCTGGAACTTGGTGTAGCCCTCGCTCCGATACCGGCCGATGCGCTCCGCCATCGCCTGCGGCGTATCCTGCGAGATCGCGCGGTACAACGCGAAGTCGGCTCCCACATGGCCACCCATCAGTGTGGCGACGGGTAGCCCGCCGGCTTTCCCGAGCAGGTCCCAGCACGCCATGTCGATCGCGGACTTCACGTACGGGTGACCGCGCATCGCGGCGTCCATCCGCGCGTTGAGCACGCCGAGTTCACGCGGGTCGAGGCCGATCAGCTGCGGCGCGAGTTCCGCGATTCCCGTGCGCGCGCCCCGTGCGTAGGCGGGCAGGTACGCGGGCCCGAGCGGACAGACCTCGCCCCAGCCCGTGAGCCCGGAATCGGTGTCCACCGCGACGACGGTCGAGTCGAACACGGAGACCGAGTTCCCGCCCGACCATTTGTAACTCCCCTCGTGGAGCGGGAGGTCCACCTGATACATACGGATGCCGGTGATCTTCATGGGGGGCAAAGATGCCGCGCAGGGCGGACTTCCGCATGTCCCGGGGGAATCGCGCCGCGATTGTGAGCTGCCTCCGCGACCCCCTACGGCCACGGCAGCGGCAGCACCGCGAACCGCGAGCGCTTCGTCGGGTCATCGTCGCCCGCGAAGTACTTCGCGATCTCACGACGCGCTGACGCACGCAGCGCCCGGTCGGCCGGCGAGCCACCGGTCATCGCCGCGATCCGCTCGTCGAGCTGCTGCAGGTGGAGTTCCGACACCTGACGCACATCGGGCAGCGCGTCCTTGTCACCTGCGCGATCGAGCAACGTGTTGAGGGCCACGCGTTGCACCGTGCGGCGCAGCGACTGGGCGTGTCCGTCATCAGTCGAGGCCGCGCCCCACGTGCGGTCCACGATCGTCCGGAGCACCTCATCCAGCGTCGGGTTCTCGGCGTTCCGCGCACGGAACAGCACCACGCGCGCCAAGCGCTCGCGGTGCATCAGGCCCTCGATCACCTCGGTTGCAAGCCCACCAGCAAGCGAGATCTCATCGAACGATGTGCCACCAGCCGAACCCATCCAGTTGAACTGCGGGTCGCCGCCCGGCGGCATCGGCGGGATCAACGCCTGCACGCGCTCGGGCACGGCAAGCGCCGCAGGTTCAAGCGCGTCGAGCGCCATCGTGAGTGCGCGCCGCTGCTGTGCGGCCGGGACGATCGTCGTGGGCGTCTGGCCGTCGCCGCGCATCGCGTAACGGAAGTCCATCCCGCCGATGTTCTTCACCAGGCCTTCGAGCGAATACCGGTGGTGCAGGTACACGTGCGTGAAGCGCATGTTGAGCAGGTACATCGGCTCGCCCGGCTTGATCGCGCGCTCGTCGAACTTGTCCATCGCCACGCGGCGCACGGCGGTGGTCCGCTCAACGGCGTCGAACATCGTACGCCCTTCGACCCAGCGCGTGACTTCGGGGATCGAGCCGTCGGCATCGGCGTGCGAATCGGAGCCGAAGCGCAGTCCGCGCGTGAGCGCGTCCTTGACGATGCGATCGAGCCCGGCGGCTTCCGTTGCGGCGTCGGGATACCAGCTGTATGCGTAGCGCACCGTCAGCGAGTCCCACCCGCCGGCGAAGGGCGCGTAGGCCTTGGAGAGGTCGAGGTTCCCGCGCGCGTCCACCGTGATGAGCGGGAAGGGGTAATCCATCACTGACGAACGGTCCTGCGCGTGCGCGAAGTAGTTGTGCGGGAACCCGATCGTGTGGCCGATCTCATGTGCGACGTGCTGGCGCCGGCGCGCCTTGATGAAATCCTCGGCCGAAACATTCAGCCCGTTCGGGCCCGCCGCCGGAACCAGCCCGGCGTAGATGTTGTAGTCCACGAGCGAGCGCCATGAATCCATGCGCACGACGGTGCGGAGGATCTCACCGGTGCGTGGATCGCCGAGCGACGGGCCGACGGACGGTCCCGGCCCCGCGCGATGTACCCAGTAGATGAGGTTGTAGCGCGCGTCCATCGGGTCCACGCCATCCGGCAGCGCTCGCACGATGAACGCGTTCCGGAACCCGGTGCCTTCGAACACCTTGCCCCACCAGTTGCCGCCTTCGAGGAACGCGGAGCGATACGGCTCGGGGATGCCGGGGTCGAGGTAGTACACGATCTGCTTCACCGGTTCGGTGAGCTGTCCGCGCTGGTACGCGGCCGGGTCACGCGGGATCAACCGGTACCGACTGATGTGGCCGCCGCGGTACGTGCCTTCAAATGACTGCGCGAAGTCCTGGTAGCCGCCGCCGGCAAGCCCCGCGCGCGCGTCGCCGCGGCGCGGCCGGAAGCCCTGCGGGTCCGGGAGTGCGACCAGCGAGTGGTGGAGCTCGAATGTCGGTGCGGCAGCATCTGGTGCCGCGCGGCGCAGCGATGCGCCCGGGTTGTCCACCGCGAACGTCAGGACTGCGTGGATTTCGGTGTTCGTCGGGAAGGCCTTCGTGCGCGCGGCGTCGAACCAGCTGCGATTCGCGTCCACGCGGCCGTTGCCGCCCTGCGAGCGGCGAATGGCATCGGCGATTCCGTACGTGTCGCTCAGGAACAGTGACGTCGCATCGGCAGTGACCACGCCATTCGCCTCGCCTTCGATCGGGAACGAGCCGATGACTGAGGTCGGGAATGCCTCGGCGGCGGCGCGTTGGCCGGCTTCGTCTGCGCCGAGCGCGCGCACGCTCCAGTTGTCGCGCGTGACGACGATTCGGCGTCCCTTGCGCTCGAGCCGAATGACCGCGCTCCCGCCGGTCTGTCCGCGATCGAGTCCGAGGGCGCCCAGGCCGCCGCCGGTCGCGAGCACGGTCTGGTGCAGGAGGTCCTGGTCGAGTCGCGCGACCGGAATCTCCAGCAGCACGCGGTTGCGGTCCGCGTCCACGCGCACGCCGATGAACGGCGCTTCCTGTGCGGCGAGCGGGGGAGCGAGGAGCGCGACGAAGGCGAGAACGCGGACACATGCGCGCCGAAGTGCGGCGCTGAGGGTTTGGGCGGACATCGGAATCGGGGTGTAGGGTGGTGGAGCTAAGCTGACGGAGAGGCGGCGCGCGCGCCAGAGCTACGAGCGCCCTACCGCACCGGCACCAACGCGAGCCGGTGTGCCGCCGCGCGCTCCACCGCGGCGCGCGAATACGCGAGCGGGAAGTACTCGGCCCGACCGTACGACTCAACCAGGTTTGAGTAGAACGGGCTCCCGGGCTGGCCCGACTGGCCCGGCACGTTCGTCGCCACCGACGCGTCCACGTTGCCCATATCCATGATCTCGCGATACGTCGCGCCCACTGCGGCCACGAACCCGGCGCCGCCGTGACGCTCGACCGGCGGAATGTCATACGCCTTCACCAGCGTGTGCGGCAGCTGCGACGTGTTGCGCCGCCCCCAACGCCACTGCGATGCATCCGCGCCAAACTCCGCGCGGAGCGTGTCCAGCGCGCGGGCGATCGCGCCCTGGAGCAGCTCGCCCCGCCGCACGGCTGAGGTACCCGGTGCGCGCGCTTCGGCCGGAATCGCCGGTGCTGCAGCGCGGTAGATCAGCGGTGCCATGCTCTCACGCTTGAACTGCGCGTCCCACGCCGCGATCTGCGCGCGGGCGCGTTCGACCTCCGGGTCGCTCGCCTGCCAACCCCGGAACAACGGGATGTCGCGCGCGGCCGGTGCAGAGTAGGCGTCGTGCTGCAGCGCCTCGAAGTCGGCGATCGTGAATCCGCGCTTGGCTACGAGCACGTCCGCGATGCGGCGAAACCGTTGGTCCTCCGGCCCGTTCTTGAAAAAGAGCGGCGGGTCGTAGCCCTGCGGATGGATGTCGTGGTTGGCCGTGGCAATCCATCCGCGTTCCGGATTGAACTCGCGCGGCAGGTCATTCCGCAGGCCGTCCCACTCGAACTCGCCGGTGCCCGGTACGGGCAACCGTCCGTGCCAGTTGGGACGCTTCGGCGACGCGGCCGAGGCCTGCCACGCGATGTTCCCGTCACGGTCGCCGCAGATCATGTTCTCGGTGGGCGCCTTGTAGTACACCTGTGCGTCGAGGAACTGTCGGCAGTTGTCGAGCGCGTGGTAGCGGAGCGCGCTCACGTAGCCGGCGTTGCCCGGCTCGTACATCGTCGAACGCATCGCATACGCCTTGCGGTTGGCGGCGTCCTCATGGAACACCGGACCGTGACGCGAGAACTTGTACGCCACGGCGACCGGCGGAGCGCCCTTCACGCGGATGGTGTCGCGCACGATGCGCAGCGGCTCCCACTGGCCGCGGAACTTCACCTCGTTGGGATTCGCCGGGTTCACTTCCTCCACGTACACGTCGGATTGGTCGGTGCCGACGATCGTGAGGCCCCAACCGATCCGCCCGTTGTGGCCGATGGCGACGCCGGGGAGCACGGGCTCCGTGGCGCCGATCACGTTCCAGCCCGGCGCATTGAGGTGCACGATGTAACGAATGGATGGGTTCGCGACGTTGCGGTGCGGATCGTTCGCCACGATGACGTTGCCGCTCGCCGTCAGCTTGCCGCTCACCACCCAGTTGTTGCTGCCCGGGGAGTTCTCCTGCACGCCGGTGTTGGCGCTCGCGTCGGCGCCGGCGAGTGACCGGTACTCGGGAAGCAGCTCCGGCCGGATGACGCCGGTGACCATTCCGTCGAGTCCCGCGCGAACGGCCGCCGTGACTTGCGAGAGGTCAACGCCGCTCGGCACCACGAGGTCACGGTACGGCGAGGGTCGCGCGGCCTTGTTCGCGGAGTCCACGCCGAGTCTCACGACATCCGCTGCGAGCCTGAGTTCGGCAACGGCGTTGCCGGTCGGCATGGCGGTCTGTGTGCGGAGCAGCGCGATGTCGGCCGTCCATGGCTGCGGCTTGATACCCGTGAGCTTGAACTCCACCGGAAGCCGCTCGCCGGCCTGCGCGATGAATGCGTTGACGCCGTTCGCGAACGCGTCGAAGATCTTCTTGCCTTCGGGATGGTAGCTCGTCCATTCGCGGTCATCCCACGGGCCGCGATACTTGAGCAAGCGCACGAGCTGGTCGTGGCTCACGTAGGCGGGGCCGAGTATCTCGGCGAGCGTGCCCTCGTAGGTGCGGCGATACATCTCCATCTGCCACAGCCGGTCCTGCGCCTGCACGAACCCCTGGGCGAAGAAGAGGTCTTCGGTGTTCTTCGCGTAGATGTGCGGCACGCCCCAGCGGTCGCGAATCACCTCCACGCTGTCGCGGAGCCCGCGCAGTCTGGCGCGGCCGTCAATCTGCGCGAGCGATGCCTTGGCGAGCGCGTCGAACGATGAAGGCTGGCGCGCGGCGCCGGCAGGAATGAACGCGAGGGCGGCGAGCATGACAGCGGTCAACACGGCGGTGCGGGGCGTTGGCATCGGGAGTCCCTACGTTCGGGTCGGGTTGGGGGTGTAGAGGTCGGCGGGATCGGCGGCCGCGAGTTCAACGATGAACGCAGCGAACCGTTCCACCACCGCGTCGAGGAACTTCGCGCCCTTGGCGGCCGTGGCCTGCGACGGGTCGCCGACACCGGTGTCATCCGTGACCGACACCCAGTGGCGCGGCGTCCAGGCGAATCCGTCGCGGAAGCCGGCAATGCGTGACGGACGCGCGGCGCCGGGACCCGCTTCGCCCAGCGGCCGCACCAGCGACGGCGCCAAGCGCTGCATCACGCTCGTCTCGAGTTCTCCGGCATGGTCGCCCGGCGCGGCGAAGAACGGCGCCGGGTTCACCGCGGAGTACCAGTTCACGAGCGAGAGCAGGAGGCCGGCCTCGGGCTGCAGCTCGCGGATGAGCGGCTTGAAGTCGTTGCCGCCGTGCCCGTTCACGATCACAAGCTTGCGCACACCATGTTCGCGCAGGCTCGGCAACATGTCGCGCACCACGGCGAGCTGCGTGCTCGGCATCATGTTGAGCGAGAGCGGTACTTCGCGCTGGCCGGTCTGCACGCCGAACGGGATCGTGGGGAGCACGGTGACGCGCGCGCCGCGCTCCCACGCGATGCCCGCCGCCGCGATCGCCACCGCCTCGACTTGAATGGAGTCGGTGGCGTAGGGCAGGTGCGTGTTGTGCGCCTCGGTCGCGCCCCACGGGAGCAGCGCGACCTCAAACGGCTTGGCGCGGACTTCGGGCCAGGTGGATTCGGCGAGGACCCAGGGGCGGGGCGAGGGGGCGTTCACCACCGGAAAATGGGGGGCACCGCGTACTCCCGCGAGTCCGAGGTTGGTGTCAGGCCCGCAGCGACTCCACCCCGGTGCGCAACTCCTCGACCGGCAGCCCCACGCCGATAAACAGCGCCATCGGCGCCGCCGAAGCGTGAGGCGCCGATTCGTCGAGCGTCATCCGCTTGCGACCGTCAACCCGGTTCCACACGAACATCGTCTCCGGCCTGTCGGCAAATCGCACCAGCCCTTTTGCGCGCACGACCGCACGCGGCAACGCACCGACGAACGCGGCGAACGCATCTCGCCTCACCATGTCCGGAAGGCCAAGTACTACGCTCGCGAACGGGTGCTCGTGCGTATGCGCATGCGAGTGTCCGTGCTGGTGTCCATGTCCGTGTGTATGATCAGGCGCCGCGGCGCGAGAATCGGCATGCCCGACCCGACGGTCACCGCCACCTGGCGCATTGGTGATCGCCAGCACGTCGTCAGCGAAATCGGCGGCGGCCGTGAACTTCGCATTCGGGTTCACCGTCCGCACTCTGGCCTGCACGGCTGATAGCCGGTCGCCCGGCACGCGATGCGTCCAGTTCACGTGCACGTGCGTCGCGGTGCGCGCCTGGTTCGCCTCGAGGTCGTTGTGCCACCAGCGCTTCTGCCAGCGCTTGGCATCAACGATCGTCACCTGGAGCGGTAGCGTGTAGTGCGCCTGGCGGCGGTCGGTGGTGAGCGCGCCGAGGAGTTCCTCGGTCTTGGTCGCCCCGTTGGCCTCGATGAGCGTCACCGAGTTCTCCGCAGGCGGGAACGCCGCGAGCGCGGTGAGCAGGTCCTCGAGCGATGAACAACAAACGCACTCACCCGACAGCGGCGTCACCAACGCGCTGAGCGTTGCGAGGCGAGTCGTGTCCACCTCGGCAGTCTCGAAGTCATTGAGCAGCACGCGCACCGACAAGCCCCGCGCCTGCAGCTCGGGAATGACCGACGTGAGGAACCGCGTCTTGCCGGCGCCGAAAAACCCGGCGACGAGCGCGAGTGGTTGCATCGGCGGCGCGCGTGCGCTGCTATGCGAACGTTCTCACGCGGCGATCAGCGCTCGTCGGGCGGCGGCGGAGTTGTCGGCGGGTTGAAATAGCTGGTCGAGGTCCGCTGCGGTGTGCTGCACGTCGGCCACGCACGCGGCTGTCCGTTCGGCAGGTACAGCGTGACCTTGTCCCTCGGCAGCCGCTCGGGATCCTCCGAAGCCGCGTACGCCATCATCGCTGCGATGGTCGCGTTATTCCTGAGGTCGGGGAGCACGACCTTGTCGTACGTATCACGGTTCGTGTGCCACGTGTACTGGCGGTATTCGTCGTACGGGGACTGCAGGCGGAACGCGGGCGCGCCTTTGCAGATGAACGCCGAGTGGTCGCTGCCGGCGTTGGCCTGTGGCCCCGGCACCTGCAGCTTGATGCTGTCGCTCATCACGGCCGGCAGCATCGAGATCCAGCGGCCGAGGTGCTCGCCTGACTTCGCGAAGCCCTGGCCCTCGATCGTCTCGAAGCGCCACGTGCCGTTGTCCTGGTTGAATGCGGCCTGCAGGCCGTCAATCACCTGCGGGTGGTCCTCGACAAACGAGCGCGAACCGTTGAGGCCTTGCTCCTCGCTCCCCCAATGACCGACGACGATCGTGCGCCGCGGGTTCGGGTAGGTCTCCTTCAGGATGCGCATGGCTTCGAGCATCGTGATCGTGCCGGTGCCGTTGTCGGTGGCGCCCGTCGCGCCGTGCCAGCTGTCGAGGTGCGCCGACAGGACGACGTACTCGTTCGGCAGCTCGCGCCCTTTCAGCTCGGCGATGACGTTGAACATCGGGACTTCAGCCGGTGCCGTGCGCGAGTCTGCGGTGAGGCGCATCCGAGGCCCCTGGTTGTTCGACGCCAGGCGGTGGAGCAGGCCGTAATCCTCGCACGAGAGGTCAACGGTCGGTACGCGCGGGGCCGTGGCGCCGAAGATCTTGTTGACGCCCCAGCCGTTGGACCAGTTCGTCGTCACGATCCCGGCGACGCCGGCCGAGTCGAGGCGGAGGTGAACGGCGCGCGTGAAGTTCTGCGGGGTGGACCCGGCCGGCGCGAGGGCGCGGAAGCGATCGGCCGCGAGTCGGCGCACCTGCGCGCGCTGCGAGTCAATCTGCACCGCGACTGCGCGCGAAGCATTGCGGGCGAGTTCCTGCGGTGCGCGGCACATGATCTCGGGCGCAGAGATCAGCACGAACTTCCCGCGCAACGTTCCGATCCACGCGGAGGCGGCGGCCGTGTCCGCGAGCGCGGGAATCGCGACCACGTCACCATCTACGGGCTGCGAGCGTGGTGTGCCCGGGCTCCAGGCGAGCAACTCGACCTCGAGGTTCTGGTGCCGCGGCCCGATCAACTCCGCCGACGTCGCGCCCTGCTGCCAGCCGCGCCACGTCCCGTACTGGTGCCGCCGGACGGGCACGCCGAATCCGCGATACGTGCGTTCGAGCCATTCGACCGAAGACTGGAACCCCGAGGTTCCGGAAAGCCGCGGTCCGATGGAATCAATGAGCACCTGCGCAAGCGTCTCGACCTTGGACTCCTGCATTCCGACGCGCCACATGCGGCGGATGACGGTATCTGACGTTGCGAAGGTGGGCGTCGGCGCCGGTATGAGCGACTGCGCAAGTGATGGCGTCGCGAGGACCGGGATCGCGATCGAGAGGCCGAGCGCGAAGCGGATTGAGGCGGATCGGGTAGGCATGCGGGAAACCTACTTCGTCGGGCGCCCCGTATGCCGCACGGTCCGTGGCGGCGGCAAGGTGATCGCCGCGCCGTCGGTGCACCACGCCGCCCACGACCTTCTATAGAATTGTGGCAGACTCGGCTGAACCGGGCTTCCCACTCGGAGTTCACCATGCCACTCAGCAGACGCGACTTCCTCGGCGCCGTCGCGGCGGCGACCGCCCTCCCGAATGTGCCGCTCCACGCAGCCGAATCCGTGACGCACGCGCATGCCCCCACGCAGGGCCGGCCGAGCCCGGCCGTGCCCGGCGATCGCTTCGACCCGTGGATCGAAGTCGAGCCGGCGGCGATCCGGCACAACGTCGGAGTCCTGAGCCGACTTGGCGGCGGGAAGCCGATTCTTGCGGTAGCCAAGAACAACGCGTACGGGCTCGGCCTCAGCGTTGCCGGGCCCATCCTCGACGCGATCCCCGAGGTCTCCGGCCTTGCCGTAGTCAAGACGAGCGAGGCGCTCGCGCTGCGCGAAGCGGGCGTGCGAAAGCCGATCCTGCTCATGGCCCTCAGCGCCGACTCCGATGCGCCCGAGTTGCTGGCGCGCGACATCACGTTCGCCGCCTGCACCGATGACGCACTCGCGCGGCTGGAACGCGCATCACGCGCAGCCGGCAAGGCCGTGCCGACGGTTGCGATCGTAGATACCGGCATGAATCGCATCGGCATTCCCTACCATCGCGCGGAACCGTGGCTCGCGAGATTGGCGGCGTCAAACGCCACTACGCTGCGCGGCGCGATGACCGACCTGACTGAGGACCGCGAATTCGATGTCGAGCAGATGCGCCGCCTCAGGGGCGTCGCCGACGCGGTTGCCGGTGGACGCCGGAGTGTGGGTCCGCTCCACGCCGCGTCCTCGGACGCGGTGTTCAACACGCCAGGTACCGCGCTCGACATGATCCGCCCCGGCATTTCGCTGTACGGGGCATACCCATCTAATGAAGGGCGCGAGCGGTCAATCGCCGCGCTGCGGCCGGCCGTACGATTGCGTGCCCGCGTCGTGCGGGTCGAGCAGCTGCGCGCCGGCGATAGCGTCAGCTACGGCCGCAGCTACGTGGCCAAGGCACCGGTCTGGCTTGCCACCGTACCCATGGGCCATGTGGATGGAGTCCCGCGCGCAGCCGTGAAGGGCGCCAGCATCCTGATCAACGGTCGCGCGTACCCGGTGATCGGGGCTGTCAGCGCGAGCCACGCCATCGTCGAGATCGGCGACCGCGCGAGCGTGAGCGTTGGCGATATTGCGACGGTGATCGGGCCGGACGACCCGGCCATCGACCCGCATACCCTGGCGATCAAGGGCGGTATATCGGTTTACGATGTCCTGATGCACCTCAGTCCCGCGCTGCCGCGGTACGTGGTCTGAGGGCTGGTCAGCGCTTCACCCAGTCCGGAATCACGTCGAACTGCACGCCGAAAACCCACGGGCCGAGCAAGAGGACGAGCCCGACGATGATCGGTACCAGCAGCACGTTGAGCAACATTCCCGCACGGGCCATCTGTGGCAGCGTCACCTGCCCGCTGCCGAACACGATCGCGTTTGGCGGAGTGCCGACCGGCAGCATGTACGAACAGTTCGCGGCGAGCGCGGTGGGAATCAGGAACAGCAGCGGATTCTGGCCAAGGCTGAGCGCAATGGCCGCCGAGATCGGGAGGAACGTCGCAGCCGTTGCGGTGTTGCTGGTGAGTTCGGTGAGCAGGAGGATGCCGAAGCACACGGCTGAGAGGATCGCGAGCATCGGCAGGCCGTGCAGGACGTCGCTCAGCGACCCGAGGTAGGTCGAGAGTCCGTGCCGCTCGATGTTGGCGGCGAGGCTGAGTCCGCCGCCAAACAGCAGGAGCACTTCCCATGGCAGGTCGCGTGCCGTCTCCCAGTCCATGGTGAACACGCCCCGACGCCAGTCCACGGGCGCGAAGAAGAGGAGCAGCGCGCCGGTCATCGCGATCGTCGTGTCGGTCACCAGTGGCAGCGACTTGGCGATGAGCGGCTGGAGCACCCACGCCGTCGCCGTGAGGATGAACACGACCATCACGATCCGTTCGCCGCGCCCGACCGGTCCCAACCGGGCCTTCTCCTCGACGATCAGTTCGCGCATGCCCGGCAGTTCGCCGGCGTCGAGTCGGAAACTGACTCGCGTGAGCACGAGGAAGACCACCGGCAGGGTGACCAGCATGACGGGCACGCCGAGGAGCATCCACTGCCCGAAGCCGATGGACTGGCCATACGTGGTTTCGAGAAACGCAGCGAGGAGTGCGTTGGGCGGCGTTCCGATCAGCGTGGCCATGCCGCCCGTCGTCGCGCCATAGGCGACGGCCAGGAGCAGCGCCGTCGCGAACTGCCGTTGTCCCGGCGTGCGTTTCGCGGGCAGCAGCTGCACGACGGACAGCGCGATGGGCAGCATCATGAGCGCCGTCGCGGTGTTGCTCACCCACATGCTCACGCCGGCCGATGCGACGAGGAAGCCCGCGACGATGTGCGATGGCCGCGTGCCCATCGCGCCAATGAGGTTGATCGCGACGCGCCGGTGCAGGCCCCACTTCTGCATCGCGAGCGCGATGACGAAGCCGCCAAGGAAGAGGAAGATGATCGGGTTGGCGAACGGCGCTGCCGTTTCACGAATGTCGCCGAGCCCCAGCACCGGGAACAGGACGAGCGGCAGGAGCGCCGTCACCGGGATCGGCACCGTCTCCGTAATCCACCAGGTCGCCATCAGCAGGGCAGCGCCGGCCGTGTGCCATCCCGGCTCGCTCAGCCCGGCAGGCGCGGGCAAGATGAGTGTGGCCGCGAGCGCCGCCGGGCCGAGGATCCACCCGATCCACTGCCGCATTCCGTAGCCGCCGACTTCATGTTCCGGCGGGTCGGCCTCGAGCCCGGGTGCGCCGCCGTCCGCGTGAGTGGATCCCGTCATGGTCGCGGAATTGTTGCGGGCGCGCAGGCGCTTGTCCAGCCGCGGGGGTGTCGCCCTTCCTCGGGCGGCGTCCTGCGGCGTTAACGTCAGGGGCTGGCGTACGTCACTTCTATTGATATCACATGAACCGCCCAGCCCTCCTCCTCGTCGCTTTCGTCCTCACCGCCTGCGGCGGCGGGACGAAGGTCATCCCCGTGCAGCCGATGTCGGCGCCGTCCGTCGGCGATGCGCGTGAGCAAACCGCCGACCAGCAGGTCGCGCATGTGCTCAGTCGGCTCACGTTCGGCGCGCGACCGGGCGACGTGGCGAACGTTCGCGCGATGGGCGTGGACGCCTGGATCGCCCGCCAGCTCGCCCCCGAGACGATCGACGACTCCAAGTACGAAGCCTTCGCCGCGGCGGCCTACAAGCTCATCCCGCTCACTCCTGGAGAGCTGGAACAGCGGTTCCCGCCGCCGGGTCAGTTGCTCAACCAGATCGCGGCCCAGAACAGCGGCCGCGGAAATGCAGATCCGAACAACCCGCCACGCATGAGCCGTGCGGACAGCGCACGCCTGCGCGCATCCAATGAAGGGCTTCGGCAGATGACGCAGGAAGTGCAGGGCGCGCGCGTCTCACGCGCCGTGGCCAGCGAACGGCAGCTGCAGGAAGTGATGACCGATTTCTGGCTCAACCACTTCAGCGTCTATGACGCCAAGGGGCCGCGCCAACGCTACATGCTCGCCGAGTATGAGCATCGCATCATCCGGCCCGCCGCGTTCGGCAAGTTTCGCACGTTGTTGGGTGCCGTCGCCAAGAGCGAGGCGATGCTCTTCTATCTCGACAACTGGCAGAGCCAGGCCGAACCGAACCGGCCCCGCCTGGGAGCGGGTCGCGGCGGGCGCTCCGGGCGTGGCGGGCGCGGTGTTCCGCCCGGCGCAGCACAGCGGGGCCGCGGCCTCAACGAGAACTACGGTCGCGAGCTCCTCGAGCTTCACTCGCTTGGCGTGGACGGTGGGTACACGCAGCAGGATGTCATCAGCGCGGCACGCGCGCTGACCGGCTGGACGATTCGCGGCGCCCAACAGGGCGGCGGATTCGTGTTCAACCCGGCCGTGCACGATGCCGGCGAAAAGCTGTTTCTCGGCCAGAAGCTGAAGGCCGGGCGGGGCATTGAGGATGGCGAGGAAGTGCTCGACATCGTGGCGCGTCATCCGGCCACTGCGAAGTACATCGCGTTCAAGCTGGCCCGGCGCTTTGTGAGCGACACGCCGTCGCAGGCACTGGTGGCGAAGGCGGCCGAGGCGTTCACGCGATCCGACGGCGACATCAAGGAAACTGTCCGCACGATCATCACGAGCGGTGAGTTCCTCGCGCGCTCGGCATATCGCGCCAAGGTGAAGTCGCCATTTGAAGTGGTGGTCAGTGCAGCCCGTTCCCTCGGCGCACAGCCCGATTCGACCCCGCGGTTCGCGCAGGTCGTCGCGCAACTTGGCCAGCCGATCTATGGCCACCAGGCGCCGAACGGGTGGCCCGAGACGGGCGACCAATGGATGAACACCGGTGCGATCCTCAATCGCATCAACTTCGGGATGCTCATGGCGACCGGACGGTTGCCGGGCGCGTCGCCGCTCGGGTTCACCGACGCAGACGTCCTGCGAACGGCAGTGAAGGAGCTGCAGGTGGATGGCGTCATAGACGCGCTGCTTGGCGGCGATGCCTCGCCCGAGACTCGGCAGATCCTGATCAGCGGTGAGAACCCATTTGCGCGCGAACGCTCGGCCGCCGACTCCGCCGCGACGATGGGGACCGCGGGTCGTGGCGGTCGTGGCGGTCAGGGTGGTATCGGTGGGCGCGGCGGCCGAGGACAGCCACCTGGCGGGCGCGGCGGCCAGCCGCCCAATGCACCCGGAGCCGCGGGCGCATCTCCGCCACCGCTCCCGCCACTTCCCCAGCTTCGCGGGCTGCCGCTCGTGGTGGGACTCGCGCTCGGCTCGCCCGAGTTCCAGCGCAGGTAGCCGTGGAACGCAATTGGCGGACCGCGATCCCTGTTGAACGGGAGTCCTGATGCAAAGGCGCTATTTCATCAAGTCCGGCGCGATTGCGCTCGCAACGATGGGCCTCAGCCCGTCGTTCCTCCGCCGCATGACATATGGTATGGCGCTGCCGGGCGCCGCCAAGGGCAAGGTCCTGATCTGCCTGTTCCAGCGTGGCGCCGCAGACGCACTGAACGTCGTGGTGCCGTTCGGTGAACGGTCGTACTACCAGCTTCGACCGGCAATCGCGATCCCGGCGCCGTCGTCGTCGATGCGCTCGGCGCTCGACCTCGACGGGTTCTTCGGCCTCCACCCGTCGCTTGCCCCGCTGAAGCCGCTGTGGGACAAGGGACTGCTCGCTCCCATCCACGCGGTGGGCAGCCCGAGTAGCACGCGCTCGCACTTCGACGCGCAGGATTACATGGAGAGCGGGACGCCCGACGTGAAGGGCACGACCGACGGCTGGCTCAACCGCTACCTGGCGGCTTCGGGCACCTGCGAACAATGCAAGGTGAGTCCGTTCCGCGCCGTGTCTATGGCGCCGCAGACGCCGCGCATCCTCCAAGGTAGCGCGCCGACGGTCGCGATGGATTCGCTCGCGCAGTTCGCCGTTCGCAGCGGCGGCGACGCCGCGGCGCGACTTGAGGCGCTCTACCGGACCGGATCGGCCGACGTCGTGCACGGCGCCGGAAGCGAGATGTTCGACGCGGTGAAGATGCTGCGTTCGGCCAACCCGCAGCAGTACCAGCCCGCCAACGGCGCCGCGTATCCGAGATCGCAGTTCGGCCAGCGGCTGTTGCAGATCGCGCAGCTGATCAAGAGCGATGTCGGCCTCGAGATCGCGTTCGCCGACATCGGCGGGTGGGACACGCACGTGAATCAGGGCGGCGTGCAGGGACAACTCGCGAACCGGCTCGATGATTTTGCCCAGTCAATCGCCGCGCTCACGCTCGACCTCGGCGACCGGATGGAAAACGTGGTCATCCTCACGATGTCGGAGTTCGGGCGGATGGCGAGGCAGAACGGCAACGGCGGCACGGATCACGGCCACGCCGGCTCGATGTTCGTGATCGGCGGCGGCGTGAAGGGGGGCAAGGTCTACGGGAAGTGGCCTGGCCTGGCGCCCGAACAGTTGTTCGAAGGGCGCGACCTGGCGCTGACCACCGATTTTCGTTCGGTGTTCGCGGAGATCGCCTCCGGCCACCTTGGCGCGTCGGCAACCGATGCGCTGTTCCCGGGCTACACGAACGGTTCGCGACTGGGCGTGCTGCGGTAGCGTAACGCGGTAGCGTTCTGCGGTAGCCGTCACCTCGGGGCTCTCGTACATTCGCCCGGGATCCTTCGATCCCGCGCTTCCCGTCTCGACCCTGCCCTGGGACCCCGAATGCCGACTCGCCCTCCTCTCGTCCTCGCAGCCGGACTTGTCCTCGCGCTGGATTCAGGAATCCGAGTTCAACGGAATCCACCCGCAGCTCTCGCCCGACGGACGCCGTCTCGCGTTCACCTCCGATCGTACTGGGAAGAACGAGGTGTACGTGCAGCCGATGATCGGTATGGCCGGCGGTTCCTCAGGTGAACTCGCGGTGCCGACGCAGATCTCCACGGAGGGGGGAGAGGGTCCCCGCTGGAGTCCGGACGGTCGCACGGTGTACTACAGTACGAACGAATCCAATCGTTGCCGCGACGCTCGACGCTGGTGCCGGGATCGCCGTGGCGAACCGACGGGTCGTGGTGGAAGGCGGCCTCGGCGACTTCAACATCCAGAACGCCAACTGGGACATCTTTCCCGACGGCAAGCAGTTCCTTTACATCGATCAAGTCGGGGCGGGACTGCCTCGCATTGCGCTCATCCAGAACTGGGTGCAGATGGTGAAGGCAATGGGGGCGGCGCCGAGGTAGCGCGCGCGGCCCGGCTGCTGCGTCAGTGCGGCCCCGCCGACCCAGTGGAGCGCTGGATGCCGCGGACGATGTCGAGCCGCAGCTCCGTCCAGCCGTCGTCCTGGAAATACTGCACCCGCAGGGAGTGCTGCCCCCCGGTCAGCGGCACGTTGTCCACCGTGGACTCGTGGTGCGTCCACCGGTCAATGACGAGCGTACCGTCCACCCAAACCCGGACTCCGTCGTCACTGATGGTGCGAAGCGTGTACTCGCCCGGCGGCAAGTCCACCGTCGTGGCCGCGTCGAGGGCCCACCGCGATTGGGGGAGTTCGCGGATGGCCGGCCGGTACCAGAAGTAGTCGAGCCGCGGAGCCCGCCGCGTGAGCATGGGCGTCCGGGAGATGGCGCGCGACGCGGCCACGCCCACGGAATCGCGCGGTGTACTGTCGCTCCACGTGAAGAACCGCACGTTCCAGTCCTGCCGCGGCTCGAAGCGTCCATACGAAAACCGGTACGGCGTGCCGGAACTGACGGTCTGTCCCAGGGGCGTGCGTGCTGCGGTGCCGACGAACTCCAGCTCGACCGCCCAGTCGCTGGCGGCATCCGGCAGTGGAGTAACCGTCAGCGTGTCGCCCGTGGACCCACTGGTTCGGGACAGCGTGCCGATGCCTGGCTCCTTCACGACCTGCCATCGGCCCGCCGGCCCCAGCACGCGAAGACGAAGCGGCACGGAGCGCACGCTGTCGATCGGCCAGAGTTTCGGCGACTTCCAGTCGTACGGGCCCCATTCATCCACAACCATGGCGGAGCGGTCGCGGCGCGAGGCCTCCTGACGCGGCGGCACCCGCCGGTCCGCGGTACCCATGCGTGCGCGAATCGCCGCCGGGATTCCATTGAGCGGCGGCGCATCGCACTCGGCGCCCGCGGACGCCTTCCGCGAAAGTCCCGCGGCGCCCGGACCGGTCACCTCCATATGGAAGCGGCTCGTGTCCCGCAGCACCGCGGCCGAATCCACGCCGGTCATCCGGTTTCCGCGCGCCGTCACTGCGACGGAGCTCAGCACGCGCAGCCCCACGCGATGCCGGGCGAACGTGTTATCCGAGATCTGGTAGTCGCGGCTCCGCGTGTCGCGGCGCTTCGGATACATCCAGTCCGACGGCTCGATGGGGTTTGCCCAGAGGCTGATGGCGGTCGTGTCGCCAACGAACGAGTTGTCCGCGATCGCGTTTTCCTGCCCGTGCTCGATGGCGATGCCGATCCGGTTGCGCAGGAAGCAGTTTCCGCGAATCACGGACGAGTACGAGTACCCGCCCCAGACTCCGTGGTCGTTGCCCTCGATCCGGTTGCCGATCATGTAGTTCCGGCTGAACGTGGCCTCGATCCCGTTCGTGGGCGCCCAGCTGAAGTCGTTGCCCACGAGCCAGTTGTCATTCGCGCCGCCCTCACCGGTATCCATCGTGCTCTGTCCCGCCCAGAGGAAGAAGCCGTCGCCCCCGTGGGTGGCCGAGTTGAACGCGATGACGTTGTCGCCGCTCTGCTCGTAGAGGAGGATGCCGGCCGAGTCCTGCCCGCGACGATAGAACCCGTAACTGTAGCCGCGCACGTTGAAGTTCACCCGGTTCCGCGCGATCGTGTTGTGACTGGAGCGGTAGAGGCCGATGCCGAGCCCCGAGTTGAAGGAGAAGTCGTTGTCGGTGACGGCGACGCCCTCGGTGCGCACCATCAGCAGGGCGTTCATCCCTTGCTCCGCGCGGCTCGACCGCACGGCGCCGCCACGCACGCCATGCAGGTAGAATGCGGCCCCGAACCGCAGCCATTCATCGGCCTCATTCCGGTGAAACGAGAGCCAGTCCACGAGACTCTCGTGCTCGACCAGCGAGAAGAGGCGCGGCTTCCAGTTGTTGCTCGCGTCCACCCGCTCGATGGTCAGGTTGGTGGTGTTGCGGGCCAGGATGGCCACCTTGTAACCGCGGATGCGCGCGTTGGCGATGCGGATGTTCCGCCCACCCTCCACGCGGATTGCGATGCCGGACGCTACGTCCGGGTCGTTGGTGGCCGGCACGCCCTCGAGGGTGGCGCCGCCGAAATCCACGGTGATGTCGTTTCCGCGGATCGTGATGAGGCCGGAGTCGTGCGGGGCGTCGGCCGCGAGCCGCCAGGTGCGCCGGGCCACCCGCACGGACCGCGTGATCACCATCCCTGGCTGGAGTTCGACCTCGCGAAGCTGGGGCGGCGATGCCTGGCGCGCCACCCCCGGCTGTGCGCCCGCGCCGTCGCCGACAAGCGCACAGATCGCGCAGCACAGCAGAACCCGGGCACCGGCCGCCCGCGGGTGGGAAGCACGGGGAGGATTCGCCATCGAGGTTCGCTCGCGTCTCGGCATCGCATCGTCCCGCAGTGAGTGGTGACTCATGTCCAGGTCCGCGCCGCCCCGCACCGGCTGGCTCGTGACATATTACGATGACCCCATCGGCATCATCCACGCGAGCTCCATGAGCAGGATCGGATCCGCCGGCGCCCGCATCGCCGCGCTGGCCGTCGCCGTGGTGACGACCGCGCCGGCCGGCGCGGGCGGTCAGCCCGCGATCACGGTCGGCCCGACGACAACGGCGCTTCAGCGGTTCAACGTCTTGGTGGGCGGCGGTGGGGCGACGCTGACGATCAGCGAGCGACCGGCGTCCGAGGAAGGGAGGGCAGGGTTCCTCGGTGGTGCGGGAGGTTCAGGACGAGAACCCGATCCAGCGCCCGGAAGCTGCCACGGTGAGCCACAGAAGGATGGACCCCGCGGCCACGGCCCTCGCGCGCCATACATGCGGCGGCGCGTCACGCAGCACGACAGGTTGCCGCACGAGATAGGTGAACGCGAGCGCGACCGGCAGCGTCGCCATCTTCAGCCGAAACGCGGGACTGTGGTAGCACTTCACGGCTTCGGACATGAAGAGCAGGAAACCCGTCGAAAGCATCAGCGCGACGGCGCGGTTGAGCCACGGGTGCAACCCGCGGCCCAGGGTCGCCACCGGCTGGTCGCGCAACATCACGTTGAGCAGTCGCAGGTCAACCACGAGCAACACGCCGCCGAGCAGCGAGAGACCCAGGAGGTGAACCGACTCCAGGACGGGGAAGAGCCAGGTGGAGACCCGCACCAGCTGGCCCAGCCACGACGCCTCGCACCACTCGAAGAGGGGAAGCAGGTCCATGCGCTACGGAGGCGTGACCGGGCACTCCTGCAGCCAATTCACGATCGCCGACTGTGGCTGGATCGCGCACTCGAACCAGTTATACGCCACGAGACGCCCGGAGACGATCACGCCGGCCCAGGCGAGGAGCGAAATCATCGCCGCCGCACGAGCGGCGCGCGGCGGTCGGTCGGCGTGGTCCCACGCGGCCATGCCGCGCACCGTTCGCGCGTGGAAGACGAGGATGTTCACGCCGGCGACTCCGAGCAGCAGCACCTTGATGCGGAAGAACAGGCTATGGTAATACGTGAGCGGCGTCGCGTAGAAGAGCGCCAGGCCGGTCACGACCATCACCACGAACGCAGCGCGCGTCCAGGGCAGGAGGCGCCCGGTCAAGGCCGAGACGGGAACACCGCCGAGCGCGAGGCCAAGCATGCGGAGGTCGAGCACCGCGGCTGTACCCGCGAAGAGCGCCAGCGTGAGCACGTGCGCCGATTCCGTCAGCGGCCACATGTAGAGCGACTCGTGCAGCGCGATGCTCCAGGGCGTTTCCCCCAACCATGCCAGGACGTCTCTCAGCACGATGCCGGGAAGCGCGTCACGGTGTACGCGGCGGCTTCGTCGTCGCGGACACGGGGTACAACGGCGCGAGGTACTTGGCGTGGCACTGCGTGCACCGGTCGTAGAGGTCCGCTCCGGTGTCAAAGATGCGTTGCCGATCGCGCGCGGCCGCGGCGTCCCTCGCGAGGGAGGCTGCCTGGATCATCTCCCGGGTGAACTTCACCCAGTCCCCGTCATCGACACGCCGGTCTTCGATCAGCAACAGGTTTCCGGCTTCCGCGATCGTCGTCGCGGCGTCGCGCACCGCCGTCCACTCCGCGTCGGTCTTCGGCGCGTGCTCGTGCGTGCCGGTCTTGTCGGTCGTCGAGCCGACGGCGGTCCAGTACCGGTCGGCCGCCGTTTCGAATACCTCCTCCATGAGTTGGCGCGTCGTCGCAACCTTCACGAAAGCCGGCGCACCCGAGGGCGGCGCCGGCGCGGGCTTGTTGCAGGCGGCGACGAGCAGGATGGTCGCGCATCCCAGCAGCCGCGGCGGTCTCGCCGGCATCAGCGGGCTCGGGGCAGCGAAAAAACGACGATCGTCGGAGCTCCCGGCCTGGCGTTCGCCCAGTAGGCGGAGGGACGTCCCGAGGCGACCGCGATGTACTGTGTGCCGGCCACCTCGTATGTGACCAGCCCACCTCCGATCGCGCCGCCGGTATTGAAGCGATACAACTCCGCGCCGTTCGCGACATTGAACGCCACGAAGTCACCGCCCAGTTCACCGGCGAACGCGAGCCCGCCGGCGGTCGTCGTCGCGGCGCCGATCATCGGCGCGCTCGACTGGTACTTCCAGCGGACCGCCCCCGTGGAGGCATCGATCGCGGTGAGCCAGCCTTTCCACGGCGAGTCCATCACCACGCGCCCGCCGAGGTAGTTCTGGCCCGGCACGAATCGCACGCTCTCGTCGAGGTAAAACGTGGTGCACCAGTCGACCGCCGGGACGACGAGGACGTTCGCGCCCGGGTGGAACGACGGGCCGTTCCATTGGACGCCACCGAAGATGCCCGGGCAGGCGTGCGTGCCCGCCGTCGTCACGGGGGCTTCCGTGTTGAGCAGCGTGGTCACGGGCGTCTCGAACACGCGTTTCTTCGAGTCGCGGTCCACGACGCGCAGCACGCCGTCCTTCCCGGCGGTCGCGACGAGGTTCCGCATCTGTCCGCCCACGCGCGCGCGATAGAGCGGGCTCACCTGTGTGAGGTCCCAATCGTGATCGTCGTTCGGGACCATCTGGTCATACCACGCGAGCTTGCCGGTTCGCGCGTTGAGCGCGATGAGCGAGTTCGTGTAGAGGTTGATGCCGCCGCGGATGGCTTCCGGAAAGTCGGGCGCGGGATTCGCGGCCGACACGTAGAGCACATCGTTCGCCGCGTCGAGCGCCAATGGCGTCCAGACGGCGCCACCGCCCATCGGAATCTCCGGGTTCTGCTTCCACGTCTCCGACCCGGGCTCCCCGGGGGCCGGCACGATGTTGAAGCGCCAGACGCGCTCGCCATTGTCGGTGCGAAACGCGGCGACCCAGCCCTTCACTGCGAACTCGCTGACGGCGACGCCGATGTAGAAGAGCGAATCGTAGACGAGCGGCGCCATGGTGAAGGTCTCGCCCTTCGCAGCGTCGCCGACGCGCCGCGCCCAGAGCAGCGTGCCGCTCTGCGCGTCGAGGGCGATCAGGTACCCGTCGGTGGTGCCGCGGATCACGCGGCCGTCCTTGATCGCGACGCCGCGGTTGTTGGCGGGGATGTTGGCCGCCAGCACCGTCCACGTGTGCCGCCACTTCTGCCGGCACGTGGCCGCGTCGATGGCGATCGTGGCGGTGTGGGTCGTGAGGTACATGGTGCCGTCGTGCACTACGGGGCCGGTCTGGAACGAACCAGGCGCGTCGACCTGGTAGAGACACGCGGGCCGCAGGCTGGCCGCGTTGCCCACATTCACCTGCGAAAGCGGCGAGTACCGCGTGCCCGCGTAGTCGCGCGTATGCATCAGCCAGTCGCGGCCGCTGGCCGGTGCGTCACGCAGGTCCGCGTCGGTGGGCCCCGTTCCGCGCGGCGCGAGCCCGCCGGCGCCGCGGATGAACTCCGGCGCCTGTCCCCGGGCGGCGAGTCCCGCGCCGCCGGCACCGGCCGCAGCCGCCGGCGAGGCGATGCGCATCGCCCTGAGCCGCGTGCCGTCGGCGGTCAGCGCCACCTCACCGGCGGTGTGCCCGTTTTGCGACAACATGTACGCCACGACCGCGAGGTACTCGTCGTCCTTCAGCGTGGCGCCCGCATTGCGCGGCATGGTGGACTTCGTGATGTAGAAGAGGTCGTCCAGGGACTTGCCCGCGGCGGACCACTTCTGCTGGAACGCGGTGCCCACGAGGGGAATGGCGACGCCGTCGTCGAGGCGCGCCCCATGACACGACGCGCACGCCCTGGCGTACACCTCCCGGCCGGCGTCCGATTGGGCGAGCGTGAACTGCACCTGCGCCTCGGACGGCGCGGCGCAGAGCACAACGAGCACGCCGGCCGCGATGGGGGCCTTCGCGATCCGGATCACTGGATTAGCGCCCCTCCCGGGGGCTTCTTCGCCGCCGGGGGTGTCGGCGGTTCCGTGGGGTCGCGCCCGTCGCGGGGCGCGCCCGTGCCCGACGATCCCATGAAGATCTTGCGTCCGTCCGCAAAGGTGATGTTGCGGCCGTTGGCGCGCTTCAGCGAATGGTCCTTCGTCTGGTATCCGTCGACGATGATCTCGGTGCCGTACGCAAGCGACTCACGCTTCAGGCCGCGACGCAGGAGGGTGTTCGGCGTTCCGCCCTCTACCATCCAGACCTCCTTCGCGCCGGCCTGGTTGACGTGCTCCAGGTGAATCCACGTGTGCGGGTTCACCCACTCGAGCTTCACGACCTTCCCCTGCAGGCGCAGTGGCGCATTCGGGTCGAACTCGGCGCCGAAGGCGTGGTGTGCATTGAGCGGGGCGCTCGGAACGAGGAGCAGCGCGGCCGCGATCACGAGCGCGAATGTTCGACGCATGACAGTCACTCCTTGGGATTGGGCTTTTTCACGGCGGACGAGTCGCGCTCCATCGCGCGCGCGCCGCTCAGGATGTTCGACAACGCGTAGTTGCCTTCATGACAGGCGTACTCGTAGATCTGTTCGTCCATCCTGATCATCGGGAGTTCCCCGCTCCACGGCGCCGTGAAGTTGAGCGGGTCGTTCACGGTGAAGCGGTAGAGGATCACGTTGGGGCGGGTGAGGTGAAACCGTTCGGTCACGCGAAGGCTGTCGGTGGCGCCGAACGCGGCATTCAGGAAGACGCTCTGCGACAGCACCTGCAGCGGGTGGACGTTCGAGGTCTCCACCACGAGGGTGTCGCCTTCCCACCGCCCCCACGACACGCCCATCCACGGCCGCACGTCAGTTGACGTCGGCGTGGGCCTTCCCATCCGGATGGTCCGCACGTCATGGACCATCTCCGTCATGATCATGACGTGGTCCTTCGTCTGGACGATGGTGTAGTTGTTGTTGTAGAACGCATTGGGAATCATCGGCGGGCCCGCGTTCGAACCGAAGGACATGAGGCAGCGCTCGGCGAGCGGACGATTCTCGGGGTTGTCGTACTGGCCGAACCCGCGGTTCCGCGCGGCGCGCTGCTGCGCCCACGCGCGAGCCGCCGGCGTCAGCGCCGGCAAGCGACCATTGGCGGGGCTCACGATGATGGAACTGCGGAACTCGCCGTTCACGAAGGCAACGTGGTCGCCGGCGTCAATGAAGAAGTAGTTGTAACCGCCAACGTTTCCAGCGGCGCCCGTGGAGCCGTCCCCCCCCTTGGGCGGCGGCGGCCGGTTCGGATCGATCGCCCGGTCGCCCGATTCCTTGACGTCAGCGCGCCCCTTCTCGAGTGCAGCCGCCTGCTCACGCGTGAGGGCGCGCGCCTGGCCGGCGGCGCGTTCGAGAGGCGTCATGGTCGCGTTCGACCAGTTGCCCTGAAGGTCGGGGCGGCCGTCGGGAGTGCGGGGCAGCGTGCTCGCGGGCCGCGCCGCCGTCGCGCGCGCCGGCGCCTGCGCTGCCGCGTGGTTCGCCGTCGCCAGCAGGACGAGTCCGGCAAGGGCGCTGAAGCTGGCTCGGTGGATCGGCATGAGAATCCTCACGGCTTGGCGGGAGGGGGTGTCGTGACCGGACGTTTGCGCAGGTGACCGTACAACAGTTCCTCGACAAACTCGACGCACTTGAACTGGCCGAGCCGCGCGTCGGGGTCCACGTCGCGATAGAGGGTCGTGCGGATTGTCCAGGGTCGGGTGAAGGTCTGGGGATCCTCCATCGTCGCTTCGTAGCGGATGTGATCGGGACCCGCCATCGTCCAGCGCTCGGTCACCTTGAGCGCCTCGGAGTGATGGTTGCCTGCGCGGTCGAACCAGGTTTCCGCGTTGAATCCGCTCACCGCGACGACAAAGGTGTCACCCTCCCACCGGCCGACGGACTGGCCCATCCAGCTGTCCACTTCCGGGGGACCGGGATCCTTCAACAGGATGTTGCGGGTGGCACCCGCGTATTCATATGAGATGAAGAACGCCGACGTGCTCTGGAACACCTGGAACGGAAAGGGCATGTAATTCGCGCGCGGCACTCCCGGCAGGTAGCACTTGATCTCGGGGTCGCGCGAGAGCCAGTTGGCACGATTCTCGTTCCGCCTGGCGAGCGCAGCCGGCGTGTAGGGAATCTTCCCGCCGCCGACGATCCCGCGTCCTGATGGCACAGATCCCACGGCGCCGAGCGCCACAACCTCAGCCGCGGGAACCGGCACGACGGGTCCCTCGCGCCACGCCAACGCGCCACGCGCATTGTGCGGCTCGATGTCGTAGTGGTCGTTGCCGAATGCGCGCCAGATCCCGTTCATGTCCGGCTTGCCGTTCGAGAGGCGCGGGACGCCGCGCGCGGGCTGCATTGCCGGGGGGAGCCCAGCCGGCCTCGCCGCGGGCCGTGCGGCGGGTGCCTTGAACGCCGATGCTTGTCTGGCGACCACGGAGAGGAGGTCGCCCATCGTGGCGCTCATATCCACCAAGTGCATGCCCCACTGCGCCCGGGTCGCCGTCCCGGGCGCGCCCATGTCGCCCGGTATGTCGTCGGCGCGGGGGTCGGCGGGATCGCCGTGCACGGTGAGCACCAGCCGCGAGCCGAGGGAATCGGCCACGCACTCGCCACTGACGAGGCCGGGAACGCTCACGAACTGCGTCGTGACCTGCGGATCCGTGCGCACCCACCGGTACGCCGTCGTCGCCGTGCGCTCGAAGATGCTCGGCGCCGCGCTGAAGTAGCTGTGGAGGCCGCGACTGCCACCGGACAGGGCGGCGGGATTCGTGCACGCGGCCTGCATGCCCGGCGTGGTCACGCGCCCGAACAATGCGCGGCCGGACGGAGGCACGGTACTGCGAAACGAGACGAACGAAACGACACAACCCGTCTGGCCATCTCGCCGGCAGAGCGGCATCGACTGGAACGAGCCGCCGAGATCCTTGCCGACCGGCACGGGAATGTTGGCGCCGATGAGGAGCGCGGAGACGACCAGCGATTGCGCCGACTTGCCGTCGATCTCCCACCGGATGAGTTCGTCAAGGAGGTACGCTCCCTGCGAGTGCCCGATGAGGACGACGCCGCGGCCCTTGTTGTCGTTGGCGAGGTAATGGTTCCATGCGGCGAGCACGTCGTCATAGTTCGTGCCGCGGCTCATCGAGATGCCGCTGTTCGGCGAGCTGAACATCCGGCCGAGGCCGGCAACGGTCACCTGTCGATAGAGGGGCGCAAACCGACGGCAGATGGAACCGAAGCGTGCAAACTGTGATCGTACGACGTCCCGCTCTTCATCGCCGGCCTGCATGTCGCTGTACGTGCCGGTGTCGCGCGAAACGGTCGGATAGACATAGAAGCAGTCGACGGCCGGCGCGGCTGTCGCGGCCCACCGTTCGGCCTTGCGGGTGCCGTCCGCCGAGAGGATCGTCGTCGAGAGATCGACGGAACAGGCATCGGTGCGGCCCGGCCGGCAGAGCCACGCCTCGGGTCTGGCGTACGACACGGAATCCTGCGCGAACACCGCGACCGACGCGAAGACGAGGATCATCGGGGCGTGGGGATGATGGGGGGGGCGTGCCCGTTGCTGCATGAAGATCAGAAGCGGAGGCGCGGGGCGCCAGTGGGCGCGCCATTATTCGCATCGCTGGGCTGACCGACGCCTGTGCTCGTGGCGGGCTTCCGCCTAACAGGAGCACCGCACGATGCCACCGTCACGACGAGGGGGCATCACGGCACAATTGCACGCCGTACCAGCCTATTGCAGGCCCCCGTCCCTACGCGTGCACCATCCGTCCCATGGCATCCAGCGTCGCCTCGGCGATCGCCTCGGACAGCGTCGGATGCGCGTGGATCGCCAGCTCGATCTCCTCGACCGTGAACTCGTTCTCGCGCGCCACGGCGAGCTCGTGGATCATCTCCGTCGCGTGCGCGCCCACGATGTGCGCGCCGAGGATCTCGCCGTACTTGGCGTCGCGTATGATCTTCACGAATCCTTCCGTCTCGCCTGACGTCCGCGCGCGGCCATTCGCGCTGAACGGGAACTTGCCGACCTTGTAGTCGATCTTCTTCTCCTTCACCTGCGCCTCGGTGAGGCCGATGCTCGCGACCTCCGGGTGGCAGTACGTCGCGTTCGGCACGTTCCCGTAGTTGAGCGGGTGGAACTTGTGCCCGGCAATCACCTCGGCGACGATCATCCCCTCGCGCTCGCCCTTGTGCGCCAGCATCGGCGGGCCCGCGACGTCGCCGATCGCATAGACGCCCTTCACGCTGGTCTCCATGCGCTCGTTGATCTTGATGAACCCACGGTCGGTCATCGCGACGCCGAGCTCCTTGAGCCCGATCCCATCCGTCACCGCCTGCCGCCCGGTCGCGACCAGCACGACGTCCACCTCGATCTCCTGCTTCGCGCCCTTCTCCTCGACGCCCAGCTTCACGCTCGACTTGCCCACCTTCGCGCTCGTGAGCTTCGCGCCCGCCATTACATCAATACCGCGCTTCTTGAACGAGCGCGCGACTTCGCTCGACGAATCCGCATCTTCGAGCGGCAGGATCGCCGCCATCGCCTCGATCAAGTACACCTTGCTGCCGAATGCGTTGAACACGTCCGCGAACTCGCAGCCTACCGCGCCGGCGCCGACAATCGCGATCGTCTTGGGCGCCTTCTCGAGCACCAGCGCCTCATCCGAAGAAATCACCGTCGTCTTGTTGAGCTCGAGCCCCGCCTGCGGCAGCCCCTTCACGCGCGAGCCGGTCGAGATCACCACGCCCTTGGTCGCCGTGTGCGTTTCGGTCTTGCCGTCGGCCGTGACCTTCACCGACTTGCCCGCGCCGAGCACGCCGGTGCCCTTGATCCACGTGATCTTGTTCTTCTTGAACAGGAACTCGACGCCCTTCGAGTTCTTGCTGCTCACGTCGCGCGAACGCTTCATCGCGACGCCGTAGTCGGTCTTCACCTCGCCGACGTTGACGCCGAACTCGGCGGCATGCTTCACACGATTCGCCAGGTTCGCCGCCTCGAGCAGCGCCTTCGCAGGTATGCAGCCCCAGAGTACGCAGGTACCGCCCAGGCCTTCCTTCTCGACGACAGCCGTGTTGAGGCCGAGCTGCGCGCAGCGGATCGCGCCCACATAGCCGGCCGGGCCGCCGCCGAGAAAAATCACGTCGAAGGAGGACATGAGAAGGGAGTGAGGTAAGTAGGAGGTAGTAGGTAGTAGGTAGTAGATAGTAGGTAGTAGTTACCACTACCTACTATCTACTACCTACTACCTACTATCTGTTACCTGTCTCAATACGCCAACATCAAAGGATTCTCGATCATCCGCCGCAGCGTCTGCAGGAACTTCGCTCCCACCGCGCCGTCAATCACGCGATGGTCACAACTCATCGTCACGCGGATCTTCTTCCGGAACTGCACGGACCCGTCGGCGGCACGAACCGGCTTTTCATCCATCGCCCCGATCGCCAGGATGCCGCACTCGGGCGGATTGATGATCGCCGTGAACTGGTCAACCTGCATCATGCCAAGGTTGCTCACGCTGAACGTCGAGCCCGTGAACTCCTCGGGCTTGAGCTTCCGCTCGCGCGCGCGCTGCGCCAGCGACCGTGCTTCCATGCTGATCTCGGCCAGCCCCTTTGTGTTCGCGTCGAAGATCACCGGCACGATCAGGCCGTCGTCGGTCGCGACCGCCATGCCGAGGTGTACGCGGCTCCAATAGCGGATGTGATCGCCGAGCCAGTGTGCGTTGACCTCCGGGTGCACCGCAAGCGCGGTCGCCACGGATTTCAGGATGATGTCGTTGAACGAAACCTTGTACTGGTCACCGAGCGCGGCCATCGCCGTGCGCATTTCCGCCGCGCGCTCGAGGTCGAACTCCGCGGTGAGGTAGAAGGTTGGGATCGGGCCGATGGACTCGCCGAGCCGGCGCGCGATGGTCTTCCGGATCTGCGTGAGCGCGACGTCGGAATAATCCGCGCCGGGCTGCGGGGCAGGCACAGCGCGCGGAGCCGCAGCAGGGCGCGAAGGACCGGCGGCAACCGCGGCCTCAATGTCGCGCTTGATGATTCGTCCGCCCGGCCCCGACCCCTGAACCGCGCCGAGGTCCACGCCCTTGTCGCCGGCAATTCGGCGCGCGAGCGGGGATGCGAGCGAGCGGCCTGACGTCGTGACAGCCGCGGCCATCGGTGCGGGCGCCGGCGCAGGGGCCGCCGGCGCGCTCGGGGCGGCAGGAGCCGGCGCCGCCGCCACAACAGGTGCAGCCGCAGGCGCGGCAGCAGGCGCGGGCGTCGAAGCGCCGCCGCCTGCACCGGCCACCAACGCCGAGATGTCCTCGTCCTTCGCCGCGATCACGCCGACAAGCGATCCGACTGGCGTCGTCGCGCCCTCGGCGATCAAGCGTTTGCGCAGTACGCCTTCACCCCGCGCAACCAGCTCCATGATCGCCTTGTCGGTCTCAACCTCGGCGAGCACGTCGCCGGACTTCACGGCGTCGCCTTCGTTCTTGACCCACTTCGCCAGGCGCCCTTCTTCCATCGTCGGGCTGAGCGCCTCCATGAATACTTTCGTCGCCATCGGTCAGGCCTCGATGTACATGACTTTCTTCACCGCGCCGATCGTTTTCGCCAGGTCCGGCTTGGCCGCCTTCTCGATCGCCTTCGCGTACGGCATCGGCACGTCGGCCTGATGCACGCGCAGCACCGGCGCGTCGAGATGGTCGAAGCAGTCGCGCTGGATGTAGTCCACCACCTGCGCGCCGATCCCACACACTTCCCAGCCTTCTTCGAGCACGACCGCGCGGTTGGTCTTCTTCACGCTCGCGGTGATGGCATCCACATCCATCGGCCGGATCGTGCGGAGGTCCACCACATCGAGCCGGATGCCTTCCTTCGCGAGCGTGTCGGCCGCCTGCATCGCGACCAGCGCCATCTTGCCGCTCGTGATGATCGAGCAGTGATCGCCCTCGCGCTTCAGCTCGGCTTTGCCGAGCGGGATGATGTAATCCTCGTCCGGCACTTCGCCCTTCGTGTTGTAGAGCATTTCGCCCTCCAGCACGACGACCGGGTTGTCATCGCGGATCGCGGCCTTCAGTAGGCCCTTGGCGTCATATGGCGTGCCCGGCGCAACGACCTTGAGTCCGGGGATGTGCGCAAGCCACGATTCCCACGCCTGCGAGTGTTGCGCGGACAGCTGCAGCGCCGCGCCGTTCGGCCCGCGGAAGACGATCGGCATCGGGAACTGGCCGCCGGACATGTAGAGCATCTTCGCGGCCGCGTTCACCACCTGGTCGAGTGCGAGCAGCGCGAAGTTCCAGGTCATGAACTCGACCACCGGCCGCAGCCCGACCATCGCGGCCCCCACACCGACGCCGGAGAATCCGAGTTCCGTAATCGGCGTGTCCACGACCCGCATCTCGCCGAACTCCTCGAGCAGGCCCTTCGACACCTTGTAGGCGCCGTTGTACACGCCGACTTCCTCGCCCATGAGGAAGACGCGGTCGTCGCGGTGCATTTCCTCGCGCAGTGCGGCGTTCAGCGCGTCGCGGTAGGTGATCACCGGCATGCCCCACCTCCCACCGACGCCCGACCACCGACCACCCAACCCTCGTAGTTGCCGTTCATGTCGTCGTCTCCACGTACACATCCTCGTGCAGTGCCTCGTACGGCGGCTCCGGGCTCGCATCCGCGAAGTCCCAGGAGTCCTGCACCACGGCGGCGATCTCCTTTTCCATCGCGTCCACATCGCCCGGCGTGATCGTCTTGTCGGCGAGCAGCTTCGCCTTGCAAAGGTTGATCGGGTCGCGCTTCCGGTATTCGTCGAGCTCGTCCTTCGTGCGGTACGTGCCGCTCACGGCGTCCGACATTGAGTGGCCCATGTACCGGTAGGTGCGCACCTCGAGCAACGTCGGCGACGAGTCCTTCCGAGCGCGGGCGATCGCCTCGAGCGTGGCCTCGCGCACGGCCCACACGTCCTGCCCGTCCACTTCGGCGCTTTCGATGTTGTACGTGGCGCCGCGCTTGTACATGTCCTTGATGCTCGACGCGCGCTCCAACGCCGTGCCCATGCCGTAGCGGTTGTTCTCGATCACGTAGATCACCGGCAGGCGCCACAGCCCCGCCATGTTGAGCGATTCATGGAACGCGCCGTTGTTCACCGCCGCCTCGCCCATGAAGCACACCACGCACTGGTCGCCGCCGCGGTACTTGATCGCAAAGCCGACGCCGGTCGCCAGCGGCACGTGCCCGCCGACGATGCCGTGGCCGCCGAGGAAGTTCACGTGACGGTCGAAGAGGTGCATCGAGCCGCCCTTGCCGCGCGAGCAGCCGTCAATCCGCCCGAAGAGTTCCGCCATGACGCTCCGCGATGTCATTCCGCGGACAAGCGCCTGGCCATGGTCGCGGTAGGTCGTGAGCACATAGTCGTCTTCGCGCAGCGCCATGATGATGCCGGTGCTCACCGCTTCCTGCCCGATATACAGGTGGCAAAACCCGCCGATCTTTCCGAGCGCATACGCCTCGGCGACTTTCTCCTCGAAGCGGCGCTGCAGGATCATCGAATGCAGCATCTGCCGGTCGAGCGCGGACTCGGCGGGGCCGTTTCCGTCCGGTTTCTTCTTCGGTGGCATCTCTCTCGTTCCTGGTGGCGTCTGGTGAACAGCGGCGACTACGCGACCCCTGCGGCCTGCACCTGCTCCCACGCGTGGTAGCTCGACCGCACCAGCGGCCCGCTCTCCACATGCTTGTAGCCCATCGCGAGCCCTTCCTCGCGGAACATCCTGAACTCATCCGGCGTCACGTACCGGTCGAGCGCGATGTGGTCGGCCGAGGGCCGGAGGTACTGGCCCAGCGTGAGGATGTCCACGTCCACGGTGCGCAGTTCACGCATCGTCGCGAGCACCTCTTCGTTGGTCTCGCCAAGGCCGAGGATGATGCCCGTCTTCGTCGGGACATGCGGCGCGTACGACTTGGCGAACCGGAAGATCCCCAGCACTCGCTCGTAACGACCACCCGGCCGCGCCTTCTTATAGAGACGCGGGACCGTCTCCGTGTTGTGATTGTAGATCTCGGGGTTGGCGTCGAGCACCGTCTTAGTCGCCGTCTCATTGCCCTGGAAATCCGGGACGAGCACCTCGACCGAGCAGCCGGGCACACGCTCATGAACCGCGCGGATGGTCTCCGCGAAGATGCCCGCGCCGAAATCGGGCAGGTCGTCGCGGTCCACGGACGTGATCACCGCGTGGCGGAGCTGCATGGTCGCGGCGGCATCGGCGACTTTGCCCGGTTCCGTCGGGTCGAAGACCGGCGGCCGGCCGTGCGCCACGGCGCAGTAGGCGCAGTTCCGGGTGCAGACGTTGCCGAGGATCATGAACGTCGCGGCGCCGTGCTCCCAGCACTCGCCCACGTTGGGGCAGTGGGCCTCCTCGCACACCGTGTGCAGGCCCAGGTCCCGCATCATGCCTTTCAGCTTGAGGTAGTTCGACCCGCCGGGTGCACGAACCTTGAGCCATCCCGGCTTCCGCTCCGGGAGGTTCGGGGCGCGATGGCGCCCCATGATCTGATAGAGGTGTTCGTGCACGGTGTGCTTAGTAGGCCGAAGAAGCTACGGGCGCCAAGAGCGCGCCGCCATCATGAGTAACCGGTAAAATAACATTAGACGGTTACTCACTTTTCAGGCCCAATTTGCGGCTTGGGCACCAGCGCATAGCGGTGAGCCAGCGGACCGCAGTGGCGACGTCGCCACAGTCGAATACGAGCGGCGTGTGCCTGCCCGCGGGCGTGTCGCCAAGCGACACCAGGCGGCTGTCCACGCACACTCAAACCGGACCTAAAACCCTCCGGACGGGCAGAGCGTAATCAGGGCATCAGCGCGACACTTTCAAGGAGCACACGATGCTGAAAACCCTCTTTTCTGTTGGCCTCGCGACAATGGCAGGCATCGTCCTGCTCAAGCTCGTGTTCGGTCTGTTCGGCGGCTTCGTGATGCTGCTGTTCTGGATCCTTGGCATTGCGCTCAAGATCCTGCTCGTCGGCGCCGCGATCTACTTCATCCTGCGCATCATCAGCCCGGACACCGCGCGCAAGATGACGGACTCGTTCTCGGGGACTTCAGGCAGCTAAGGACGTCGCCGCGTTGGCGCCTGCCACTCCGAGTGGGCGCGACGGGGCTTCGGGGCGAACCGCCCGACTACCCCAGCCGCTCGACGATCGCCCAGGCGAGCAAGGGCACCATGATCTCATGGTGCCCTGTTATTTCGTAGCCCTTTCCGCTGTCGAGCGTCGGCCGCTGCACGACGTTCACGCGCGGCCGGTAGTGCCGCTGCATGTCGAGGTCGCAGGTGACGAACCCCTGCGGCTTTCCGGCCCCGGTATTCCTGGCCACCGTGAGCGCCTTGAGGAAGACCTCGGGCATGATCACGGCGCTGCCCACGTTGAGTACGACACCGCCGCCGTCGAGCCCCTCGATGGACGCCGCGAGCCGCCGGAAATCGCGATGGCTCGTGTCCCCGATCGCCCCGCCGTTAGCCGCGGGGTGCTGGTGAATGATCTCCGCGCCCAGCGCGGCATGCACCGTCGCGCTGACGCCCAGCCGATGCGCCGCCATCAAGACCGAGAGCTCCGGGTGAGCCAGTTTCGCTTCTTGAGCCAGCGCGACCGCGAGCGCTTCACCCATCCCGTGGGACGCCTTCTGCCCGGCGACGAACGCCTCGTTCATCCCGCGCCCGGTCTCTTCGGCCATGCCGAAACTCCCGTCCCGGAGCCCGGCCGCCACGTCCTCCGATGTCGAGCCGAACCGCGCGACTTCGTAATCGTGGATCGCGGCGCTGCCGTTCATCGCGAGGTGGGTCACGATGCCCCGTTCCATCAGGTCGATCAACACACGCGACAGGCCGGTCTTCACCACGTGCCCGCCGAGCATGACGATCACCGCGCGCTTCGCGCTCGCCGCGGCGGCAATCGCGTCGGCCACCGCGAGGAAGTCGCGCGCGACCAGGATATCGGGCAATCCCTTCAGGAACTGCGCAACCGTGCCGCCCCGCTGCGGCGGTGCCGCGAAGTCTTCGGCGCGCACCTTGCTCGCGCGACTGCCGATCGGGACGGTCTTTACGGCGGATAGGTCGGCCTCACGCGGTCGGGTCATTGCGGGTTCTCGCTCACGGGTCCGGGCGCACGGAAGCCGGTCACTTGCCGCCCCGGCGCGTCGGATCGCCCGGCGTAAGCGGCGGAAGGACGTACTTCCGGAGGTAGAGGTTCAGTGAACCAAACTTCAACTTCGACTTCATTTGCACGAGCATGCGCCGCGGGTCATCCGTCAACCACAGCTCGGCGTGCCCGCCCTCGGAGAAGATGCCGTTCGTCTTGATCATCGGCTGGATGACGATCGCGTCGAACGTGCCCGCCGGCACCTGCACGCGCTCGCGGCGGAGCACCCGAATGGTTACCGGGTTGGCTTTCGGGTCGAAATACCGATGGAAGTCGTACGACTTGCCGACCTCCAGCGGGATCGTGCGGATAAAGAAGAAGAACGCCGCGTCATCGAGCGGCTCGGCGACAGATGGGCGTTCTTCCTGCGCGTCGAGCTGGAACACGCCGCGGTCCGGATCGATGCGATAGGTGCGAAGGCGCTTGTAGCCGGGTTCCGAGATGCGCTGGACGAACTGCAACGAGTGCAGGGACGCGGCGTCCACCCAGCTCTCGAATACGTCGTTGACCCGGAGCAGGGCGACGCCGCCGGAGAAATCGAACTTGAGCCGCCACACGTCGCGGCCGCGCAGCGTGTCGCGGCCAACGACCTGCATGCGGCCTGAACCGGCGGAAATGACGCCGAACTTGAGGGTGTACTCCAGGAACTCGCCCGGCGCCCACGGCGGCGACGCCGGCGCTCGAACCGAGGCCGAATCCGGGGCGGCCAGGCGGACAGCGGTTGAGTCCTGCGCAACGCCGGCGCGCGGCACGCACCACAGCAGTGCCGCCACGAATCCGGCGGCCGTCCGCCGCGCCCTCCGGGACATCATCCCCTCTTTCGGGGAGCAGGCATCGTGCGCCGCGTGGCCCACGCCCGCTTGACCACCTTGACCGCGTCGCGCCACGCGTCCGTCCGGGTTTCGCGCAGGCGCAGGTCCCACCGCTCCCGCGTTGGCACGGATTCCGTCCGCCGCGCGTGTGCCAGCACCTCACGCGTCAGTTCGGCGTTGGCCGACGCAGTCGCCGTGTCGAGCTCGGGCTGCCACCGCCTCGCTTCACGCGCCGCGAGCACGTCCCGGACGACCGTGAGTCGGATCAGCCGCAGGGTCGCGAACGGGTCAGCCACGCCCGGCACGCCCACGAAGGCGTTCAACGGCCAGCTGCGCTTCGCCCACGAGAGGTTCCGGTGGAGCTTGCGAAGCGGCTCCGGCGGGCTCTCGGCCCGCGCCCGATCGGACAGCACGAGGTCCGCGCCGCCTTCGAAGCGCTTCACGAACTCCGGCAGCTGGTCGGGTCCTTCAGTGAGATCCGCCTGCATCAGCGCGACCGCGTCCCGGCGGGGGTACCGCGTCTTCGCACTTGCCGCCCGCAGCAGCGCATGCACGGCGCCGGCATAGCCGACGCGGGCCGAGCCACCGATGACCTCGAGCGGCATCACCTTCTTGTACGGCTCGAGCGTCTCCCGCGTCGCGTCCGTACTGGCGTCGTCGTACACGAGGACCTCGTACTCACGCGAGTATTCCTGGAACACCTGCCGGATCCTCCACAGGAGGACCCCGACGGTGGCTGACTCATTGTGCGACGGCAGGCAGATATAGAGCACGAGACGCGGGCGTTGGGTCGAAAAGCTGGGTCGAAAACTAACCCGCCCGGCGGCCCGTATTGCCACCGCGAGCGGTCGTCCCCTATGCTACCCCAACCATGTTTGAAGAGCTGAAAGCCACCGTCCGTGACCTCGTCAACGGTCGCATCGCCACCGGCGACCGCCGCGCGGTCGTTGCGCAGATGAAACAGGCGCTCGTCGCGGCGAAGATGGGGATCGCCGACCTGCGCGACGGCGTCGAGCAAACGCGCGACCGCCTCAAGCACGAGCGGGAGCAGCTGGAAACCGTGGTGCGTCGCAAGGCCCTCGCCGCAAGCATTCCGGACGCGGAGACCGTGACGATCGCGGAAAAGTTTGAGCGGCAGCATTCCGAGCGAGCCGCCGTGCTCGAACGGAAGCTCGAAGCCCAGGAAGCGGAGCTGGCCCTGGCCGAGGCGGATTACGACGAGATGCTGCAGGGACTCAAGGCGGCCGGGGCCGGCGTCGGGAGCGGCCTGAATCCCTCGAATGCCCCACTGACCGACGAAGACCTCGGCCTGCGCGACGACTCACGCCTGAACGCGGAACTCGGCTCGCTGTCGCGCGATCAGCAGCGGTCAGCTGCGTCGGCGCAGGCCGACGCGCAGCTCGAGGAGCTGAAGCGGAAGATGGGTCGGTAGCTCTGGCTGCCGGCCCTACGCGTTCTCCGTCCCCGCCGATCGCATCATCTTCCTGATCGGCACGATCAACACGGCGAACACCGCCGTCATGATGAACAGCGACATCGCGGTCCGGCTGAATAGCTGCGGCATGAGTTCCAGCCGCTCCGGGTCAATGTGCCCGCCGACCAGCCCCGCGATCAGGTTGCCCAGTGCGGTCGCCATGAACCACACCCCCATCATCTGTCCCACGTAGCGCTTGGGGGCGAGCACGGTCATGGACGACAGTCCGACCGGGCTCAACGCCAACTCGCCGAGTGACTGAAGCAGGTAGCTGCCGGTGAGCCAGAGGATCGAGACCTTTGCGACTCCGCCCGACGCAATCACGGCGTTCGCGGGAATCAGCATCATGTAGAAGCCGAGTCCGCAGAGGACCAGTGCGAGCGCGAACTTCGTCGTGCTCGATGGCGAGATGCCGCGTTTCCCGAGCGCGATCCAGACCGCGGCGAACACGGGCGCGAATGCGATCACGAAGAACGCGTTGATGGACTGCAGCCACGACGCCGGTACCTCGAAGCCGAAGAGGTTCCGGTCCGTGAAGTCGCGCGCAAAGAGGTTGAGCGATGTCGGCGCCTGCTCGAAGGCCGACCAGAACACGACCGCGCCGACAAACAGCAACACGATCACCGCCACCCGCTTCTTCTCGTCCGTCGTCAGCCCGCCCAGGACGAAGAGATAGGCGAAGTATCCCGCGGCGAGCGTCAGGATCGCGTTTGTCGTGTTGCTCGCGACGCTGACGGGGTCGAACTGGATCAGGCCGGCGATTCCCGCGAGCAGCACCGCCCCTAATACTGCCGCGGCGGCGAGCGTGATCGTGCGGGTCTGCCGCTGGGCGGCTTCGTCAACCGCGACGGTCGTGCCGATCGGTCCGAGCGTGCGATTCGCCCACAGCCGGAACGTGATGAGGCCAAGCAGCATGCCCACGCCCGCGGCGCCGAAGCCGAAGTGCCAACCCACGCGCTCGCCGAGATACCCGGTCACCAGCTGCCCGAAGAACGCGCCCGTGTTGATGCCCATGTAGTAGATCGAGAACCCGGCGTCCCGCCGATGCCCGCCCTCGGGGTACATCTCGCCGACCATGGCCGAGATGTTGCCCTTGAGCAGTCCCGTGCCGATCACGATCAGGACGAGCCCGACAAAGAAGGCCTTCTGGGCGAAGACCGAGCTCAGTGCGATGCTCAGGTGACCGAGCGCAATGATCACGCCACCGTACCAGACGGAGCGTTGCAGCCCGAGCCAACGGTCGGCGATCCAGCCGCCAGGGAGCGTCGCGAGATACACGCCCGCCGAGTAGATGCCAACGATCGCCGCAGCGGTGGGGCGGTCAAGCCCAAACCCGCCATCGGCAAGCGCCGCCGTCATGAACAGGATCAGGAGGGGCCGCAGCCCGTAGTACGAGAAGCGCTCCCACATCTCGACCGTGAACAGCGTACGCAGTCCAGCGGGGTGGCCGAAGAAGGATCGGTCGTCGGTCAGCGCGCGGACTTCGGGCGTGGGTTGTGCGGCCGTCGCCATGGTGGGCTCGGTGGGAGGGAAGCGGTAAACCTACTGACGATTCGCGACGCCAACCGCGGGCTGCGCGCGTTCGGCTTGCTGCCCGCGCAGCGCGCGCGGGTCCCGCGGATCGGAGACCGGCACGGCGTCCAGCAGCGTACGCGTGTACTCGTGCCGCGGCGAATCGAAGACCTGCGCTATCGGTCCGGCTTCGACGATGCGTCCCCGCTGCATCACGGCCACCTGCGTCGCGATCCGCTGCACCACCGCGAGGTTGTGGGCGATGAACAAGCAGGTCAGTCGCCGCGCGTCGCGCAGGTGTTCGAGCAGCGCGAGCACCTGCGCCTGCGTGGTGACATCGAGCGCCGATACGGCCTCGTCGAGCACGATGAACTCCGGATCCACTGCCAACGCGCGGGCGATCGCCACGCGCTGGCGCTGGCCACCGGAAAGTTCGTGCGGGTACTTCGCGGTATCCGCCGGGTCGAGCCCGACTTCTTTCAGGAGGCTCGCGACGCGCGCCTGCGCCGCGGCACCGCTGGCGAGCCGGTGGACCACGAGTCCCTCCGCGACGATCGTCCCGACGCGGTGTCGGGGATTGAGCGAGGAGTAGGGGTCCTGGAACACGACCTGCATGCGCTTACGGAGCCGGCGCATCGGCTCGGGTGCGAGCGCAAGGACATCGGTGCCGTCGAACGTGACGGATCCTGCGTCGCACGGAATCAGGCGCAGCAGCGCGCGCGCGGCGGATGTCTTCCCGCAACCGGATTCGCCGACGAGCGCGAGCGTCTCGCCCCGGGCGATCTCGAAGCTCACGTCCTCCACGGCTGTGACGGCACTGCGGGCAAACAACCCGGCGCTCCGGTGCACGACACGCAGGCCGCGAACGGCCACGAGTGCGGAGCCGGTCATCCGGGCGGCACCGGGCGCGCCAGCCGTGGCATCGCGGCCAGCAGCTCGCGCGTGTACGCATGGCGCGGCGCGTGGAAGAGGTCATCCACGGTCGCCGACTCCACGAGTTCCCCGCGGCGCATCACCAGCGCGCGCGAACAGGTCTCGGCGACCACGCCGAGATCGTGCGTGATCATCAGGACCGCCGTGCCCGACTCGCGCTGGAGTTCCAGCAGCAGCGAGAGCACTTGGCGCTGCACCGTAACGTCGAGCGCCGAGGTCGGTTCGTCCGCGATCACCAGCGACGGCTTGAGCAGCAGGGCAATCGCCAGCATCACACGCTGCTTCATGCCCCCCGACAGCTCGTGGGGGTACGCGCGCGCCTGACGGGCCGCATCGGGAAGGCCCACACGGTCGAGCATCGCGACCGCCATGGCGCGCGCACGCGCCTTGTCACGCTCGCCATGCACGAGTGCAGCTTCCGCCACCTGCTCCCCGACGCGCATCACGGGGTTCAGGGCCGCGCCCGCGTCCTGGAAGACCATCGCGATGCGACGCCCGCGGAGATCGCGAAACTCCGGCTCGCCGAGCCGCAACAGGTCGCGACCTTCGAACCGGATCGCACTTCCCGGCTCGATGCGAGCGGATTCGCCCAACAACCCGATGATCGCCAGGGCTGTCGCGGTCTTCCCGCTCCCCGACTCACCGACGAGGGCGACGACTTCGCCCGGGGCCACGGCAAAGGACACGCCGGCGACGGCGGCGACGTCGCGCTGCGCGCCGGCGTACGTGACACGGAGGTTCTCGACCTCGAGCAACGCCGTCACTTGGCCTCCGCGGTGAGGCGCGGTGCGCGGGCGTCGGACGCGAGGTAGTTCATTGCCATGACGGTGGCGGCAATCACCGCGGAAGGGAAGACCACCAGCCACCATGCGCCGAGCGGGTCGGCGCCGGCATCGTCGAGCAAGCGCCCCCAGGTGGCGGTCGGGCGAGGCACGCCGATGCCGAAGTACGTGAGCGCCGCCTCGAGCGGGATGACCACGGCAACCGCCATGCACGCGCCTTCGACCAGGTGGGGCCGCAGCGCCGGGAGGACATGCGAGAACGCGATCCGCACGCGGCCAACGCCGAGCGCCATTGCGGATTCCGTGCTGGGCGCGCGTCGCGCCGCGACGGCCGCGCGGTAGAGGATCCGGCTGAGCGGCGCCCACCCCGCGAGGCCGAGCACGACCGCGAGGGTCGCCGGCGCGAGCTGGCCGGTGAACGTCAGCACCGAGAGCACGACCAGCAGGCGCGGCACGCTGTACACCACGTCCGCGAAGATCATCATTGCGCCGCGCAACCATGCCGGCGCGAACGCGGCGGTCGTCCCCCAGGCGAACGCGATCGCCACGATCAGCGCGGCGGCGATCAGCGCGATGCTGACCGATACCCGCGTGCCGTGGATCAGCCGGCCATAGACATCGCGCGAGAGGTCGTCCGTCCCGAGCGGATGCTGCACGCTCGGGGCAAGGCGACGGTCACGGGTCGGATCGTCGCCCAGCGCGTTTGGGTCCCGCGGGGCAAGGACCGGGGCGGCGAGCGCGGCGCCCAGCACCGCCGCCACGGTGCCGTAGGCGAGCAGCCGTCCCACGCGGCTCATACCAGCGCCTCCCCTTGGGCGAGCCGCTGCGCGCCGGCTTCGGCAAGTGACGCCGAGAGCGCGACGGCGACCGCCGTCATCAATACCAGCGCCTGCACGACCGGGTAGTCACGCGCGGCCACCGCCGTGACAAGCGCGGAGCCGGCGCCGGGCCAGCTGAACACGCGCTCAACGAGCGCGGCGCCCCCAACGAGGGCCGGCAGCAACACCCCGGCCATGGCGCAGATGGTGCCCGCCGTCCGGCGGAGCACGTGCACCCAGAGAATGCGGTGCGCCGGCACGCCCCGCGCCCCGGCGCCGCGCACGAATCCTTCGCCTACGGCGGCGATGACGGCCGCCCGCTGGTGGCGCGCGACGACGCACGCCGTGCTCATCGCCAGGACACTCACGGGCAGCACCGCGTGCTCCACGATACTGGGCAGGCGCACGAGCCACGGCGCGGTCGCGACCTCCGCACCGACCATCCCGGTCGCAGGCAGGAGCTTCCAGCGGATCGCGACGAGTCCTCCAAGGATCAGCGCCACAAGGAACTCGGGGACGGCGAGGTAACCGAACGTGGCGCCGCCCAGGATCTTGTCCCGCACGCTGCCCGCGTGCGCACCTTGCCACGTCCCGAGCGCGACTCCGAGTGCCAGGCCGATCAGCAGCGCCGGCGCGACGAGGATTGCGGTATTCGTGATCGCGCTGCGCACGATGCCGGACACGGGTTGTGCCGTGGCGAACGAGTGTCCGAGATCGCCGCGCGCGAGCGCGCCGAGCAACGCGGGGTACTGGACCGAGATCGGTCGGTCCAGGCCGAACTGCACGCGAGACTGCGCCCGCGCGTGCGCCAGCTCCGGCGGGTCGTCAGGCGAAGGTGCGAACGGATCGCCGGGCAACAGGCGCAGGCCGACGAACGAAACGGATGTCACAAGGAGGGCCACCAGCATTGCCCTTCCCAAAGGCCGCAGCACGGCGAGCAGCGCGCCCGGTATCGTCAGCTGAACCCGTCCGGCATCCGATGTCATTCGTGCCCGTCGGGTATCGTGGCGGGCTTATCGCGGCGCCGAATCCGGCGCGGTGCCGGCGCGTCGGCGCGGAGGGCCGGTCACGTCCCACCGCTCGAGCGATGCCCACCACGCGTCCTGCCTGAGCGTTCCGGTGGACACTCGCGCGGCGGCGCCGGCCACTACCGACGGCTCATACAGCCAGATCGCCGGGGCGTCGGTGATCGCCGCCTGGTACGCCACGCGGAACTGCGCGCGGGCACGGGTCCGGTCCCGCTCCTTCAGCGCCGAGTCAACGTTGGCGTCGAACACCGCACTCGAGTACCCGCCGGCGTTGTACGGACTGCCTGGAGCATATCCCACCGTGCCCCAGGCGCTCTGCGCACCGCTCGGACTCGGCGTCGTGCGCCAGGTGAACATCGCCGCATCGAAGTCGTGCGCGGAAAGTCGCGCCTGCATGGCCGCGCCATCGAGCAGCTGGATCTGCATGTCCACGCCCTGCTGCTTGAGCTGCTGTTGCATCAGCTCGGCGAGGCGCGGACGCTCGCGGTTCGTCGCGGCAACCGCCAGCACGAAGCGCAGCGGTGCGCCTGCCCTGGCGCGCATGCCGCCCGTACCACGCCGCCAGCCCGCCGAGTCGAGCATGGCGCCGGCGGCGGCCGTGTCGAACGGGAGCTGGGAAAGCGTGGTGTCGGCCGACCACTGGGCGCGCACAAAGGGCCCGAGTGCCACCCGACCGAGCGAGCCGTACACGCTCTGCACCAGCGTCGCGCGGTCCACCGCCATGGTTACCGCCTGGCGGACGCGCAGGTCGCCGAACACCGGATGCGGAGCGCTGCCCTTGGGGCGCTTGAAGTTGAACGAAACCACCCCGTACTCGACGCTTCCAGCCGGGATCAGGCGGAGTTCGGGCGACTTTGAAACCTCTGCCGCGTCGTCAGGGGAAAGGCGTTCGACAAAATCGGCATCACCCGCAATCACCGCCCGTGCGGCGGCGGGGCCGCCCTGGTGGATCGTTACGATCACGCGGTCGAGGCGGGGACGCCCACGCGCGAAGTTGTCGTTGGCCACGTACTCCGTGCGCTCCCGCGGGACGCGGATAGCCAGCTTGAACGGGCCATTGCCAACCGGCTGCGCGGCGAACGACGACACGCGGAGCGAGTCGCGATTCACGGCGGCAAGCAGGTGCTCGGGGAGCGGGATCAGGTTGTACACCAGCTGGTGGAACTGGTCCGGCCGACGCGCCTTGAACCACGCGGTCGCGTGCGTCGAATCCGGAGCCGTGACCGAGTCCACCACGCCGCGAAGATCGGCTCCCGTTGCCGCGCCGACCTTCGGGTCGGTCGCGAGCTGGAATGCGAACACGACGTCGTTGGCGCGAACGGGCCTGCCGTCATGCCAGGTCGCCCGGGGGTCCAGCGCGAACGTGACCGCCATCGAGTCGCCCGACCACGACCACGACGTCGCCAAGCGCGGCACATACCCATAGTCGCCGACCGTGTTCAGCGAGTCGCCGAGATCGGCGAGCTTCTCGAACATGATCTCCGTCATGGCACGCGCCTGCGCTTGCGCGCCAACCATTGGGATCATCGCATCGGCGTCGCCGCCCGCGGCAATCACCACGGTTTTTTCGCCGCCCATGTCCGCGCGGCACGCGAGGGTGGCGCCAGCCAGCAGGGCCATGAACCAACGCGTCGTCCTGTGCCTGGGCGGCAAAGCGGGCCGATCGGTTGTGCGCGGCATCGTGGCCAACGATAACTCGCTTATCGGCGCCAAGTCCACTCGGAGTCTGCATACCGCGCCCGGTGGCGCGCCATGAACGGCTCCAGCAGCGCGAGGTCGAGCGTCTGCAATGCGCCGAAACGGCGGCCCACGCTTGCGGACAACGCTCCTGAGACCGCCTGCGCCCACGGCAGCGCGGGTACCAGGGCCTGCAACGTTGCCGCCGGCATCGTGGCGACGCCGCCACCGGTATTCGCCGCAAACGCCGCCAGCCGCGCCTGGCGGTCTTCCACGATGATCGAACCGTGTTGCAGGGCAATCCCATCGTCCGCACGTTGCGCGCTGGCCACGAGTTTCCGGCCGGCGACCGTCAGCTCGCCTGCGGACGGCTCGGCGAAGCAGGCTGCGCCGTGCGGCCTGAGCGGCGCGGCGGGGTGAGCGGCCGGCGCCACGCCGACCACGCCAAGGTCGCCGAGCGCATCGGCGAGGATCGTGTTCACGTCATCGAACGCTGCGCGAAGTCGCGCCCCGCGGGCGAGGGGCGCAACCACGGCGTAGGTGACCTCGCCGTCGTGCATCAGTGCGCGACCGCCGGTTGGGCGCCGCACGACCTCGCACCCGGCGGCGGCGATCGCCCCGGGGTCGTAACGGCCCACGACGGATTCGTTGCGACCAAACGACACGGTGGGGCGCGACCAGCCGTACACGCGAACAACCCCTTCGCCTGACGCACGGCACCAGTCCATCAGTGCCGCGTCAATCGCCATCTGCTCAGTCCCGCTGGCGACCAGGTAGGGAACCGCTCGCCATCCGGTCGCCGCCAATGGGTGGGTCGCCGCGGCTGGGGTTCGAACGCGGCCGGTCACGATGCAGCCACCCAGCGGCGCCTACCGCGTAAGTGCGTAATAGATGACGTACAGCCAGCTCATGAAGCCCTGCACGATCGCCCAGAACAGCGAGTGGTGTTCGCTCCAGGAGATCGTGATGGCCAGCGCACTGCCGAACCCAATCCCGGCGCGGGCCGCGCCACCTGCCGACACCACCCGGACCCGTTCACCGTTGCTCATAGGGAGAATGTAGCCTCGCGTTGAGGTAGTTTTCCGGTTCCACCGTCATCACCTGACTCCCGTGCCCGCCATCTCCGCTCCCGACACCTTCGTCTCGCGCCACCTCGGCCCCAGCGACGCTGACGTTCGCGCCATGCTGGACACCCTCGGTTACGCGTCGCTCGATGCCTTGATTGAGTCTACGGTCCCGCCGAATATCCGGTTTCGGCGCGCGCTGGCGCTCCCGGCGGCGACCTCCGAACAAGAGGCGCTGGCCGAGTTCCGCGCGATGATGAGCGGCAACGAGGTGTGGCGAAACTTCATCGGGATGGGCTACTACGCGACGCACACGCCGCCCGTCATCCAGCGCAACATCCTGGAGAATCCCGGCTGGTACACCGCGTACACCCCGTACCAGGCGGAGATTGCGCAGGGGCGACTCGAGGCGCTGCTGAACTTCCAGACACTCGTGACCGACCTCACGGGTTTGCCGATGGCGAGCGCCTCGCTGCTCGACGAAGCCACGGCGGCCGCGGAGGCAATGCAGCTCGTGCACGCGGCGGTGAACGGACGCGACACGTTCATTATTGCGGACGATTGCCACCCGCACACGATAGACGTCGTGCAAGCGCGTGGTGCCGCGCGCGGGATCACCGTGCTCGTGCAGCCGGCGGCGGCGCTCGCGCCCGATGCCAAGACGTGCGGCGTGCTGTTGCAGTACCCGAATACGATGGGCGGCATCGCGGACCTGCGCGCGGTGGCCGAGCGCGTGCACGCCGCCGGCGCACTCGTGGTTGCCGCGACGGACCTGCTCGCCCTCACCGTCCTTGCGCCGCCGGGTGAATGGGGCGCGGATGTTGCGGTCGGCTGCGCCCAGCGCTTCGGCGTGCCGATGGGGTACGGCGGCCCGCACGCGGCGTTCTTCGCCACGCGCGACGAGTACAAGCGGCACATGCCGGGCCGCATCATCGGTGTCTCGAAGGACTCGAACGGCCGCATGGCGCTCCGCATGGCGCTCGGGACGCGCGAGCAGCACATCCGCCGCGAGAAGGCGACGAGCAACATCTGCACCGCGCAGGTCCTGCTCGCGGTGATGAGTGGCATGTACGCCGTGTTCCATGGTCCGGATGGCCTGGTGCGCATCGCACAGCGAGCCCATCACCTCGCGGAGACCTTCGCGCAAGGTGCGCGCGATCTCGGCCACACGGTTGCGCACGATGATTTCTTCGACACCGTGCAGGTCAGGCTCAAGGCGGGCACGACGGTTGCCGCGGTCCGCACGGCGGCCGAGGCGCGCAAGCTGAACCTCCGTTACTTCGCGGACGGCTCGATTGGCGTGTCGTTCGGCGAAACGCACGGCGCCGCCGACGTGGACGACCTGCTCGCATGCCTCGGCGCATCCAAGCCGATGGCCGCGGCGACGGCCGCGAAGGTGGATGCGCGGTTCGACGAACGGTTCGCGCGCACGAGCGCGTTCTGCACGCACCCGGTGTTCCACTCGCATCATTCGGAGTCGGCGTTCCAGCGCTACGTGCGTCGGCTCGAGTCGCGCGACCTGTCGCTCGTGCACTCGATGATCGCCCTGGGTTCGTGCACGATGAAGCTCAATGCTGCCGCCGAGATGTTCCCGGTGACCTGGCCGGAAGTCGGCGGGCTGCATCCCTTCGCGCCGCGTGAACAGGCCAAGGGGTACCGCGTGATGTTCGAGCGGCTCGAGTCGGCTCTCGCGGAAATCACGGGGTTCCATGCGGTCTCGCTGCAGCCGAACGCAGGGTCGCAGGGCGAATACGCCGGACTCCTTGTCATTCGCGCGTACCATCAGGCACGCGGGCAGGGGCACCGCACGATCTGCCTGATCCCGCAGTCGGCGCACGGCACCAATCCCGCGAGCGCCGTCATGGCGGGCATGCAGGTGGTCGTCGTAAAGACCGATGCGATGGGCAACATTGACGTCGCGGACCTCAAGGCAAAGGCGGCGCAGCACGGCGCCAACCTCGGCGCCCTGATGGTCACGTATCCGTCCACGCACGGCGTGTTCGAGGAAGCGATCACCGACATCACCGCGATCATTCACGAGCACGGCGGGCAGGTGTACCTCGACGGCGCGAACATGAATGCCATGGTCGGGCTTTGCCGTCCCGGCGACATCGGCGCCGACGTGTGCCACCTGAACCTGCACAAGACGTTCTGCATCCCGCACGGGGGCGGCGGTCCGGGCATGGGGCCGATCGGCGTGGCGAAGCACCTCGCGCCGTTCCTGCCGGGCCACGCGGTCGTGAAGACCGGCGGCGAGCAGGCGATCGGCGCGATCAGCGCTGCGCCGTGGGGCAGCGCGAGCATCCTGCCCATCTCGATGATGTACATCATCATGATGGGCGGCGAAGGGCTCACGCTCGCGACCAAGTACGCGATCCTCAACGCCAACTACGTGGCCCGGCGCCTCGAGCCGCACTATCCCGTGCTGTACAAGGGCAAGCAAGGCACGGTCGCGCACGAGTGCATCGTGGATCCGCGCCCGCTCAAGCAGTCGGCGGGCGTCGAGGTCGAGGACATCGCGAAGCGGCTGATGGACTATGGGTTCCACGCGCCGACGGTCTCATTCCCCGTCGCGGGCACCCTGATGATCGAGCCGACGGAAAGCGAGCCGAAGGAGGAACTCGACCGGTTCTGCGATGCGCTGATCGCGATCCGGGAGGAAGCGCGCGAAGTGGAGTCCGGCGTCTATCCGCGCGACGACAACCCGCTCGTGCATGCGCCGCACACGCTCGAGGTGACGCTCAGCGATGCGTGGTCACGCGCCTACTCGCGCGAGAAGGCCGCGTTCCCGTTGTCGTGGGTGCGGAGCCGGAAGTTCTGGCCGGCCGTCGGTCGCGTGGACAACGCGTTCGGCGACCGGAACCTGGTGTGCGCGTGCCCGCCGATCGAGCTCTATGCGCAGGGATAGCTCGCTGAAACGGCGAGTGGTGGGTCTTCGGTGATCGGTGGTCAGTTGTGGTGACCACAGCCGATCACCGACCACCGATCACCGGCCACCCACAACTCGTCGTAGTAGTTGCTACTTCCCGCCCAGGTGCGCCCCGTACGCCTTCGCGTCCATCAGCGCCGCCACGTCCGCCTCACTGCTGACCTTGAGCTTGATCATCCAGCCGTCGCCGTACGTGTCGCGGTTCACGACGGCCGGGTCGCCCTCCAGCGCGCCGTTCACCTCGACGACTTCGCCGGCAACCGGGCAGTAGAGGTCGCTGACGGCCTTCACGGCCTCAACGGTGCCGAACGTGTCGTGCGCGCCGAACTTCTGGCCCGGCTTCGGCAGTTCGAGGAAGACGATGTCTCCCAACTCGCCCTGCGCGTAGTCGGTGATACCGACATAGTACGCGCCGCCACCGGCGGACTTGAGGTATTCGTGGTCGGCGGTGTAGCGGAGGTCAGCGGGGATGTTGGACATGGCGCCAATGTTAGGGCGCGCACCCCGCCTTCTCAAGGCGAGCGGTTACTCGCCCGGTCAACCAGTGCGCGCCAAAGCGCCTCGACCTGGCCGTCGAGCGCCCCGATGGCCCCGTCGTTGGCGATCACATAGTCCGCCGCGGCGCGCTTGGCCGACGCGTCGGCCTGCGCGGCCATCATGGCCCGCGCTTCGGCGTCCGGGATCAGGCGGTCCGCCGTCAGCCGGCCGAGGCGGACGGCCTCGGGCGCGTCCACCACGATTACGGCGTCGAACTCCCCCTGCAGCCCGGTCTCGAACAACAGCGGGATGTCGGACACCACGACCTGCGCCCCCGCTGCGGCCGCCGCGGCGCTGAGCTCAGCGCGCCGTCGCTGCACGATCGGGTGGATGATCGCTTCGAGCGCGGTGCGCGCGGCTGAATCCTCGAACACGAGGCGTCGCAACGCGGCGCGGTCGAGTGAGCCGTCCTGCGCAACGATCGCGCGGCCGAAACGCGCGACGACCGCCGCCAGCCCCGGTGTGCCGGGCGCCACGGCCTCCCGCGCAAGCGCATCCGCGTCAATCACGGTCGCCCCGCGCCGGGCCAGGAGCGCGGCGACGGTGCTCTTGCCGCTCGCAATGTTGCCGGTCAGCGCAACGTGTAGCAGGGGAGTACCCGGGTTCGGAGGGCGTGGACGAAACGCGGTGCCAGCCAGACGGGTATTACGTTTACCCGTGGAAGCCCCGTCCGACAGTCCCATTCGCATACGCCGACCCGGTTACACGATCATCGAGCTTGCGGTCACGCTTGCCATCGCGGCGATCGTGACGGCGATGGCGCTGCCGGCCGTGGATTTCAACCGCCTGCGCATGGACGCCAGTTCCCGGTTCGTCCAGAACCGCCTGATCTGGGCCCAGTCGCGCGCGATCCAGAAGAACATGCAGCTGGTGGTTGAGATGTACTACGACCGCTCGCAGTTCCGGATCGTCGAGGATGCGGACGCCAGTGGGACGTACACGAACGGCGAGACGGCGCACTGGACCACGCTGCCGGAATCCATGAAGTTCGCGACGCCGCCGACGACGATCGACGGTTCGACGGCGTACTACGCGACCGGAGCCGGCATCACGAAGAACGGCGCCGAGGAATACCCCGCACTCATCTTCTATGCGAACGGCTCTTCGAGCGGCGATGCCGTGATCTACCTCGGCAGCCCTCGGTGCGCGACCGAGGACAATCGCGCGATCAAGGTCACCGGGTCGACGTCGAAGATGTCGTTCTACCGGATGGGGGCAAACGGTACCTGGGGCCTCAGCGAACTGTAGGTCCGCCGCCGGCGCGCGCTACGCGCGTCCGACCGATTTCAGGAACTCCGACACGACGAACCCCGCGCCGCCACGGGTGCGGATCTCCTGCGGCGTCGCGCTGAGGTAGCGCTGGCAGGTGTTCCGGAACGCACTGCCGGACGGAAAGTCGAGGGCCCGCGCAGCGCTGTCCGCACTCCGGTTGGCGTCCTCGAGCATCCGCGCGGCGACGACCAGGCGTCCCCAGGTGATCAGCTTCTGCGGGGCGGGGAAGCGATCGTGCTCCAGCCGCGTCAGCAGCGTGCGCTTCGAGACGTTGAGGATCTCGGCGAGCCGGTGAGACGTGAGTCGCAGGTGGGCCCGGGTGATCGAGACCAGCACGGCGTCGCGGGAGACGGCATTGATCGTGCCGAGCCGACCACGCAGGAGCGTGGCCACGCCGCGGGCTTCGGCCTGGCCGAGGACGCTCTTGAGCTGCAAGGGCGAGTCGTCCTGGTCCACGATGATCAGGCCGTCGAAGCCCGCGCGCCCGGCATCGAACAGGTCCCGCACGCGGCCGGAGTGAAAGCTCACGTAGGCGACCAGCGTAATGCGGGCGAATCGGAGCTTAAGCTGGCGGACGCGGTCGAAGTTGGCGCGCCCATCGGCGAAGAGGTCGATCGCGGCCAGGTGCACGGCCTCGTCCTCGCAGGCGCGCATCACCTCCTCCCATGAATGACAGGGCACGACCGTGTGCTGGCCGCTCACGGCCTGCACCACGCGCAGGAGGCAGCGTTCTTCGGGAAGCAGTGTGGCGATTACGCCCATGGCGGCAACGCTCTCAGATCGTGACGATCGGCTGACGCTCGGGCCCGCCTACGGGACACGGGCCAGACCGTCACACCTGATGTAATTCCATCACAATGTGATAGCAATGGCGCGCGCCGAGACGATTTGCCGGTGGCGCCGGGATGTGCAATCGCCGACACTATCTATATGGTTGCACCATGACGCCGCCGATTCCCGCTCGCCCGCCAATTCGCCGCCCGCCTCGCGTGCGTCGTGGTATGACGCTGGTCGAGGTCATCCTGGCGATCGTGATCCTGAGCGGGACGATGCTCGGGCTCGGCAACTTCGCGCGCAAGTTCCAGAGCGCGAACTCGGGTTCGACGAGCAAGACCCTGGCGAGCGACCTGGCCGCCTCCCGCGTGGCCGAGATCGAGGCGTACCGCGCGTACAACGGCATCGTCTCGACCTACAACGGCGTGGCCGAGTCGTTGACCACCGGCGTGTACGCGGGTTTCACGCGCAGCACCGCCGCGGTGCGCTGTTCGGGCTGCCCGAGCGCGACGACCGACTACATCACCGTGACGGTCTCGGTGACCGGCAACGACCTCACGTCCGCCGTCACGAAAACGGTGGTCATCGCGGCGTTCTGATGATCCGGACGAACAGGGTCTTGGCGACCAGGCGGCGGGGCGGCTTCACGCTGCTCGAAATGATGATCGCCGTGACGCTCACGATGCTGGTCTTCGCGATCACGGTGCCGTTCTTCCGGGCGCAAGCCAGGGCCGTCGGTTCCGGTGCGGGACGGCTCGACGCCCTCCAGAATGCGCGCTATGCCTTGGGGGTCATCGACCGCGAACTGCGCGCGGCGGGTGGCGTGTTCGGGCAGCCGACGATCGTGCAGGCCTCGAAGCTCGCGCTCACGTTCAACCAGAACCTGTACACGCGATCGCAATCCACCGATCCCAATGCGACCTCGTTGACGACGACGCTGGACACGCTGACCACCGAAAGTTTCCAGGTCGGCAGCGCCCGGGCGCTGCCGCTCGTCGTGAAGACGTACCCCACGGCGACCTACACCGACTCCAACGGCAACCGGTCGCCGGTCGAGACCATCGCCTTCTTCCTGCGGGCGGACGCGACGTCCGGGCGAAATGACATCTACTCGCTCTACCGTCGCGTGAACGCGAAGGACAGCTCGCTGGTGACGACCAACCTCTGGATCCCGGCGGACACGGGATATTTCTTCCGGTATTACCGTATGTCCGCATCGGGCGCTGTGTCGTTGATCAACGCGGATTCGCTACCGCTCTACTGGGACGATGCCGTTCGCACGGTGGACTCGGTCGCAGTCGTCGAGATGCGCGCCGCCGGGTGGACCTACGTCGCGCGGGACAACGAGAACGTCTTCCGGACGGTGTATCAACGCACCCAGCTCAACAACGCGGGCCGCCTGTTCGCGGCGACCTGCGGCGATGCCCCTGCGGCGCCGAGCAGCGTCACCGCGACCGTCACGAACAACTCGGGCGGAAGTCCGGTGCAGGTCGCGATCGCGTGGACGGGTTCGACCGACGACAACGCGGGCGACAGCGATGTGCGTTCGTATGCCGTTGCGCGGCGGGCGTCGTCCGGGACGACGTGGTACACGGTGGGCAACGCGCCGGCGCGGGGCGGCGGATCGTACAGCTTCACCGACTATTCCCTGGTGGCGGGCTCGTGGATCTATGCGGTGAAGGCCCTCGACTGCGGCCCCAACTGGTCAACGGCGGCCGAGATCTCGTCGGCGGTGGTGATCCCGTGACCGGGCGCCTCTCCCGCCGGCGCCGGGGCTCGGCGCTCGTCCTCGTCCTCATCATGACGCTCTCAATGGCCGGCCTGGCCATTTCGGCCGTCCTGCTGACGTCGAACACGTCGCTCACGCAGCGGTATTACGACAAGGACAAGGACTTCCGGTACTACGCGCGCGCCGCCGTGGCGCTCGTCAAGGCGACGGTCCAGCGCGATACGACGCTGACAATTCCCAGCGACACCGCGTATCGCGCCCTCACGGCTTACTCGATCAGCGATGCGTCGGGCACCGCGAGCGCCACTATCCGCGTAAACGGGTATGCGACATACACCGGCGATACGGCCGGGACGAATATCCCGTTCCTGACGGTGATCGGCCAGGCCTACGACACGCTGGGGACGCGCAGTGTGCTGCGGCTGGATGCGCAGTCGGAATCGTTCAGTCGCTACCAGATCTTCGTGGACAGTTTTGCCAGCACCGTGTCA
>VGVM01000004.1 GCA_016874035.1 Gemmatimonadota bacterium
TCGGTGGCCCGCGCGTTCTATCGCGACTGGTACCGGCCCGACCTGATGTCGGTGGTCGCGGTCGGGGATTTCGACCCGGCACAGATGGTGCGATGGATCTCCGAGCGCTTTGCGCGGATCCCGATGCCCGCGCGTCCCCGCGCGCGACGGGACTCACCTGTTCCGGACCACGCCGAGACGCTCTTCTCGATCGAGACCGACCGCGAGTACCCGTCCAAGGAAGTCACGCTGCTCTGGAAGCGCCCGCGTCGCGACACGCGCACGCAGGGCGACTATCGCCGAAACCTGGTGCTCCAGTTCCACGATGGCATGCTCAACATGCGGTTCGCGGAGATCGCGCAGCGTCCGGACGCACCCTTCGCGTACGCCGGCGGCGGGCGCGGGCCGTTCGTCCGGACGAAGAGCGCATACCAGCTCGCCGCCGGGGTCAAGGACAACGGATTCGCGGCGGCGGCCGAAGCCGTGCTGGCCGAGACGCAGCGCGCCCGCCAGTTCGGCTTCAACGCGAGCGAACTCGAGCGCCAGAAGACGAACTACCTGCGGATCCTCGACCAGATCCTGGCCGAAAAGGACAAGTCGGAGTCCGCGGGATTCGCAGCGGAGTACGTCGAGCACGCGCTGACCGGCTACCCGGTGCCGGGCATCGCCAAGGAGGTCGAGCTGGGTCGCGCGTTCGTGCCGGGCATCACCCTCGCGGAGGTCAACGCCGTGGCGCGCGCCACGATCAGCGACACAAATCGCGTGATACTCGCCTCCGGCCCGGCAAACGCGGAGACCCGGATGCCCACGGAATCCGATCTCACGGCGATCTTCGAACGCGCGCGCTCGACGTCGGTGGCGGCGTGGGTGGACTCCACCACGGACGCGCCGCTGGTCCCTGCCCTTCCGACTCCGGGGCGCATCGTCTCCGAGCGGACGCTGCCGGAGACCGGGATCATCGAGTGGACGCTTTCGAACGGCGCGCGCATGCTGGTCAAGGCGACGGACTTCAAGGCCGACGAAGTCCTGTTCGGCGCGCAAAGCCCCGGCGGCGCATCGCTCGTCAGCGAAGCGGATCACCTGAACACGGCCTTTGGTTCGTACGCGGTGCAGGACGGCGGACTCGGCGCGTTCACGCCCACGGCGCTGCGGAAGAAGCTGACCGGGAAGTCGGCGTACGTGTCGCCGTCGGTCTCCCTGTGGGGCGAACACATGGGCGGCAACGCCTCGCGCCGTGACCTCGAGACGCTGTTCCAGCTCATCTGGCTGCGGTTCACCGCACCGCGCGTGGACACTGCGTCGTTCAAGGCCTACGTGAACCTCGTGCGATCCGTGCAGGCCAACGCGGACAACGACCCGGCCCAGGTGTTTTCGGACACGATCTCGCTCACGCTTGCGAATCACCATCCGCGGCAGCGGCTGTTCCGCGCCACGGTGCTCGACTCCGTGAACCTGTCGGCCGCACTCGCCCAGTACCGCGAGCGCTTCGCCGGCGCCGACGATTTCACGTTCTTCCTTGTCGGCAGCCTGCCGATGGACTCCGTGCGCATGTTCACGGAGCGCTACATCGCCTCACTCCCCGCCGCGGGCCGGAAGGAAAAGGCGCGCGACCTCGGTATTCGCATCCCGCAGGGCGTGACCGAGAGGACCGTCCGGCGCGGGATCGAGCCCAAGGCCCAGACGCAGCTGGTCTTTCACGGCGCGTGTTCGTATTCGTACGAGAACCGGATCGTCCTCGACGCCCTGCGCGACCTGCTCGACATCCGGCTCCGCGAAGTCCTGCGCGAGGACCGAAGCGGGACGTACGGCGTCGGCGTTTCGAGTATCTGCAGCAACATCCCGTACCAGCGCTACCGCATCACGGTGTCGTTCGGCAGCGCGCCGGAGCGTCGGGACGAGCTGCTGGCGGCGATGTGGGGCGTGATTGACTCGGTGAAGGCCGGCGCGATTGCGGACTCGAACATGGTGAAGATCCGCGAGATCGCCGTGCGCGGACATGAGACGGCGCTCAAGGAAAACGGCGCCTGGATGGGCGCGATGCAAGACGCCGATGAGGACGGCCGCGACCAGCGCGACTGGCTGCGGAGTCCCGCGATGACCGCCCGGGTGACCAAGGAGCAGATCCGCGATGCGGCGCGCCAATACCTGCGCCGCGAATCCATGGCGGTCTTCACGCTCTTACCCGAGCCGCCGACCACGCCGCGCCCCTAGTTTTCGGGTCGATGCCCACGCCGGACGACTTCTTCGCCATTGACTTGCGAGTCGGCACGGTGCTGCGTGCCGAACCGTTTCCGGAGGCGCGCAAGCCGTCCATCAGGATGGAGATTGACTTCGGGCCGGAACTTGGCGTGCGCCGCTCCAGCGCGCAGGTCACGGTGCACTACACGCCGGAATCGCTCGTCGGACGGCAGGTCATCGCCGTCGTGAACATCGGGGAGCGCCGCATCGCGGGGTTCGTCAGCCAGTGCCTCGTGCTGGGCGCGATGCCGTCGGCAACCGAAGTGGTGCTGCTCAACCCCGACCACCCGGTCGCGAACGGAACGAGGATTGGATGAAGCACGACCGCCCAGGCAGTGCCGCCGATGTCCGCGCCGATCTTCGCGTGGGCCTGCACTGGAAGGAACAGCTGCAGTTCGCGACGGGTCCGGCCGGCGTGGCGCCGCACGTGCTCGACGGGAACACCAAGGTCGCCCCGAGTCCGCCGCAGGTCCTGCTCGAGGCGCTGGCAGGCTGCGTTTCGGTGGACGTCGTCCTGATCCTCGAGAAGCAGCGCACGCCCGCCGCGTCGATCTCGTGCGACATCACGGCCGAGCGCGCGGACGGCAAGCCGCGGCGCATCGTGAAGGTGCACCTGCACTACATGATCGCCGGCGAGGGCATCACCTACGACAAGGCGATGCGCGCGATCGAGCTCTCGGTCACGAAGTACTGCACCGTGCGCGACACGCTCGACCCCGAGATGCCGGTCACATGGTCACTGGACCTCAGCGGCGAAGTTCGCGGATCGCGTGCCGTAGCTCTGGAAGAAGTACCCGGGTAAGCGCGAGCTCGACGGCGGCCTTAGAGCCGGGCATCGAGACAACCAGCTTTCCGTTCACCCCGCCGGCGACCGCCCGCGAGAGGATCGCCGCGGTCCCGACCTGTTCCTGGAACGAGACGACGCGAAAGATCTCGCCAAACCCGGGGAGTTCCTTCTCGAACAGGGGCCGCACCGCCTCGACAGTCCGATCCCGCGAGCCGAGCCCGGTGCCGCCGGTGCACAGCACGACGTCCACGTCGTCCCGGGCCACGAGGGCGCGAACGTGCTCCCGGGTGGTGTGCTCGTCGTTCCGGATCAGCGCATAGGCCGTCACGCGGTGCCCGGCGGACTCCACGAGTTGCCGCATCAGCTTGCCCGATTCGTCGGTTTCCTCGGTCCGCGAATCGCTGACCGTCACGACGGCACAGCCCAGCGCGGCGCGGCCGGCGGCTTCGTCTCGATGACTGCGGGTGCTCTCACTCACGGCTCGGACCTCGGTCGGCGACCGGTTGACGGCTGCAGCAACGTGAATCCTCGCGCGGCGTGAGGCAAGCGTGGATATTTCGCGCATGGACCTCGCCGCCTTGCGACAAGACTACGCCCGTGAGTCGCTCAGCGAGCGCGACGTGGATCCGGACCCGGTCCGCCAGTTCGAGAAGTGGATCCATCAGGCGCAGAACGCCGGACTGATCGAACCCAATGCGATGGCGCTGGCCACGTCCACACCGGATGGTCGCCCGTCGGTGCGTATGGTGTTGCTCAAGGCCGTGAACCAGAATGGCTTCGTGTTCTTCACCGACTACCGGAGCCGGAAGGGCGAGGAGCTCGCGGCGAACCCGCACGCGTCGCTCTGCTTCTGGTGGGACGCCCTGCAGCGGCAGGTGCGCGTCGAAGGCAGTGTCGCCCGGGCTTCGGTCGATGAGTCCACGGCGTACTTCAAGTCGCGCCCGCACGGCAGCCGGATCGGCGCGTGGGCGTCCGTGCAAAGTGCGATGCTCAACGCGCGGGACGCGCTCGAGCGTGAAGTGCTGCGTTTCATGGAGAAGTTCCCCGAGGGCACCGACGTCCCGCTGCCGCATCACTGGGGCGGGTTTCGGCTCACGCCGGAGACGGTCGAGTTCTGGCAGGGTCGGCCGAGCCGCCTGCACGACCGGATCGTGTACCGGCGACACCCCGACGGCTGGAACATCGGGCGGCTCTCGCCGTAGGGTGCTGCAGGCGGCAGCGGGTATGAACCCTGCTGCCCCGTCACCTGTCCAACTGGCATGGAAACGCTGCTGCAGGACATCCGCTACGCGGCCCGCACGCTCCGCAAGGCGCCCGGTTTCACGCTCATCGCGGTCACCTGCCTCGCCCTCGGGATCGCGTCGAACACCACGGTCTTCTCGGCGTTCAACGCGATCCTCGTCCGACCGTTCCCGTTCACCGACCCGGACAACATCGCCTGGCTCGACCGGCGGCATGAGCTTTGCGGCTGGAACTCGAGCGTGTCATACCTCGATTTCACCGATTGGAAGGCACAGGCGAAGTCGTTCTCGGACATGGCGGCGCACTCGGGGCGGAGTCTTGCGATCACGGAAGGTGAGGAGCCGGAACGACTCCTTGGCGAGATCGCCACATGGCGCCTCTTTCCGCTGCTGGGCGTCCGGCCGCAGCTCGGGCGGCTGATCCGCGAGGACGAGGACCAGCCCGGCGCGCCGGGCGTGGTGCTGCTCAGTGATGCGCTCTGGCGCCGACGGTTTGCGGCCGACTCGGGTGTCGTCGGACAGACTGTTTCCATCAACAACCTTCCGCATACGATCATCGGCGTGATGCCGGAGCGGTTTCGGTACCCGTACCGCGCCGACGTCTGGATCCCCGCCACACCTCTCGTCCACGCGAACTCGCGGAATGCCGACGAGCTCTCCGTGGTCGGCCGGCTTGCGCCCGGCGTATCGCTCGCCGCTGCGGACCGCGAACTCGCCGCGATTCATGCCCGCCTCATCGAGCAGAACGGCGGCGAGAAGGAATGGCGCGGACGCGCACAGACACTGGCCGCGGAGTTCATCGAGGACGGTACTCGCACCATCTCGATCGCATTGATGGGCGCGGTCACGTTCGTGCTCCTGATCGCATGCGCCAACGTCGCCAACCTGATGCTGACGCGCGCCGCAGGTCGGTCGCGTGAGATTGCGGTGCGCGCCGCGATCGGAGCCGGCCGCTGGCGGATCGTGCGGCAGCTGCTCACCGAGTCGGTCATCATCGCCGCGCTGGCCGGCGCCGCGGCAGTCCCGCTGACCTGGCTTGGCATCAAGCTCATCTACCTCGGGATCCCCGCCGAGAACCCCATGCCGTATTACATGGAGTTCTCGCTCGATACGACGACGCTCATGTACACCGCCATCGTGTCGCTGCTGACCGGCGTGGTGTTCGGGCTGGCGCCGGCGCTCCAGGTCTCACGTGGCCGGGTGTACGACGCGCTCAAGGAAGGCGGACGCTCGGGAAGCTCGGGCCTCGGCAAGAACCGCATCCGCAACGTCCTCGTCATCGCCGAGGTGGCGTTGTCGCTGATCCTGCTGGTTGGCGCGTCGCTGTTCGCCCGCAGTTTCCTGGCGCTGCAGGGAACGAATGTCGGCTATGACACCGAGTCGGTGCTCACCATGCGGGCCTACCTGCCTGGCACGCGATACGACAGCGTGACCGCGCGCGCGCAGCGTGCGGAGGACCTCGTGCAGCGCGTGGCCGCGCTGCCGGGAGTCGAGGCCGTCGCGTTTTCGAACCTCGTTCCGATGGACGGCGGCGGGTCGAACTCACCGGTCGAGGTCGCCGGATCGAGCACCGAGCGTGGCCGCGAGCCGGTGATCTTCTGGGCCGGCGTCGCTGGCAGCCTGTTCGACGTGCTCGGCGTGAAGTTGCTCGAGGGCCGCGCGCTGACCGACGCGGAGTGGCGCGACAGCGCGCGCGTCGCGGTCATCAACCAGCGCATGGCCACGACCCTCTGGACGGGCCGCTCCGCGCTCGGTGGTCAGTTCCGGCTCGCGTTCCCCGGCGACACGACGCGCGCGTGGTTCACCGTGGTGGGCATCGTCCCCGACATCCGCACGTCGGGTCTCTCGGACACGGACCCGATCGCCGCGACCGCCTACCTGCCGTATCGGTTCATGGCGGTGCGCAACCACGGCCTGATGATCCGCGTCGCGAGCGGCGATCCGCTGGCACAGGTACGGGCCGTCCGGGCCGCGATCCGCGAAAGTGACGCCGCCGTGCCGGTGTTCGACGTGCAATCGCTCGAGAAAGCGCGTCAGCTTTCGTTCTGGCAGTACAAGCTGTTCGGCGCGATGTTCGGCGTGTTTGGTGCCGTCGCGCTCTTCCTCGCGGCGATCGGCGTGTACGGCGTGATCTCGTTCAGCGTAAGCCAGCGCACGCGCGATATCGGCGTGCGCGTGGCACTCGGCGCGTCCGGGCGCGACGTCGTTGGGATGATCGTGCGCCAGGGTGTCGTGCTGGCCGCGATCGGCATCGCGATCGGATTGGTCGGCGCGTTCGGCGTGACGCGCGGGGTCGCCTCCATCCTGATCGGCGTCTCCGCGACCGATCCGCTGAGCTTTGTCGGGGTGGCGCTGTTCCTGACCGCAATCGCGGCGCTGGCCAGCTTGATCCCCGCGCGGCGGGCCACGTCGGTGGATCCGATCGAGGCGCTGCGGTCGGACTGACGGGCCGGCCGCGCCGGCACTACTTCAGGGCGCCAAGCGCCTTCTTCGCCGGTTCGTGCTTCGGGTTCAACTTGAGCGCCGCTTCGTATTCGGCGCGGGCTTGCTGTTTCTCGCCGCGCTTGGCGGCGATGTCACCCAGCCGGAAGTGGATGTTCTCGGCAAGCAACCGCGGGCCCCTCGGCGTCGCGTCCGCCGGTGAGGCCAGCAAACCCCTGAGCAACTGCTCCCCGCGCTCGAGCTGCTGGCCCGAGATCGCGGCCGTACGACCGATCCAGAACTGCGCGGCGCGGTCGCCCGGGTGCGCGGCGAGGAACTGGTCCAGCGGCGCGAACCCTTCGGCCGCACGGCCGTTGTTGGACAGCCAGCTCACCAGCGTCGCGACCGCGTTGAGCGAGTCGGGGTACGCGGCGACCGCGCCGCGGTATTCCCGTTCGACCGCGGCGTTGTCCTTCGCATCAATCGCGATCCGTGCCCGCGCGTAGTGCCCGCGGTACGGACTCAGCGCGGCGACTGCCGCCGCCTGCTCGCGCGCCTTCTCCTTGCTGCCGCCCATGACGCCCGGCGCGCGCAGGTAGAACTGCAACAGCCCTTCCCTCGCGTCCACCAGCGACGGGTCGAGCGCGACGGCCTTTTCGAATTCCGACTTGATGCGCTTGGCCATGAACGGCTGCTTGAGCACGCTGGCGCGCTCGGCCTGGTCGCCGACGGCGCGGCCCAGCTCGAAGTGCGCCGCCGCGCTGTTGGCGTTCAGTTTCAGTGCGCGTTCGAGGACCTTCTCCGCTTCACCCGCCTTTCCCGAATCGTTGAGCGCACGGCCGCGAGCCAGCAGTTCCGCGAACGACTGCGCGGCACCCGCGTGCGGCGCGAGTACGATCAAAAGGGCCGCCGAAACGGCGGCCCCGGTCAGCGAACCTGCGTTGCGCGCGAACGCCGTCATTCCCATGGCTTCTCCGGGTCGTCGGTCTGCTCGCGGAGGCGGAGGTAGCTGTCGAACCTCGCCGCCGCGATTGCCCCGGATTCGACAGCCGCACGAACCGCACAGTTTGGTTCCCTGTCGTGCGCGCAGTCCTGGAACCGGCAGGTGCCCAGCAAGGGGCGGAACTCCGGGAAGCACTGGTCCAGGTGCTCCGGAGGCAGGCCCCAGAGCCCGACCTCGCGGAGCCCCGGCGTGTCCACGACAAATCCGCCGCGCGGGTCATCGAGCGGCAGCAGCGCCGCCCCCACCGTGGTATGCCGGCCCTTGTTCACCGACTCGCTGATCTCCCCCGTCCGGAGCGCCACTCCCGGGTACATCGCATTGAGCAGCGAGGACTTGCCGACACCCGATGGGCCCGCGAACGCCGATGTACTGCCGGCCAGGACGTCGTGGAGCGCCTCGAGCCCGATCCGCGCCTTCACGCTCGTCCGGTGCACCGCGTAACCCGCGCGCTCATACGGCGCCGCGAGCGCGTCCACGACTGCGGGCTCGACCAGCTCGACCTTGTTGAGCACGACCTGCGCGCGCAGTTCATTGCCCTCGGCGATCACGAGGAACCGGTCGAGCATGCGCACATGCGGTTCCGGCTTCGCCACGGCAAACACCACGACCACCTGGTCCACGTTGGCGGCGACGATGCGCTCGCCGCGCGCACCCCCGGGAGCGCGCCGCGCAAGCACCGACTTTCGCGGATGGATGCTGGTGATCGCCCAGGCATCACCGCGCGCATCGGCTTCCACCGTTATGCGGTCGCCGACCGCCAACTTGATGTTGCCGTCCTGCTTCAGGCGGCCGCGCAGCGCGGCGTCGCGAACCTGGCCGTCGGCCGTGCGCACGCTCCACACTCCGCCGGTGCCGCTCACCACCACCGCGTTGTCGTCGGTCACGCCGAGTCGGACTCCACGGCGTTCCACCAACGGCGTTTCGAATCGCCGTCGCGCGCGCGGATCAGCGAGTCAAGCACCTGCTGGGCTTCAGCCAAGGGCATGGTGCCGAGCGCGTGTTCCGCTTCGGTGTCGGTTGAGCCAAACGCCAGGAAGTCCGACTCGAGGTGCCCCTCGACCTTCTGCGCACCGAGTCGCGACCATTGCACGAACATCAGGTAGGCGCCGAACGGTTTCCCCGGGTCGCCACACGCATCGCTCGTGATCTCGAGTGAGTACGAGAACCCATCCCGCCCTTCGAGCGCGGCTGGCCGCGCGTGCACGGCGCGATAGCCCGCGACCGTGGTTTCGTCACCCTTGGAATAGTCCGGCGGGATGAACTGCCCGTGTTCTCCCACTGGGGCCGCGCGTCGCGTCAGGGGAGGATCCGCATGGCCGACGCGATCGGCTTGGTCACGCGGAGGACCGGGTGAAACCGGGCAGCCGGCGCCTGCTTCATCGCCTCGTCCAGCTGCGAATCGAAGAAGTTCCACGTCGTCAACCCGTCATCCGACTGCGGCTCGAGCAGCATCATCGCCAGCACGCCCAGCGGCTGCGACGTGCGCACGACCAGCGCCGGCGCCACCCACGTGCGCTCGGGCAACGCCTGCCACTTGCCCTCGAGCCGCACTTCGGCGTGCCCCTGGAACGGCTGACCGCGCCGCACGAGCGAGTCAATCATGAATCGCTCGGCGCCGTCGAAGAACGCTCCCTTCGGCGCCTCCTCGACGATCACGCCGTGCATCCGGAGCCGGTGCATCGCGGAGTCCACGGCCGCTGTCTTCGCGAAGACGTACGCGACGGGCGGCGTCGCCGTCAGCGTCGGGTCGAAGGTGACCTTCACCGGCATCTGGTGCGTCACGAAGCGACCGCTGCGCTTGAACCCGCAGCGCACGCCGGGCTCGCTCAACGGCCACGGGCACGGCTGTGCGCCTCGCCCGCCGCCGCGGCCCCCGCGCCCGGCGCCCAGCTGCCCCTTCGCTTCCGGGATCGTATCCAGCGGTTCCTCGATCACCGGCATGGTCTTCGGCGACTTCGTGAGCGCCGCGCGGATCGGCACGGCCTTGATCGTCCCGGCCATCAGCGCCGCGTCCGCCCCGCGCGTGATGCCAAGTACCGCCCGCGATTTCTCCGCCGTCATCGAGAGCAGCTCGCGAATGAACGCTTCGGTGCTCTTCACGCGGCGCTCGAACGGATCGTGCGAATACGCCTCGCTCAGGATCGAAAGGCGACCGCGCAGCCCGTAGTAGTTCGTGCCGTACCGCGGGAGATGCTCGTAGCTGGACCAGCTCCGCGCGGCACCCTGCGCGGACGGGCCTTCGTCGCCCGAGAAGTTGCCGTAATCGAATACCTCGAACTTGTGGCGCGCGCGCATGCGCTGCCGGATCCCGGGCAGCATGGAGTCGCGCACGAACGCGCCGCCGAACGTCCCGCCGGCGATCCCGGCCGCGGGGTGCAGCGACGGCGCATACGTGAGTGCGTACCCGTGGAAGCTGCCGTTGGTCGTGTGCAGGTCAACGAACAGGTCCGGGTCCCACGCGTTGAACATCGCGAGCGACGCGCGCGTCTCGGGCGCCTCGGCCTTGATGTAGTCGCGGTTCAGGTCCAGCCCGTTCGCGTTCGGGCGCTGCCCCACCAGTTCGGGCCCGTTCTGCGCACCCCGGTTCTGCGCCTGCGGGCGGAACACCTCATTGCCGTCGCCATTGTAGATCGGCACGGCGATGAGCACGATTGAGTCGAGCACGTTGCGCTTCGTGTCGAACACGAGATCGCGCAGCACGGCCTGCAGCGCTTCCTTCCCCTCCACCTCACCGGCGTGGATGTTGCCCTGGATGTACACGATCGGCCGGCCGAGCCGCCGCGCCTCGGACGGCGTGTTCACGAGCGGGCGCGACGCGATGATGTACGGGAGCTCGCGCCCCTGCGTCGTCGTGCCGATCGCGCCGACCCGTACCCGACCGCCCCGCACCTGCAGCGAGTCCACGAACGCGATCACATCCGCATGGGTAGACGTCTCCGTGTACTTCGAACGCTCGGCGCGCGTCTGCTGCGCGCCGAGCGTTGACCCGGCCGTCGCGATGACGAGTACGGAGGCGAGGGCGTGAGCGAGGCGGCGATCGTGCATGGTCTGCCTGTTGTTGACGCGACGTGGACGGAATGGCGAGCCAGCCGGTGCGGCTGTCATCGCAAGCTGCCGTAAATGCTACCCTTGGACTGCGCCAGCCGCACGAGCGCGTCGCAGGGCGCGAATCGGTCCGGGTGCGACTGCTCGAGCGTCTCGAGGCGCTGCACCAGTCCGGCCGCGCCGATCGCGTCAATCGTGCGGAACGGCCCGCCGCGGAACGGGGGATACCCGATCCCGAAGATCGCGCCGATGTCGCCGTCCCGCGCCTGGCGCACGACGCGCTCGTCCAGGCAGCGCATCGCCTCGTTGAGCATGATGAGCGACAACCGTTCCTGGATGGCCTCCGCGTCCGTCGGACGGCGTGACACGCCGGGCGCAAGCAATGCGTACACGCTCTCGTCCACGCCGCGCTTCCGCCCTCGGTCGTCATACCGGTAGAAACCGCGCTTGTTCTTCCGCCCCAATCGGCCGTCGTCGAGGAGCCGCTTGATTCCTTCCGACGACCGCAGCCGCTCGCCGAACGCGGCGTGGAAGATCCCGCCGGACTTCCCCGCCACATCGAGCCCGACCTCGTCGAGCAGTGCAACGGGCCCGACCGGAAATCCCCAGTCGAGCATCGCGCGATCAATCGCGTCGATCGCCACGCCCTCTTCCAGCAGGCGGCCCACCTCGTTGAGGTACGGTGCCAGGATGCGATTGACAAAGAAGCCGGGACTGTCATTGACGACGATCACCGTCTTCCCGATCCGCCGTCCGTAGGCCACGACCGTGGTGACGACGTCGGGCGCCGTGGTCGGGGTGACGATCACCTCGAGCAGCGGCATCTTGTGCACGGGCGAGAAGAAGTGCATCCCGATCACGCGCTCGGGTCGTGCGCTCGAGCGCGCGACTTCGGCGATCGGGATCGTGCTCGTGTTCGTCGCGAAGATGGCGTCCGGCCCGGTGGCCGCCTCGACTTCACGCAGCACGCCGTGCTTGACCGCCAGGTCCTCAAACACCGCCTCGATACTCAGTGGCAGGTTCGCGAATCCGTGGTAGGACGTCGTGCCGGCGACCAGCGAGAGTTCGTCGGCATGCTGCGACGCGGTGACCTGCTTCTTCTTGAGCCGCTCCCGCAGGACGTCGCGCACCGCGGCGAGTCCCTTGCCGACCTGGGCCGCCGATACGTCCTTGAATCGCACGTTCGAGCCCGCCTGCGCCGCGACCGCCGCGATGCCGGCGCCCATGAACCCGGTGCCGAGCACGCCGATTCGCGTGATGTCCCGCGGCGCCGGTCCGCCGGCGGCGACGCCCGAATCCTTCTTCAGCGCATTGGTGGCGAAGAAGATGGAGATCAGGTTGCGCGACACCGCCGTCATCGCCATCTCGCCGAACAGCCGCGATTCCGCCGCATACCCCGCCTCCGCGGAGCGGAGTCCGGCCTTCACGGCGCTGATCGCCGCCGGCAGCGCCGGGTAGTTGCCGCGCGTCTTCGCGAGTGCGGCCTTGCGCGCCTGCGCGAAGACCACCGCGCGCCCAGGCGCCGTGTCGTCGAGGATCCGGCCGACCACCGACTCGCGACGACGCCCCGTGGGCGGCCGCTGCGCGATGCGCGCCTCCGCGGCCACACGGACGCCCCCCAGCTCACGCGCCCGCTGCACCGCCACGGCACGGAGCAACGCCGGATGCACGACCTCGTGCACCAGCCCGATTTGCTGCGCCTTCTTTGCCCGGATGTTCTTCCCGGTCAGGATCATGTCGAGCGCCGCACGCAGGCCCACCACGCGCGGGAGGCGCTGCGTCCCGCCGAGTCCGGGGATCAACCCGATCTGCACCTCCGGCAATGCGAGTACCGTCTTGGCGTGCTCGGTCGCAATCCGGTAGCGGCACGCCAGCGCCATCTCGAGCCCGCCGCCCATGCACGCGCCGTGGATCGCCGCAACGACGGGCACACGAAGCGTCTCGAGACGCGTGAACCGGATCTGCCCTTCCGCGCTCGCCCCGCTGGCCATCGCGACCGTCGTGAACGTGAGGAACTCCTCGATGTCGGCGCCGGCGATGAACCCGGTGTCCTTACCGCTCATGAACACGAGGCCGCGCACCGATGCGTCCCGCTCAACCGCGTCCAGCATCGCGTCGAACTCCTTGATGACGCTGCGCGTCAGCTTGTTCACCGGCTCGCCGGGAAGGTCGAACAGGGCGACGGCGATATCGCCGTCTCGCTCGACGCGGATCGCGTTTCCCGTGGTGGTCATGCCCGCTCGACCACCATCGCGAACCCGAGCCCGCCCGCGGCGCACACCGTCATGAGCCCGAACTGGGCATCGCGCCGGGCGAGTTCGTTCACCAGCGTGGTCGTGATGCGCGCCCCGGTCGCGCCGAACGGATGCCCGATCGCGATCGAACCGCCCATGACGTTGAGCTTCGTCCGGTCCACTTCGCCGACCGGCGTACTGAACCCGGCCCGTTCCGCCCACGCCTTCGACTCGAAACCGCGCAGGTTCGAGAGCACCTGCGCCGCGAACGCTTCGTGCATCTCCACGAGGCCGATGTCCTTGAGCGCCAGTCCCGCCCGTTGGAGCGCGACGGGCGCGGCCAGCACGGGGGCCTGCAGGAGTTGTTCGCCGGGATCGAGCGCTGCGTACGCGTAGCTGCGGATGTACGCGATCGGCTTCGCGCCGGTCGCCTTGGCCCGCTCCTCGCTCATCAGGAGCACCGCGGCTGCGCCGTCGGTCAGGGGCGAGGCGTTGCCGGCGGTGACCGAACCATACGCGCGATCAAAGACCGGCTTGAGCATCGCGAGCTGCTCGAGCGACGTGTCCGCGCGCACGCCGTTGTCGCGATCGAGGACGGTGTCGAATCCGCGCCCGGTCGGCACGGGCACGATCTCCGCCGTGAGCCGCCCGTCCGCCGATCCCGCCGCCGCACGCTGGTGCGACACCAGCGCAAACGCGTCCTGCTCCGCACGCGTGACGCCGTTCAGCTTGGCCATCTTGTCCGCGGACTGTCCCATCGTCTCGCCCGTCGTCGGCTCCGCAATGGCCGGCGTGATGGGGACGAGGTCCCGCGGCCGGATCCGCGCGAGAGCTGCAAGTCGGCCGCCAAGCGTCTTCGCCTTCGACGCGGCAACCAACGCGTCCGAGAATCCACGGGAATGCAGGATCGGCACCGCGGACAACGATTCCGCACCGCCGGCGATCGCGACGTCCGCATGGCCAAGTGCGATCTGGTCCGCGGCGTCGGTAATGGCCTGGTTCGCGGACGCGCAGGCCCGACCGACACTCCACGCCTGCACGCCTTTCGGCAGCTGCGGCATAAGCGCGACTTCGCGAGCGATGTTCGGGGCGAGCACCGACGGGATTACCGTGCCGAACGCGAGCAGGTCCACGTCGCCGGGCTCGACGGCGGAGCGCGCCAGCAGTTCGCGCACGGCCAGCTTGCCCAGCTCGATCGCACTGAGATCCTTCAGGACCGACCCGGCCTTCGCGAAGGGCGTACGCACGCCCGCCACGATCGCGACCCGCCTCCCGGTATCCCGCAGTGCCATATGGGAAATCTGCCCGCGCGGCAACGCCGGGGCCATTGTTCACGGGCACTCGGGTGCGTTGCCGAGCACCGCCGCAGGGGCGAAATTCGTTCGCACTTTCGCCGGAGCAACCATGTATCGGGCATCCTGGTTCTGGGTTCGCGTTGCATCGCTTTCGTACGCGTTCTTCGGCGGGGCACACACCGCCGGCATGCTCGTGCCCGCTGCCCGCGGGGCCGAGGAGGCCAATGCGCTCGCAGCCATCGGGCTCTTCGAGTTCGACGTCATGGGTGTCCGGCGGTCGCACCTGGTCTTCTATGAAGGGCTCGGCTGGCTCCTGACGGCAAACCTGGCCCTCCTGGCCTGCGTGCTCTGGGCGTTGTCGTCACTCGCGCGCCGTGATGCCGCGCTGGCCCGACCGCTCATCCTCTGCATGGCGCTGGGTGCGATCCCCATCGCCGGCTTGTGCTGGTGGTTCTTCTTCCCGGCGCCCGGCGTGATCTCGACGCTCGCCGCCGTCTCGTTGGCGATCGCCGTCCGCACAGCGAAGGCGTGAGCCCCGGCGCCGGCCGGCCGGTGATCGCCTGGCGCGACGCTGCCCGCGGACGGCTGTCATCGGGCACGTTCGACCTCGTCGTCATTGGCGGCGGCATCACCGGTGCCGGCGTGGCGCGCGACGCGGCGCTGCGGGGGCTCAGCGTCGCCTTGGTCGAACGGGATGATTTCGCCAGCGGGACTTCGAGCCGGTCCTCACGCCTGATCCACGGCGGGGTGCGTTACCTCGAACACGGGCACTTTCACCTGGTATTCGAGGCGAGCCACGAGCGGCGGACCCTGCTGCAGACCGCGCCGCGCCTGGTGCGCCCCCTGCGGTTCACGTGGCCCGTGTACGCCGGCGCGCGCATTCCGCGCTGGAAGCTCTCGGCGGGTCTCGGGCTCTACGATGCGCTGGCCCTGTTCTCCAACGTCGGGCGGCATCGCCGCCGTTCCGCTTCCGGCATTTGCGAGGCCGAGCCCGCGTTGCGGTCGGACGACCTGCTCGGCGGGGCCCAGTACTGGGACGCGGCGACCGACGACTCCGTGCTGACGCTGGCGACGGTCCTCAGCGCCGCGGCGCACGGCGCCGTCGTCCTCAATCATGCGCGGGTCATCGCGCTCACCGGCGGCGAGTCGCCCGAGCTCGTCATTCGCGATTCGCTCGGCGCCGGTGACTTCACGGTACGCGCGCGCACGGTGGTGAACGCCACCGGACCGTGGACGGATGACATCCGGCGGCTCGAGGCGGCCGAGTCGCCGGCCGCGGTGCTCGGCACGAAGGGTGTGCACATCGCCGTGCCGGCCGCGCGGGTCGGAAACCGCGGCGCGATCACCATGCTCTCGCCGCGCGACGCGCGCGTGATGTTCTGCCTCCCGGCCGGTGAGCAGACCATCATCGGCACCACCGATACCGCCACGACCATGCCGCCGGACGACGTCCGCGCGACGCGAGATGATGTCGCCTACCTGCTCGAAGCGGTGAACGCCTATTTCCCGGGCGCGGCGCTGACCGCACGTGACGTGCTGGCGTCGTGGGCCGGAATCCGGCCGCTCGTCGCCGCGCGAAACGCCGGCGATCCCGCCTCCGCCTCACGCGAACATGCGATCGCGACCGGGCCACGGGGAATCATCACCGTGACCGGCGGGAAGCTCACGACGTACCGCCGGATCGCGGAGCAGGTCGTGGATGTCGTCGTGCGGAAGCTGCGCGCACAGCCGACCGCCCACTCGTGCCGCACGGCGCTTGAACCCCTAGAGCTTCCGCCGCGTTCGCCGGTGTTCGGCCAGCTCTTCGAGCCTATCCTGCCGGGTCACGCATGGACGCTGGCCGATGCGGTGCACGGAGCCGAACGGGAAATGGCGTGCACGCTCGGCGACATCTTGATCCGACGCACCAAGGTCGCCTTCGCGTCGCGAGACCACGGCATCCCGGCGGCCCTGCGGGTGGCCCAGGCAGTGGCGCGGCACCTCGACTGGGACGCGGCGGAATGCGCGCGCCAGGTGGAATCCTACTGCGCCGAGTGCGCGCGCATGTTCACGGTCGAGGCGTAGCGCGCCGGCTAGTCGAGGTCTTCCTCGAGGTCGGCTTCGGATGCCTGGTGGATCGTGACCAGCTCGACGATCGTCAGCTTTCGCGTGCGCGCGGGAAGCCGGAGGAGGACCACCTCGCCCTGTTTCTTGCCCAGCATCGCACGGCCGATCGGTGACGCCATCGTGACGTGGTGGTCTTCGAGCTCCAGGGCGTCGCCGAACACGAAGTGGTACGTCTCCTTCACCTTCGTATCGGCGTCGAGCACGACCACCTTCGAGCCAAGCCCAACAGCGTCGGTCGCAATCTGCGTCACGTCAATCGAGGTCAGCCGGGCCAGCCGTTCGCCAAGCTGGCCGAGCCTGGCCTGCACGAACTTCTGCCGTTCGAGCGCGGCCTTGTACTCCGAGTTCTCGCGCAGGTCGCCCATCTCCACGGCGCGACGGATCTCCGCGGGAAGCGTGACGTTCAGTTCGTAGCGAAGCTTGTCGGCTTCGTCGTTCAGTTTTTGCTTGAGGGCCTCGATCATGGGCGGTCGGGGTCGCGAGGGTCGTGTCGCTGAAAAAGCGGGCGCCCGGCTCGGAGTTCTGGGCCGGGCGCCACGCCTGTAGTCATAAGATAGGTTCCATCCATGTTGCGTGTCGAGAGCCATGGGGACGTCCAGCGGCTGCACTTCTCCACCTGGCGGAGTCGCCTCGTGGGCTATTCGGTGAGCTGCTACGCCGTTCGCGGTGTCCTCATCGACTCGGCGTTCCACGATGTCGGCGACGAGCTGCTCGCATGGATTCGCGAATCGCAGTGTCGTGGCGTGATCATCACGCACGCCCACGACGACCACGCCGGTAACGCCGAACGGCTCGCGCGTGCCGGCGTGCCGATCCAGCTCCAACCCGATAGCGAGGCGCTGTTGAAGACCCCGCAGCGGCGCGGCCCCCACCGCTGGTGGTCGTGGGGGGCGATGCCGCTGCTGCGGTCGCCCGTGACGCCGTTTGTCGCGCAGGGCCTCGAGATGGTCTTCACGCCCGGCCATTCGTACGACCACTATTGCGTCTGGGACGCCGATACCCGGACCTTGTTCGCCGCGGATCTCTTCCTCGGCGTGAAGGTCCGCGTCGCGCATCCCGTGCATCGCGAGGACGTGCGGGCGCAGGTTGCGTCCATCCGGAAGGCCGTTGCGCTCGGCCCAACACGCGTCTTCGACGCGCACCGTGGCCTGCTCAAGGACGGCGCCGGCCTGCTCAACGCCAAGGCCGACTGGATCGAGCAGACTGTCGCGCAGATTGACCGGCGCATCGGGGACGGATGGCCCGATCCGGCGATCGTGCGCGACGTATTCGGGCGCGAACCGCTCTTCGCTTACGTGACCCTGTTCGACTGGTCGCACGCCAACTTCGTGGCGAGTGTCCGGCGGACGTACCCTGCCCGTTGACAAGATCGCCAGGAGCGCTGCTGGTGTAGGCGGAGCGCGCCCCTTCGGCTGGCCCAAAAACCGGGGTTAGCCGGGCACACATTCCCCACACCGAGGCAACATGCGGTCACGTCTGGCGGTCCTCGCGGTGGCAGTGTTTACGGCGGCATCGGCGGCGCAGGCACAATCAGCGTACATCTGGGCGGGCGGCGGCATGTCCATGCCGGACGGCGACCCCCCAAGTGGCCGTGAATCGGGGATGATCGGGACGTTAGGCCTTGGCATTCCAATCAAGTCAGTGAAAGGCCTTTCCGTCCAGGGCGAGCTTCAGATGGGGTCGTGGGATCAGAAGGTCGGGACGGGAAGCGTGTCGCAAAACAGCTTCTTCGCGAACCTGGGGTACGACATCAATCCGAACGACATGAAGCTTTATCCGTGGATCGTGACGGGCATCGGGTCCATGAGTTCGAAGGTCAAGGGCGAAAAGTCGGACTCGGAGATGGCATTCCAGCTGGCCGCCGGCCTGACGTACATGGCGAGCCCAAAGTGGGCTATCTGGGCGGGGCCAGGGTACATCATGTCGGGCAGCGGCACCAAGAAGCGGAGCCACATGCCACTGATGGCCGGTGTCAGCCTCAGTCTCGGCGGTTCACAGTAAGCGGTTGTAGTGCTCCGGCGAGCGCGTAAGGCGTTCGCACGCGATGTGTCGTGCAGTGCCGCGGGCGAGCGCGTAAGGCGTTCGCACGCGATGTGTCGTGCAGTGCCGCGGGCGAGCGCGTAAGGCGTTCGCACGCGGGCGTCCGCAGCCGCAGTTGGCGAGGACTAGCCCGCGGAAGAACGCCTCACGCGCGAGCCAAGAGACCAGCTATCCGTTCGCCTTCCGGAACTCCGACTCAAGCTGGCGCATCAGCGCGGCACGCTGGTCGTACAGCCGGCGCAGGCGCCGCGGCTCCCGCTTTGCGAGCGCGTAACTCGTGAGCAGCGGCAGCGCGATCGTCGAGTCGAGGTAGCAGACTACCGCATCCGGCAGTCGATCCGGGTCAATCTTTCCCCAGCTCACCGCCTCAGCCGGCGTCGCACCCGAAAGGCCGCCCGTGTCCGGGCGCGCGTCCGTCACCTGCAGGAAGTAGTCGTGCCCCTTCTCGTCGATGCCGAGCACTTCCTGGATCTGCGGCTCGGTCTGCAGCGCGAAATTCTTCGGGCTCCCGCCGCCCATGATCATGATTGCGCTGCGGCCACCCTTGCCACGCCCGACCCCTCGCTTCGCGGCAAGCACGATTGACGCCGTCTCGTTGACGTCCTTGTTCGGGTCGATCACGCAGGTCCCGCCCTCGAGCGCCAGCGCCGCGACATTCATCCCGATGCTCGAATCGCCCGGCGAGGACGTGTAGATCGGCACGCCGCAGCGATACGCGGACGCCAACAACGACTTGTCCTTGAGCCCGAGCACGCGACCACGCTCGGCGACGTACTTGCCGCAGAGCCAGTGGAACTCCGCACTCGACATCGTACGCTGGAACTCCTTGCCGCGAATTACCTGCCGGAAGAACGCGTCCGTCGAGAGCAACACGTCGTAGTCGAAGAAGATGTCGTAGATGCGCACGACCCCTTCCTCGCGGAGCACCACGTCGCTCTCCTGCGGGTTGCCGCGATGCATGGCGAGACCCAGCCCGAAGTGCGTGTCGTGGTACAGGTTCGCGCCCGTGGAGATGATCCAGTCCACGAACCCCGCCTCCATGAGCGGGATGATGCAGCTCATGCCGAGTCCGGCCGGCGTCAGCGCGCCCGTCAGCGTGAGGCCGACCGTCACGTCGGGTTCCAGCATCTTCTCGCTGTACAGCTGGCAGGCCTCGCGCAGGCGCCCGGAGTTGTACGACTGGAACACCTCATCAATCATCTGCTCGACGGTCTCGCGTCCGTCAATCCGCCGCGGCGCGATGCGCGCGCCGCGCAGGAATCGGCTGGCCTCAGCGGCGGTGTGCTTGGCGCCGGCGGCCTCGCGCGCCTCGGCGGCCTTCTTCTGTGCGGCCTTCGGGCCCGACGCGCTTGCCCGGGCCTTCGCACCGCCGGTTCCGTGGCGCGAGGCCTTGAACCCGCCGCGCTCGCGGTCGGGTGACGATTTCGACTTGGACATCTATCCTGGAATTGTTGGGTTGTCGGCCGCTAGCGCACGGCCGCCGCGACTTGTGCGGCGTACGCGGCGCTCACCACCTCGACGGCCTCCGCCGGATCGTCGGTGAGCACCATCAGGTCCATATCGCCTTCGGAAATCTTCTTTTCGCCAAGCACGCGCGACTGGAGCCAGCGCAGCATACCGGCCCAGTAGTGCCGTCCGAAGAGCACCACCGGGAACTGCGAAATCTTGCCCGTCTGGATCAGCGTCACGGCTTCGAACAGCTCATCGAGCGTCCCGAAGCCGCCCGGGAAGATGATGAACGCGCTGCTGTACTTGATGAACATCGTCTTCCGCACGAAGAAGTAGCGGAAGTTGACCAGCGTGTCGATGTAGGGATTCGATCCCTGCTCGAAAGGCAACTCGATGTTGCAGCCGATCGAGCGCCCACCGGCCAGCTTCGCGCCCTTGTTCGCGGCTTCCATGATCCCGGGGCCCGCGCCCGTGATCACGGCGAACTCTCGCTGGGCCAACAGCCGACCCACCTCGACCGCGGATTGATACTGGGCGTCCTCGGGTGGCGTGCGCGCCGACCCGAATACCGTCACGGCCTTCTCGAGCCCCGCGAGCTTGTCGAACCCTTCGATGAACTCGCCCATGATGCGCATCACGCGCCACGGATCGCCGCGCGTGAAGTCGTCGGCGGGCGTGACGCCCTGCAGCAGCTTGGTGTCTTCGGTGACGTGGCTGACGTTCCGGATGGCGTCATCCACTCGTGACGGCACCGACGACACCCTGACCGGCGGCGCCTCGCGGCCGGCCGCGCGGTGCCCTTCCGCCACGCGCTCGTAGTACGCCGTGAGCGCTTCCATCTCCGCCGACCTGCGGCGCGCCGGACTCACGACGCGAGGCGCGATCTCGTCGCCGTTTGGCTCCTGCTCCGCGTCGTCGTCTCGCGAACCGTTTTTCTTCGTTGCCATTGCCGGAGTTTACTTTCCCGCGTGGCCTCCCGCGACTTCGTCGGACCGAGTGTGGTGGTGCTCGTCGCCGACGGCGCCAGGTACGACGTCCTCGAATCGGCCATACGGGCGGGCGAGCTTCCCGCGCTTGCCCGGCTCCGCACCGAGGGCGGCATGCACGAGGTGACGTCGGTCTTTCCCTCGGTAACCGGCCCGGCCTATGCGCCGTTCATCATGGGCCGCTTTCCAGGCCACGTGGGATTGCCCGGAATCCGCTGGTACGACCGCGACCGCACACGAGCGCGCTGGCCCGCGTACTCGCGCAGTTATGTCGGCTACGACATCGCGTCGACGGATGGCGACATCCCGGCTGGGTCCCCGACGATCTTCGAGCTCGTGCCTCGTCACCTCGCGGCCCTGTCCGTGATCGAGCGCGGCCTGCAGCGACGCGACAAGATCGTGCGCGGGCCGTGGTTCGTCTGGCGCGCCGCAGTCACGCATTTCCGCGGCGACGTCACCGGCTGGCTCGATATGGATCGGGGTCGCGGTATGGAGTTCGCCGCTCGCATCCGGCGCGACCGACCCGATTTCGCGTTCTGTGCGATGACCGGACCCGACAAGACTTCCCACGCGAATGGGCACGCCGCGGCCACGGTGCGGCAGTCGTTGAAGAGCGTGGACGACACCGTCGCACGCATCCGCACGGACGCGGAAGCCGACGGCCGTTGGGATGCGATGCACCTCTGGGTGGTCAGCGACCACGGCCATTCGCCCGTGCACACGCACGAAGACCTCGCCGGGCTCTTGCGCCAACACGGAGTCCGCACGCGCGCGCATCCGTTTACGATCGGCTTCGGCCACCGCGCGGCCGTCATGGTGAGCGGGAACGCGATGGCGCATGTCCATGTGGGAATCGAGTCCAAGGTGCGGCCGTGGTGGCCCGCAGCGCGTGCCGAATGGGGCTGGCTGGCCGACCTCCTGCTCTACCGCCCGGCAACGGATCTCATGGTGCTCCCCGCGTCGCCGACGTCGTGCGAGGTGCATGCGCGGGCACGCGGGCATGCGGTGCTCAGCTGGCACGATGGCGCGTACTCGTATGAATGCCGATCCGGTGACCCGCTGGCGATTGGCACCCGGCGCGGCCTGGATGCGGAAGCCAGTTACGACTTGATGCGCGATTCCGATTACCCCGACGGCCTGGTCCAGCTGGCGTCACTCGTCGGCTGCTCGCGCTCAGGCGACATCATCCTCAGCGCCGCGCGCGGCTACGATTTCCGCGCGAAGTACGAACCGATCCCGCACGTGTCCGCCCACGGGGCCCTGCACAGGGAACACATGATGGCGCCGCTGATCGTCAACAAGCCGGTCGCGCGGCCACCGCGCCGCACCGCGGATGTGTTCGCGACGGCCTGCGAAGTGCTTGGGGTTCGGGTGGGCGGTCCGCAGGATGGAACGAGCTGGCTCGCCACGTAGCGCTCGCTGCTACCCGCCCGCCTCGCGCAACAAGTCGCGCAGCCGCTGGGCCAGCGCATGCTGCCGCTGTCGCAGCGCGGCGATTCGCTCGGGGTGCTTCCAGGAAACGAATGCGCGTCGGATGGACTTCCAGGCGAACCGCTGCGACTCGCCGATCGCCATCGCGCCGTAGGCCGCCGCCGGGAGCAGCAGCACGGTCGCGATGCCGGCGAGCCAGCCGAACGTGACGCCGACGGCCGCACCGAGCGCGATAAACCACAGCCCGAAGAACACGCCGCCGTACATCACGCGAAAGGTCGGCACGGAATCGTCGCCCTCAGCCCGCGACGCGTACGTGCCGACCTTGTCCGTCACCGCGCGCGGAAGCCAGAACAGCAGGAAGCCCGCCAGCGCGAGCGGGGCCAGGAGCAGCTTCGGCAGGCGCCGCACCAGCCACGTGGCAGCGACGCCGGCCGTGACCGGCGCGCGCAGGGCCGCCGGTGAGATGCCGAGGCGACCCAGGAGCCGCGCGTGCGCCCGCATCTCGCGCGCGACCGCGCGCCACGCGCTGTCGTCGCCGAGACGCAGCCGCGCGAGTGCTTCGGTCGTCACCCGGAGTCGCACCAGCCGGGAGCTTTCGTCGGCCGGACTCCCGAACTCGGCCGCCCAGACCTGTTCCGCCGCATTCACCAATACTTCGTCGTCCCACGTGTGCAGGTTCACCGTCACGTCGCGCATGGATCGCTCGATCCGCCGCGTGAGCTCGCGCACGGCCTCACGATCACGAGGTCCGCGTGCCGCGAGGTCATCCCATACGCACGACGTGCCCACGACCGCGCGCGCGCGGCTTCGGAACGTGCGCCGGTCGGCGAAGATCGTCCCGATCGGGATGATCGGGAACGCGCGCCCACCCAGCTGCTCGGCCGCGCCGAGTGCGATCCGCGCTGCGCCGGTCTTGAGCGGCTGCAACCGAGATGCGCTGTGACTGGTGCCCTCGGGGAAAATCCCGACCGCGTAGCCCTCGGCGATCGCCGAATACACGTCGCGAAATACGTCGAGGTTCTGCGCGACCAACTTGGGATCGTCCTGCCGCCGGTACACCGGCACCGACCCCACGGCCTTCACCAGCCAGCCGATTCCCGGGTACACGAAGAGAGGGGCCTTGGCCATGAACCGCACGCGGCGGCGCGCCGCGAGGACCACGAACGCAGTGTCGAGCAGCGAGTTGGTGTGGTTGGCCACGATCAACTCGGGCCCGCTGGTCGGCGGCGACGCCCCGCCCACCGTCACGCGGTAGTACCCGTGCGACGCGAGGCGGCTCATCCAGGGCATCGCACCGTGCATCCACATCGTGCGGGAAAACTACTGCCGGGACTCGGTCGCCCATGCGATTTTTCACCATATGACATGGACGCGGCTCATCCTGGGCCTGACGCTCCGCTGCATGACGGATCCGCGGCTGGCGCTCGACCTCATGCGCGTGGCGTGGCGTTTCCGCGCGCGGGCATGGTACCGTCGTCCACCGTTCCTGCCGCTGCCGGATCGCACCTACGTGCGCTGGCGCATGCACACGGCCTATGGATCGCACGACGCCGTCCCGCCCACGGAGGACATCGTTCGTTATGCGCGCTGGGCGCGCACGATGTGACGCCGCCAGGCGCATCGGTGTCGGCCGCCCTGACCGACCGCGCGCGTGAGAGCGGATTCGACCTCGCCGGCATCGCGTCGCTGGGCCCGGCGAGCACCGCCGCCGCGTACGACCAGTGGCTCGCCGACGGCCACGACGGCACCATGCACTACATGCGCGAGCACGCCGACATCCGCCGCGATTCGCGCCGGCCTGAGCCCGGCATGCACTCCGCCCTCGTGGTCGCCCTCAACTACGGCGGCACGACACCACCGGGCCCGGTCGCACGCTACGCCCGCGGCGACGACTACCACCGCACCATGTGGGACATGCTCGAAGCGCTGGGCGACTGGCTGGTGCAAACCGCCGGTGGCAAGACCCGCGCGTTCGTGGACACCGCCCCGATCCTCGAGCGCGACCTCGCGCGGCGCGCCGGCCTGGGGTGGTTCGGCAAGAACTCGATGCTGATCAACCCCGAACTCGGCTCGTTCTTCTTCATCGGGGCGCTGTTCACGTCCCTTGAACTCGAGCCGCAGGCGCCGTTCGCAACCGACCATTGCGGCACGTGCACGCGCTGCCTCGACGCCTGCCCGACCAGTGCGCTGGTCGAGCCCGGAGTGCTGGACGCCACGAAATGCATCTCGTACCTCACGATCGAACTCCGCAGCGCGATTCCCGAAACGCTCCGAGAAGGCGTTGGCGACCACCTCTACGGCTGCGACGTGTGCCAGGATGTCTGCCCGTGGAACGAGAAGTTCTCGCGGCCGTCGCAGGTGGCCGCGTTCGCCGCGCGCGCGGGCCTGGCCGGGACCGGCGCGCGCGAACTCGCGATCGAGCTGCTTGCGCTCGATGAGCCCGGGTGGCGCGAACGGTTCCGGAACTCGGCCATTAAACGCGCGAAGTACGCCGGGCTCCGTCGGAACGCCGCGACCGTGCTCGGCAACGTCGGCCAGGGCGCGGACGCCGCACTGCTCCGCGGGATCGCCGCGCAGGATGGCGATGCGGTGGTGCGCGAACACGCCGCGTGGGCCGCCGCGCGCCTTGCGCAGCCGGGTCGGGCGTGAGCAGAGGCACGACGCACTCCGCGCGCGAGCGGTACGCCGCGTTCCGAAAGACGCGGCCGCGTTCGCCCCGGCTTACCCGCCAGACCGTGCAGGCGCGCGGGCTGGCGTTCGCGGTGTTTCATACGCCCGCTGTCCCGGGCGCCGTGCCGCTGATCTGTGTCAACGGCGGGATGTTGTACAGTCACGCGTTGCTCTGGCCCGCCCTCTCACCGCTCGCGGCGCGCCGGCAAGTCATCCTCTACGACCAGCGCGGGCGCGGGGCCTCGTCGCCGGCGCCGGGCCCTCGGCAATCGCGGATCGAGTTCGATGCGGGCGACCTCGTAGCACTCCGCGAAGCGTTGGGACTGGCCCGCTATGACATCCTGGGTCACTCTTGGGGCGGCGGCATCGCCATGCTGGCGGCGGCACGCGACATCACTGCGGTCCGACGCCTCGTGTTGGTTGACGCCGTCGGCTCGACAGGCGACTGGGTTCCCGGCCTGCATGACGCCGCGCTCGCCCGCCTGGACGGCCGCGAGCGCGCGATCCTCGCTTCACTTGACCCGCGACTCCTGCACGACGACAATCCGGATACCCATGCCGAGTATTCACGCGCGATCTACCCGGCGTGGTTCGTGGACCGCGAGATGGCGACGGCGTTCGCGCCGCCACGCGAGACCAGCCAGACCGGCGCATCGGTTGCGGCAAGGTTGCGGCGCGAGGGGTACGACTGGACGGCCGACGTCGCGAAGATCGCGGCCTCCACACTCCTCGTGCACGGACGCGAAGACCCGATCTCGCCGGCGAACGCCGTCAGCACGGCGAACCGGATCCGGCGTTCCTCGGTGCGGGAAATCGCGGACGCCGGACACATGCCGTTTTGGGAGCAACCACGCGAGTTTTTCTCGCATGTCGAGTCATTCCTCGATGCGCCCGACCAGGGCGCCTGAGCCGCGCACATGGTGAATCGTCCCGTCGTGATCCTCGGTGGCGTCGTCCTGGCGTTCGTCGTGTTTGTCGGGACGCAGGCCGGACGGCAGGCCGCGAAACGCGGCGGCGGCGGGACCCGGGATACGACGGTCGCGGACTCGCCGGGCGTCGTGACGCTGACCACGCAGGAGGGTGACCTCGTCACCGTGCGGCGGTCGAACCTGCCCCCGCCGCCCCCCAAGGACTATCGCGCGATCGCGCAGGCCATTGCCGACGGGCGAGGCGTCACGTACATCGACAACATCCTTCGCGCCCGCGGCAACAACATCGCGCGATGGGTGGACCGTCGCGCGAATCCGATCCTGGTCTGGATCGACAAGAAGCCGGCCGTTCAAGACTGGTGGCCGGACTTCCCCAACATCGCACGCGACGCCCTCTATGTGTGGTCGAGCGCGGGAATCCCGGTGCGCTTCCTGTTCACCGACGATTCAGCGGCCGCCGAAGTCCGCGTGCTCTGGAAGCACAACTTCGGGGACGGCGCCGCTGGCAAGACCTACTGGGCGCGCGACGTGAACTGGTGGATTGTCGGCGCCGACATGGAGATCGGTCTCCACTCAGCGAGCGGCGAGGTGTACGACAAGCAGGCGGTTCGCGCCATCGTCGTCCACGAGGTCGGCCACCTCATCGGACTCGACCACTCGAACGATCCCGCGGACATCATGTCGCCGCGTATCGAAACACTCGTCCTGTCGCCAACGGACCTGCGCACGGCGAACCTCGTGTACCGCCTCCCGCCGGGTCCGGTGAACCCGCCGCCTAGCGCTCTGACGCCTTGAGCGTGACGGTGACCGGCTTGGGGTCGCGCCCCCGCATCACCTTCAAGGTGACGCCGGCCGCGCCCGCGTTCGCCACCAGCCGCCGCAATACCGTCGCGGTGCCGATGACGTCGTCACCACTGCTCAGCACGACATCGCCCTTCCGGAGCCCGGCGGACTGCGCGGGCGTGCCCGGCAGCACCGAGAGCACCAGCAATCCGCGGTCGGCGCCAAGGGTCTCGCGCCATTCCTGGTCAATGGCGAGGAACGACGCGCCGCCGACCATGTTCGCGCCGGACGTCGGGAACGGCGTGACGAACGAGTAGCCAAACGAGCCGCCCAGAGGTGCCTGGCCGACCACGACCCTGCGCTCCGGCTCACGAGCAACCGCCTCGGCGCGCTGGCGCGCCCACGCCGCCTGCGGAGCCGTGCGCTCGAAGCTGATCACCTCATCGAGGCCCCTGCACGGCGATCCGTAGTCGTCCGGGCGCTTCGCCACGACTACGGTGTGCTCGCGCACCTGGCCGTCGCGGTTCACCCGCACCGCTACCCGCGCGCCCGGCTTCAGGATCTCGCCCAGCGCGAATGGCCTGCGCGCATCGTTGCCCGCGATCGCCACCACTTCGTCGTGCGCGGAAAGCCCCGCGCGCTCCGCGGGCGACCCCGGCTCCACCGAAACGATCGTCGGCCGGTCCCCGAGGAAGTAGAGCATCGGCCCAGCGCCCGACTTTCGCATCTCGATCCCTTCGAAGTTCACGCCGAGGTAACCGGCGGGCTGATCCATGTCCTTCGAGCACTGCAACCGGATCGCCGACGCCAGGCCAGCGTTTCGTCGTGCAATGGACGACAACTGTAAGTTCAGCTCTCGCAGCCGTTCGGCATCCGCGCGCGACGCGGACCGCAGGGACGCCACCACGCGTTCCTCAACCTGCCTCGACGCCATCAGTTCGCCGATCATGCGGAGGATCTCCTCCGGCGCAACCGTGATGGACATGACGTTGACCGTGTCGCGCCCACCGGAATCCGACAGCGACCGCTTGATGACCACGCGGCCGGCCGAACCCTGCGCCGCCGCCGCGCTGGCCACCGAGGCCAAACCCAGCCCCACCAGCGCAGTCACCCAAACCGGCAACCGGTAACCGGTAACCCAACACTTTTCTTGTAGTGGCAGTCGCATGCTAGTACCTCCCCACCTGCCGCGACGCCGGCAGCGTGGCCACGAGCTCGCGCAGCGTCTGCTCGCGCGCCGACTGGAACGCCAGGTAGTACTGATTGAGGAGCGGATCCTGCGGGGCGCGGTACAGCGCCGCGCGTGACGCGGCGGTCATCTCGTCGAGCGCCGCCAGCCGCGTCCGATACGCATCCGAGTTGAGGCCGATGAACCGCTGCGATGTGTCCTGCGCCGCGAGGAACGTCGCCGCGTTTTCGTACGCCTGCTGCGAGGCCATCATCGCCTGCATGGCTTCGTCCTGCGAACGGAAGTTCGGGACAGGGGCCGAGACGCCCGTGATCCCGCCGTTGCCACGCAGCGACGGCACCCCGGCGAATGCGCCCTCGATCCTTCCGCCCGCGCTCCAGCGCCCCGCCAGCGCGCCAAGCGCGACGAACCCGATCGCCGTCGCGGCGCGAAGTCCCCAGCGCCGCGCGATCGCGCCGCGGTCCGGAGTGGCCGCAAGGCCTTCGGCGCGCAACCGCGGGAGCAGCGCGTCAAACCGCGAGACCGGAGGGTCAAAGCTCATGCTGGCCGTCACGGCAAGCCGCGACAGTCGGCGCTGCGCGGCGATTTCCGCGCTGCAGGCCGCGCACGTCGTGACATGCTGCGCCTCGATCGGCGTCGGCGTGTCGTCCGCGAGTGCGGCGAGACGTTCAGGAGAGAGATGCGACATCGGATGCCTGTTCCCTTGCCGACTCAATGCCTGATGGGACATCCACCAGGTGCGCGAGCAGTCGGCGCAACTTCGCGCGTGCCTTGAACAACTGCGACTTCGACCCGCCTGAGGTGATTCCGAGTTCCTCGGCGATCTCCTCGTGCGTGTACCCCTCGACGTCGTGGAGCACGAATACGGCGCGCGCTCCCGGCGCCAACTTCTGGACGGCCTCGTCGATCGTTTGCGCGAGCAGCGTACGGTCGCCCTGGTGGTCCACCATGGCCGTATGCTCCTCGATCTCGACCTCGGACTTCCCGATCCGCCGCAGCGATCGGAGCGCATTCAGCGTCCGGTTGACGGCGATCCGGTGCGTCCACGTCGAGAACTGCGACTCGCCGCGGTAGGTCGGCAGCGCGCGGAAGATCTGGATCCAGACTTCCTGTGCCACGTCGGCCGCGAGATCCGGGTCGCCCACCAACCGTCGCACGACCGCGTCAATGCGCGGCGCGTGCTGCGTCCAAATGGCTCGCAGCGCGGCCTCGTCGCCGTTGATGGCGCGACGGATCGTGATCTGGTCGGTAGGGGTCATCGGATCCGGCTAATTAGGCACTCGGCGTCCCAAATTGGTTTCCGCCTCCAACGGCGGCTCGTCTTGACTTGTAAGGCCCAGTGGCCGTACCTCAATGATAGGCATGCACCTCCACCTCTTCCTCCCTGCCGTCGGAATGGCCCTTGCCGGGCCGGCCGTGCCACTGCGCCCGGTTACTTCGCCGGACAACGAACTCCGGGTCCGGCAGCCGGCCGAGGTCGGGATGTCGGCGGACCGCCTCGAGATCATTGATCGGGTGGTGCGCCGCGGCATCTGGGCCGGGGGCTACCCGGGTGCCGCCGTCATCGTGGGCCGGAAGGGCGCCATCGTGTACGAGCAGGGGTTTGGGGCCTTGGCCTGGGGCACGACGGCGCGCCCCGTTGCGCCCGACGAGAGCATCTACGACGTGGCGTCGCTCACCAAGGTCGTCGGGACGACGACCGCCGCGATGATCCTGTACGACCGCGGCAAGCTCGACCTCGACGCAAAGGTCCAGCGCTACCTGCCCGAGTTCACGGGCGGCAAGAAGGGCGACGTGACGGTGCGCATGCTCCTCTCCCACCGGAGCGGATTGCCCGCCGGCCGCGAGCTGTGGAGGAAGGCAAAGACCCCCGCGGCCGCGAAACGGCTCGTGCTCGAGACGCGGCTCGCGTACACACCGGGCCGCATGATGATCTACTCCGACCTTGGCGCCGATGTGCTCGGCTGGGTGGTCGAACGCGCGGCCGGCGAACCGATCGACCGCTTCCTGAAGCGGGAAGTGTTCACGCCGCTCGGCATGCGCAACACGATGTTCCGGCCCGCCGATTCGTTGAAGTACCGGATCGCGCCGACCGAGCAGCACCCGCCGCGCGGATATCCCGTTCGTGGCGAGGTCCACGACGAAAACGCGTTCGCGCTTGGCGGGGTTGCAGGCCACGCGGGCCTGTTCAGCTCGGCGCTCGATCTCGCCGTGTTTGCTCAAATGATGCTCAACGGTGGGCAGATCGGCGGAGTGCGCTTGATCGCGGATTCGACCGTCCGGCTCTTCACCGAGCATGTCCGTGACGCGCGCGCGCTTGGGTGGGAGGTCGGGAACGGTGAGCACGGCGCTGGGCAGTTCCTCGGACGGCGCGCCTTCGGCCACACCGGCTACACGGGCACGTCGCTCTGGATCGACCCCGAGCGAGAGATGTTCGTCGTGCTGCTGACAAACCGAGTCCACGCCGCGCGCGTTCGCCGGCCTGCGGTTGTGATCGCGGACGTCCGCGCCGACGTTGCCGACGCGGCGGCGCTCGCCGTGCTCGACGAACCGCATGCGATCCCGGTCCTCCCGGCTTCGTTCCGCACCGACATCCAGCAGGACTGGAACAAGCCGTACCGCCGGGCCCGGGTTCGGCAGTCCAAGGCGCCGTCGCCGGCACAGCGGGTGCCCGCCGCCAAGTCTGCCCCGACCAAGGCGTCAATCCCGAGCAAATCTGTCGTAAAGCGCTAAATTGGTCGGCGTGTCCGATCAGTCATCGCCGTCCCCAACATCCACCATCGAAGGCGACGCAGCCGGCGGCATCACGCCGGATCTGGTCAAGCTCGCCCTCCGTCGCGTGAAGGACCCCGAGGTCAACCTCAACATCGTTGACATGGGGTTGATCTACGACGTGCGAGTCGAGGGGGCGGACGTGTTCGTGGACATGAGTCTCACGACGCCTGCGTGCCCGAGCGGCCCCGAGATCATGAAGGACGCCGAGGATCAGCTCAAGACGCTGGCCGGCGTGGGCGCGGTGAACCTCAACCTCGTGTGGTCGCCGCCGTGGAGTCCCGAGCGGATTGAGCCCCGGGTGAGGGCGTACTTGGGGTTCTAGCGGGGAGAGAGCGACGAACTCTCCGTCGCTGATTTTTCGTTGCTTTCACCCGCTGACAGCGCCGCGAACTCTCGCTACGCGCCGGGTACCAAGCGCTCCACCCCCGGTATCCCATCCAGGTCGGTGTCGTAGCTATAGATCCCATCGAGCTTCTCGGTGAGCACGACGGCCGCGTGTAGCGCATCCCGCGCCATCATGCCCATGCGCCGGTCCATGACGAGTCGCGCGCGATCCATCACTTTCACGGTGATCGGGAGCACGACCGGAAAGATCACTCGCGCCATATCGTACACGCGTTTGCCTTCGGCCCACCGGCCGATCGCTCGGTAACGGTGCAGCACCTCCTGCAGCACTTCCGCGTCTATCGTCGCGTCGTCCTGGCCGCGTGCGATGCGCTCGAGGAGCGCCACGGACGCGGCCTTGTTGGCGTGCTCCTCGCCGGCGGCGTACATCAGGATGTTCGTGTCCACCAGTTTCACGGAGCGAGCTTCTCCGGCGGTGTGACCGACTCAGCCTTCATGGCGCTCACCGACCCGACCGGCAGCGACATCGCGCCCAGCGCGTGGACCGCGCTTACACGGATTCCCGTATCTCCAATCCCGTACTGCTCGGCGCATGCCTCGCGCACGAGCGCACCCAGGCTCGTGTGTTGCCGCTCGGCCAGCCGTGTCAGCTGATCGTGCATTTCAGTGGTCAGCAGTATCGTGGTCTTGACGCGCAGGTCCATAGAACCTCCATATACGCCTCCATATATGACACTTCTGTCCTATGTTGTCAAGAAACAACGAGTTACTGACTCAGGTACGGGCTGTCGTCGGAAGCGGCGTCCTTTTCTCCGCCTTGCCCGACCGGCTTGTACCCGCGGAGCGCCTTCACAAACCCGGACCCAAGTTCGGCGATCTGCCAGCGCCGGAGCCCCTCAACCGCCGACAGCTCCTCGACGGCGCGCGGCAGCAGCCGAGCCACCGCTTCCATCCGATCGCGTGAGCAGAGCACGCCGGGGTCGAGCTCAAGTCGCTTCGCCGCCGCGTCGCGCACCGACTTGATCGCGGCAACCTTGGCGTCGAAATCGGGATCTCGCGCCCACCGCTTCGCCTTGGGGAACCGCGGCAATTCCGATTCCGGAACGGCCAGGCCGCGGCGGATCGCATCGAGCATCTCACCGCCTCGGCGTTCGCCGATCCCGCGCGGCATGCCCTTGATGCGCAGCAGCGCGGCACGATCGGCAGGCGGCGCTTTCGACGCCTCGAGCAGCACCTCGTTCCCGACGACGCGGAACGTCGCCTTGTCGATCTCCTTCGCCACCGAATCCCGCCACTGCACGAGCTCGCGAAAGACCGCGAGCTCACGCCGCGTGAGGTCGCGGGCACCCTTGATCCGAAGGAATGCGAACGCCGCGTCCTCGTCGCTCCAGCGAATGCCTTCGAGCCGGTCGAACTCCTCGCGCGCCCAGGACCAGCGCTCCTTCTTCCGCAGCGCGTCCGCCATGCGGTCGCGCAGCGCCAGCAGGTGCATCGTGTCCTGCGCCGCGTAGTCGAGCATGTCGTCCGTCAGCGGCCGCATGGACCAGTCCGCGCGCTGGTGCTTCTTGTTCAGCTTGACCCCGAAGTGCGATTCGAGCAGTGCGGCAAGCCCAAACGCGTTCACGCCGAGCAGCTGCGCCGCCACCCTCGTGTCGAACACATTGCGCGCCTTCCAGCCATAGTCCTGCGCGAAAAGCCGTAGGTCGTAGTCCGCGTCGTGAAATACCACCTCGACGCTTGGGTCCTGGATCCACGCGCCGAGCTGGCTCGGCGCCGCCACGGGCAGCGGGTCAATGATCGCGTGGTCGCGCGGCGTCGAGATCTGGATCAGGTAGATCCGATCCACGAACCGATGGAAACTTGCGCCCTCGGTGTCGAGCGCCACGCGCTCGGGCTTCCCGGTTCGGTCGAAGAACGCGCCGACCGCGGGGTCCGTGTCGAGGTACTCCGCGGCTTTCTGCCCTGCGGCAATCCGGGGCGCGGGACGATTCGCCGCGCCCGCCACTTAGCGCGTCAGCCGCCCTGGCGGCGTCGGAGACGTGAAGACTTCCTTGTTGATCTGGATGTACTGCTTCTGCGCCGCCGGCACGTCCTCCTCGGGGAAGATGGCGGTCACCGGGCACTCCGGCTCACAGGCGCCACAGTCAATGCACTCGTCGGGGTGGATGTAAAGCATTTCCGGCCCTTCGTAGATGCAATCCACGGGGCAGACGTCCACACACGACTTGTCCTTGGTGCCCTTGCAGGCCTCTGTGATCACATACGGCATCAGGTTCCTCGATCAGTCCGCCGCGTATTCGGTATCACGCGAATGCCGGGGAAATCTATTCCCGGGCACAGGCCCGTGCGCCATCTTCAGGCCTATGCAGCCCCCCATGCGGCTCACGGTCAACGGACGCGCGGCGGAGGTGTCGCCGGAGCCGGGCGAACGCCTGCTGACAACCGTCACCGAACGCCTGCACCTGACCGGCACCAAGTTCGGCTGCGGCCACGGCGAATGTGGGGCCTGCAGCGTGCTCGTGGACGGGCGCCTCACCTACGCCTGCCTGGCGCTGACCGAGGCCTGTGACGGCGCGGCCGTGACCACGGTCGAGGGCCTCGCAACGGGCGAAACGCTGGCGCCGCTGCAGCGCGCGTTCATCGCGCATGACGCGGCCCAGTGCGGCTACTGCACGCCGGGCCAGCTGATCGCCGCGACGCGCCTGCTCGAGCGGAACGCGAACCCGACGGAGAACGAGATCAAGGTCGGCATGAGCGGGAACCTCTGCCGCTGCGGAACCTACCCGAAGATCATCACCGCGATCCAGGCGGTCGCGCGCGGCGAGTTCGCCGCGCCGGCTCGTTGACGATGCCACGAAAGAAGGCGAGCCCCGCCCCGCGGAAGGGCTTCATCAAGACGATCGTCGAAGTCGAAGGCCGCACCGAAACCCGCGTCGTGGAGATTCCGGCGTTCGAGCCCACCCCATGGGGGCCCGACACGGCACTCGAAACCGTAGGCACGCGAGCCGTGCGCGTGGACGCCGGCGAGAAAGTCACGGGTCAGGCCAAGTACACGGCCGACATCGCCCGGCCCGGCATGCTGCACGCCATCATCCTCCGGTCCTGGGTCGCACGCGGGACGCTCGTTTCGGTTGACGTGGACGCCGCGCGCAAGATTCGGGGCGTGATCGACGTGATCGGTCCCGGCGATGCACCGGCGAAAACGCGACTCTTCCCGCGCAAGGTCACGTACGCCGGCCAGCCGATCGCCGCCGTTTGCGCCGAGTCGCTGCACGCGGTCACCGCCGGGATCCGCGCGCTGCGGGCCAAGATCGAGACCGCCCCGTTCGCCGCCACGTTCGAAGCCGCCACGGCGCCGGACGCACCGTTGGTGCGCAGCAAAGGCAACGTCGCCGAGGGCTCGCCGGTCGTGAACGCGCGCGGCAACCTCGCACGGGGGCTCGCCCGGGCGGACGTCGTGATCGAACGCGAGTACCGCACGCCCGTGCAGCTCCACTCGGCGATCGAACCGCATGGCGCCGTCGCCGAATGGCAGGGCGACCAGCTCGTCGTCTGGGAATCCACGCAGGGCATCTTCCGCACGCGCGAACAGCTCGCCGAGGGCCTCGAACTGCCGCAGTCACGCGTGCGCGTGATCAAGCAATACATGGGCGGCGGCTTCGGCGCGAAGAACGGAGCCGGGCCGCACACCTTTGTCGCGGCGATCTTCGCGCGGCGCACGGGGCGCCCGGTGCGCTGCGTGAACAGCCGGAAGGCCGAACAGTCGGATTCGGGCAATCGGCCCGCGACGACGCAGCGCGTGACGATCGGCGCGAAACGGAACGGTACGCTGACCGCGATCTCGCTCAGCGCGGACATCCCGCTCGGCGTTGGCGGCTGGGAGGGCGGCCCCGGGCAACTCTATCACGAGTTGTACGCGTGCCCGAACGTGCGCACGGAAGAGACGTTTGCGTATGTGAACGCGAGCGCGATGCAGGCGTTCCGTGCGCCGGGGTATGCCGAGGGCGCCTTTGCGCTGGAAGGCGCAATAAACGCACTCGCGGCCAAACTCGGCATGGACCCGCTGGCACTCCGGCGGCGCAACTACGCCAAGACCGACCCACGCAAGAAACGTCCGTGGTCGGGCAATGCGCTGCTCGAGTGCTACGAACAAGCCGCGGCGCGGTTCGGCTGGGACACCCGCGACTCGCGCCGCGGCCCCGCGGCGTCGCGCGCGCAAGTTCGCCGCGGGTTTGGCATGGCTGCGCAGATCTGGCCCACCGGCGGCGGCCCGCCGGCCTATGCGCACGTACGCATCAACGCCGACGCCTCGATTGACCTGCTCACGGGAACCCAGGACCTGGGCACCGGCGCACGAACGATCCTCAGCCAAGTGGTTGCCGATGCCATGGGCGCCAGGCTCTCCGACGTGCACACCGTGATCGGCGACACCGGCTCGCTTCCCTACACGGGAAACTCGTGGGGTTCGATGACCACTCCTTCCGTCGCCCCGGCCGCGCGCATGGCCGCAGAGGACGCACGGCGCATGCTGCTCGACGCCGCGGCACCGATGCTCGGCGTTCCACTCGGAAAGCTCGAGACCCGCAACTCGACCGTATGCGTCCGCGGAACCGACCGCTCGATGACGTTTGCCGAGGTCACGAAGGAGCTCGGCGACGTCATGATCATCGGACGAGGCACGCGAGGCCCGAACCCGCTCGATGTGAGCGTCGCGACGTTCGGCGCGCAGTTCGCGGAAGTCGAGGTGGACACGCGCACCGGTGTGGTGAGGGTGGTGCGCATCGTCGCGGCGCACGACGCCGGCCGCATCCTCAACCCGACGCTCGCGGAAAGCCAGTTGGAGGGCGGGATCATCCAGGGGCTCGGCTACGGGATGTTCGAGGAGCGGGTGCTCGACCCAGCGACCGGCCTCCAGTTGAACCCGGACCTGCACGATTACCGGATCCCGACGATTGCTGACACCCCGGTGATCGACGCGTTCTGCGTCGGCCAGGCGGACGCCGCGGCCAACCACACGGGTGCCCGCGGGTTGGCCGAGCCGCCGATTATCCCGACTGCGCCGGCGATCGCCGCAGCCGTGGCGGATGCAATCGGTGCAGAGCTTCACGAGATTCCGTTGACGCCGTGGCGGGTGCTCGCCGCCGCGGGCGAGGTGTAAGGCTCGACTCCTTGGGGGGAACCGTGCGACGAATGATCCGGCCGCTTCTTGAAATGCTTGCCTGCGCTGTTGCCCTCATCGCGCTCGCGGACACGGCGCTGGCCCAGCGCGGCGGCCGCGGGGCCGCCGGCCCTCCGGCCACACTTGAGTCGCAGGCCGACAGGATCTTCGCGCAGTTCAACTCCACGCACACCCCAGGCTGCGCGGTTGGCGTCCGGCAAGCCGGCCGCGACCTGCTGCTGAAGGGCTATGGGATGGCCAACCTCGAAGCCGGCGTCCCGATTTCGGCTGGTACGATCTTCGAGTCGGGGTCGGTCGCCAAGCAGTTCACGGCCACGGCGATCCTGATGCTCGTGCGCGACGGCAAGCTCTCGCTCGATGACCCGGTCCGGAAACACATCCCTGAGCTGCCGGAGTACCCACGGCCGCTGTTGGTTCGCCACCTGCTTTCGCACACGAGTGGGCTCCGCGAGTGGAGCAACCTGGTCGCGCTCGCCGGATGGCCGCGCACCACCCGCGTTCACACCCAGCAGGACCTGCTCGAAACGGTCTTCGCCCAGAAGTCGCTCAACTACCCCGTTGGCGACCACTACTCCTACACAAACTCCGGCTTCGCGCTTCTCCCGACCATCGTCGAGCGGGTGAGTGGCATGTCATTCGTGCAGTTCTCGAACGAGCGCATCTTCCGGCCGCTTGGACTCCGCGACACGCACTGGCGGGACGACTTCACCGAGATCGTTCCCGGCCGTGCGCAGGCGTATTCGCGCGCGGCAAACGCGCCGCGTGGCTGGTCGCTCGAGATGCCGTTCGAAAACGTGCACGGCCCTGGTGGCCTGCTGACGACGGTCGCCGACTGGCTCCGCTGGAACGATGAACTTGACAAGAAAAACCTTGTCAGTTCGGAGATTGTGGATGGGCTCACGACCCGGGCAGTCCTTACGAGCGGACGAACAATCTCGTACGCGCGAGGGGTGACTGTGTCGAAGTTCCGTGGCGTGGATGAGATCGCGCACTCGGGATCGACCGGTGGATACAGCACCTATCTCGCGCGTTATCCGGGACAGCAGCTTTCGATCGCGGTGCTCTGCAACGCGGCCGGCGCGCCAGCCACGCAGTTCACTCGCTCGCTCGTCGAGGCATTGGTCCCCAGCCTCGCGCCCGTCGCTTCGGCAGACACGGTTGCGGCGGAGGCCGGCGAGGTCGCGAAGATTGCCGGGATTTATCGGAACGCCCGGACCCACGAGATCCAACCGGTCGGTACAGGAGCTGGGTTTGCCGGCGCGCCGGTGCGGAAGCTCCGTGACGGCGGTTGGATGATCGGCAACAATCGAGCGCTGGTGGACTTCGGCCCGGACGGCAATGCCCGCGGGTACCGGGCCCTCGCCGCCGACTCCGACTCCGTACCGTTCACGCTGGTGGCGAAGGAGCAGTGGAAGCCGACACCGGCGCAGTTGGCCGCCTTCGCCGGCCGCTACCGCTCCGACGAGATTCCGGCCGTGTGGACCCTCACCGTCGAGGGCGACCGACTCGTCGCGTCGGTTCGGGGCGCGCTCAAGGGAACCCTGACTCCCGTGTACCCGGACGGCTTCACCGGCGGCGGAACGCTTGGCTCAGTCTGGTTCACGCGCGACGCGCGCGGCGCCGTCACGGAAATGCACTCCGGTTCATCCCGCGTTTGGGATATCGCGTTCCAGCGCGTACGGCCCTGAGCTGACTTTCCGCGGTTGACTTTCCGCGGTTGAACTACCGCCGCCAGGGCGGCGTACCGTCCTTGCGCTCGATCTCCGGGTTTTCCCGGTAGAACGTGGCCGTGCGTCCGATCACCTGCACGACGTCGGACGCCGTGGCCGCCGCGAGTTCGCCGGCCAGCACCTTGGGCGTCTTGTCGCTGTGCTTTGAGAGCTGGACCTTCACCAGTTCGCGCGTCCGCAGGCTGTCATCGAGCATCTGGATCACGTTGGGCGCCAGCCCTTGGTGCCCCACATGGACGCTCGCCTGCAGGCCATTGGCTTCCGAGCGGAGCGCCGCACGGTCCTTCCCTCGCATGGTCATTCCCGGTCTCCAGCGGCGACAGCCGCCGCAAATAGCACGCGCGCCAACTCGGCGACCTCGAGGTCAACCAGGAACGGCCGCGGGTTGATCGGCGTTCCGGTCCACCACCGGGCCCAGTCGGTCGTGCGCAATACCTGAAAGTGCAAATGGGGGACGTTGGCCGGCGCGTTGCCGGTCGTCCCGACGTACCCGATCACGTCGCCGCGGGCGACTTCGCGTTTCGCGCGCATGCTTGGGGCGAACCCCTGCAGGTGGGCGTAGTAGTACACGATCCGCGTCGCCGAATCGCCGACCCAAACGACGTTGCCGCCGAGTGTGTTGGTGCCCACGCGGAGTACGATCCCCGGCGCCGCCGCAATGACCGCCGTCCCACGGGGAGCGAGGATATCCACGGCATCGTGGCGCCGCGAGCCGTCGCGTGGCGCGTCAAACGAGTCTTCGACGCCTTGGGCGCGGACGCCGCGAACCGGCACGAGAAGTCCGGACTCCCTGAGCCTGGCGATGTCGCGGGTCAGGTCCGTCGGGACAGGGCCGTCGAGCATCGGCGCCGACGACTCAGCTGCGATCTCCGGCAGGCGCTCGGTGGGGGGCCCGGCGGGGACGGGCGCGACGGCGGGCGGAACGGGCGCGCAGGCCAGGTAGGTGGCAACCAGCGCCGTCACGGTCCCGATAGCCTGTAGGCGGAGCTTCACATCACCTACACGACCCCGGCAGCCCCTTTGTCACGGCGGCGGGCTCGCGGACCGCCACCAGCAGCCGCCGCTCAGGGAGACTCGGCGATCTCCCGGTGCAGGCGCGACATCCACACGCGGTCGCGTCGGCGACCCGTCAACTCGATCAATGCCCCGGAGTCGGTCAGCCGGTCGAGGCTTGTCCCGACCGTCGGCTGGGAAAGCCCCGTCGCACCGACGACGTCGGCGACACCGGCCGTAAGGGCCCCGGCGAAGTGCGAGAGCACGGCTGCATCGGTTGCGCCCACGCGGTGGGTCGCGCCGACTTCGCGAACCGTCCGCTCGTGATCCCGTGCGGCCGCCCGCACCGCCCGCTCGGCCGACGCGGCCGCGCGCGCGAGTGCGTCGCACCAGGCAGCCACCCAGTGTGCGTCGTCCCCGGAGCGCTCAAGCTGCACGGCCGCGGCCCTCAGGCCCGGCGAGTCGCGAGCGACGGTAACCCAGGGAAGCCAGACTGCGCCGACGGCGACCAGGGCCGCCGCCGAAGCGATCGCCGCGGCACCACCCCTGTTCTCGCCCGCGTGTTCTGCGCGGAACACCGCTCCGGCGTGCGCGGCGGTGCGCGCGACGAGCGAAACGTCGAGCGAATGTGGGCCGACGTCTCTATACAGCTTGGCGAGCGCGGGACCGAGCACCTGGGTTTGCGGTTTCGGAGCCCCAGCAGAGTCGAGTACGGCGCGGATGGCCAGGTCCGCGGGGAGCGACGGATGGCGAGCCGCGAGCAACGCGTGGAAGACCGGCGCTGGAGCGGAAAGCCCTAGCAGCGCGGCAAGGCCGGTTCCGGCTGGGGATGACTGTTTCGCGAGCCGGAGGATGAGCGCCTCGCCCCACGACCGTCCATGGGATTCGACCGCGGAATCCAGGCGCGCGAGCGAAGTAAGAGCTAGGTCGCGCTCATAGGTAGTCACTAAATAAATCTATGGCTTTTATTGTGATTATTAACAGCAGTTGTGCTGCCTGGTATGAATCTGGTCTCGGACGTGATCCAGTCATTGGCACTGATTCACGCACGACGCTCAAAGCTAAATAAATCTACTGAGTATAATGTATTTATCTGTCGATACATTTAGCCACTCGCGGTTTTGCCGTAGTGCCCGTACCTTGTCCCGCGCCCATGTTCACAGTTGCCGCGCCCACGACTCTTGCCGAACTCGCCGGTGCCGCCGCGGGTGGTGCGGCGCCGCTCGGCGGCGGGACCGATCTCCTGGTCGCCCTCGAGTCGGGGATCGGGCGCGCGAGCGGGCTCGCCGCGACGTCGCACATCGCGGAGATGGGCGCCGTGGAGCTTGGCGACCACGTCGCACGTCTCGGCGCGGCCGTCCGGCTCGACGACCTCGCCCGGCATTCATTGATTGTTGACCGCTACCGGCTGCTCGCCGATGCAGCCGCGGCGGTCGGGACGCCTGCGCTCCGCGAGATGGGCACGCTCGGCGGCAACCTCGCGCAGCGGCCGCGCTGTTGGTACCTGCGCTCCCGCATTCCCTGCCTGAAGAACGGCGGCGCGGGCTGTCCCGCGACTGAGGGCGAAAACCAATATCACGCGATCCTCGGCGCGGGCCCCTGCCACGCGGCACATCCGTCGGACCTCGCGGTCGCGCTGGTCGCGCTCGATGCGACGCTCGTGACGTTTGGTCCGAACGGGGAACGCAGCCGTCCGCTGGATTCCGCATTCGCGAACGCCGCATCGGACCCGCACGCCGAGTTGTCGCTCGACCGCGGGGAGGTCATCGTGCGCGTCGAGATTCCGCCTGCGGCCGCGGGCGGCGCCCAGCAGTTCACCAAGTTGATGCAGCGCGCGGCGTGGGACTTCGCGACGGTTTCTCTTGCAGCCGCGCGTCGCGTTGATGGCAGCGTGCGCCTGGTACTCGGCGGCGTGGCGCCTGGGCCGTGGCGGGTGAACGCTTCGGTGGAGGAGGACGTCGCGAGCGGCGCGCTCGACGCCGACAGCGCGGATGCGCTCGCGGATCGTGCGCTGCACGACGCGCGGCCGCTGTCGAAGAACGGCTACAAGCTGCAGCAGGCCGCTGCGCTGCTCTCTCGCGCGATGCTCACGCTCTCGCAGGGTTGATGGCGCGCGCGACCACGTTCCCGGTCGGGGCGGTTGTCATGGGCGCCGGCGCAGGTAAGCGGTACGGCGAGCCGAAGGCGGGTGCGTTGCTCCCCGACGGTCGGCGTTTCGTGGATGCGATATGCGCGACAGCTGGCGACGCAGGGCTCGCGCCCATCGTCTGCGTGCTGCCGCCGGGCATCGCAACGCCGGCGGGAACGATCAAGGTCGAAAACGCAAACGCCGAGGGCGAGCAGGTCGTGAGTTTGCGCCTAGGGCTGGCGCAGCTCGCGAACGTGCCGCTCGTCGGCGTTGTCGTGTGGCCGGTGGACCATCCGTTCGTCACACTCGAGGCCGTGCTCGCGATTCTCGACGGTGCGCGGCGGACCGAGGCGCCAATCGTTGCGCCGGAGTTCGAGGGAGAGCGCGGCCACCCGGTGTACTTCCATCGCGACACGTGGCGTGAGCTCATGACGGTTGCGAGCGGTGGTGCGCGTGAAGTGGTGCGGGCGTACGGCGAGCGCGCTGCGCGCGTGACCGTGCACGATCGCGGCGTGCTGCGCGACGTGGACACCCGCGGCGACATCGGTTAGCCGTCGCGTAGCAGCTGCGCAGCAGTCGCACCGCGGTCACGCCGGGACGGCCCGGCGGCCCGGCGGCCCGGCGGCCCGGCGGCCCGAAACCGCCCATTCAAACCCGCCGTAAGTCGCGTGTTGTCCTATGAGTGGTTCCCTCGAGCGTAATCACATGACACACATGCGCATCGTTCAGCCCCGCGTCATCGCGGGCCTCGCCGCTGCAATCGTCGCCCTGTCGGGCAGCGCCGCCGCGCAGGGCACACGCAACGGCATCTCGATCGGCAATCACCCGGACGTCTCGGGCATCCGAATCAACTTCCGCGACCGCGACCTCCGGCGTGTGGACGGCATCAACATCACGCTGTGGACGCCGCACGACCCGATGAGCGGCCGCGTGCGCGGCATCGCGCTGGGCCTCCCGGCCACCGGCGCGAGTGAAATCCGCGGGCTGGCACTCGGCGTGTTCGGCGCCGGCGCGGAACGTGAGATCTCCGGCATCGCGCTCGGCGGGATCGGGTTCGGTAGCGGCGACCGGTTCAAGGGCATTGGCGTCGCCGGCGTTGGCGTGGGTGCCGGCGGCGACCTCGAGGGAATCGTCGTCGCCGGCGTTGGCGCCGGCGCGGGCGGTCGCGCGAAAGGAATCGTGATCGGTGGGATTGGTGCCGGCATCGGCGGTGACTTCAGGGGCGCGGCAATTGGCGGAGTTGGCGTTGGCGCGGGTGGTGACGGCAAGGGACTGTTGATCGGTGGCGTGGGCGCAGGCGTCGGCGGCAACTACCGGGGCATCGCGCTTGGCGGCGTCGGAATCGGCATCGGCGGCAACGCGCGCGGATTCGTCGGCGGAACGATCGGCGCGGGAATCGGGGGGAACTTCCGCGGGATCGGCGTTGGCGGTGTGGGCCTCGGCGTCGGCGGCGACGCGCGCGGGATCCTGATCGGCGGCGTCGGCGCCGGCGTGGGCGGCACGATGCGCGGGCTCGCGATCGGTGGAGTCGGCGTCGGCGCTTCCTCGATCCACGGCATTGCGGTCGGCGGGATCGGCGTCGGTGCGGAGCGCGTGCGCGGCCTGGTCCTCACGCCCGGCGTCCTCCGGGTGGAGCCAAACGGCACGTTCCGTGGTGTGTCGCTCAACGCGGCGGGCAGCATGGTCAAAGGCACGCAGCGCGGACTCACGATCGGGCTCGTCAACTACGCACGTTCGCTCGAGCGCGGTGCGCAGATCGGGTTGATCAACATCATTGATGAGAACCGGTCGCACCGCGTGCTGCCGCTCATGAACTGGCGAGACTAGGCAGCGTTTGCGGGCGGGATTCCGTATCGGCAGATTAGACCGTTGGTCTGAGTCGCTCCCCGGAGGAATCCATGATTCGCACACGTGCTTTTGCGCTGGTTCTCGCAGGCCTCGTTGCGCCTGCCGCGATCAGCGCACAGTCCACCCTGATTGCGCCCCCGATGCAGGACTACGTCGTCCCGTGGGGCCGTGAGGGCCGGCCGCGCGACCCGTCGGTCTCACCGGTGGATGGCGCGATCTTCTTCGTCGGACAGGCCGGTGAAGCGCCGAGCGGCAACTACGTCGCGCGCATAGACCCGAAGACGGGTGAGTTCCGCAAGTATCAACTCGCGCCTGGCACAAACCCGCACACGTGCCTCGTGGACAGCAAGGGCATGGTGTGGTACACAGGCAACCGGAACGGCACGCTCGGCAAGATCGATCCGAAGACCGGCGAGATCACCGTGTACAAGCTGACCGATTCGACGGTGCGCGACCCACACACGATGGTGTTCGACAAGGACGGCAACGTGTGGTTTACGGCGCAGCAAACGAACGCGATCGGATTCTTCAACGTGAAGACCGAGCAGTTCCGGATTGTGAAGCCGCCGCTTCCGCAGGGCGCACGCTCGACCAATCCGTACGGGATCGTGCTGGACTCGAAAGGTCGGCCGTGGTTCAACCTGTTCAACACGAACATGATCGGGACGATTGATCCGGTGACGTTCGAGCTGAAGACCTACCCGCTCGCGAGCGACAGCACGCGGAACCGTCGGATCGCCATCACGTCGGACGACAAGGTCTATTACACCGACTATCGCCGCGGTCGACTCGGCATGCTGGATCCGGCCACCGGCAAGGTGACTGACTGGGCGCTCCCTGGCGGTGCTGCCTCACTCCCGTATGGGATGATCATTGACGACCAAAACCGCGTGTGGGTGGCCGAGACAGGGTCGCAGCCGAACAAGCTTGTCGGGTTCGACCCGAAGTCGGGGCGATTCTTCAGCAACACGATCATCCCCGGCGAGCGGAACACGGTGCGTCACATGTTCTTCGACCCGAAGACCAAGCAGTTCTGGTTCGGGAACGACGCCGGCACGATCACGAAGGTGAACGTGAGCTCGATCAAGCTGGCGATGTGAGGGACAGGTAGTAGGTAGTAGGTAGTAGGTGTTGGCAGGCGGACGACGGTGTTGAGCGCCGCGTCCCCGCCCGACCGCTCCCTGAACAACAAACGGCGCGCACCGTAATCCAACCGGTGCGCGCCGCTGTTTTCGGGATCTCGTGGCGCGTTAGAAGCCGCCGCCGAGCCCTTCGCTCGCGGGACCCCCCGGCCCGCGGCGACCGCCGCGACCGCGCTGAGCGCTGTCGGGGCGGATGTTCAGGCGGTGATCAAGCCGCCAATCGAGCCACTTATGGCGCGCTTCACGTTCCGTGAGCTTGCCCGCCTTCACTTCTTCATTCAGGCGACGCGCTTCGTCACGCGCAGCGGTACGATGAAGCCGAATCGCGTCACGCTGTTCCGGCGTCAGGTTCCGAATCCGGTCAGCGACCGCCGCGCGACGCGCGAACTGCGCGCGCTGGCGCTGCTGGATCTGGCCAGCTCGCACGCCGGCGACGAACCCCGCGCGAGCGCCCGGGCGCATCTGCCCGCGGACACCGCGGCCCGGTGCGAACCAGCCCTCCATTCCGCCGCGTGCTTCGGGGCCTGGGCGCATCTGCCCACGCATGCCGGGCCCATACTGGCCGGGAGCCATGTAGCCAGGCGCGAACCGGCCCGGCGGGCCGAACCGCATTTGCCCGCGACCACCGCGACCCATCGGCTGTTCGCCGTTGATGATCCCGTATTGCGGGCGGGCACCGATCGGACCGCGCACGCCTTCCATGCCGCCGCGCCGAACCGTGCTGTCCGGCGCCGTAGCCGGCGTGCGCTGCGCCTGCGGGCGCCGAGCGGGCGGCTGGCCACCACCCTGTGCGCCAAGCGTGCCGACGGCGCTCGCGGAAACGAGGCCCAGAACGATGAGACTCCGATAAACCGACCGATTGAACCGCTGCATAACTCCTTCAAGGTGCTTGGCGCCCGTTGTGAGCGCTTCACTCTCTCTGACGCTTCCTACACCACGGCGTTAACCCGCGGCCCGAACACGCCAAGTCAAAGCGGCTCATATGGTTATCCGACGCCAGAAATGTGACCAATGAAATGACGCAACCTCAACGGCCACATTGATTTACCTCACAATCCCGACTACTTTACTCGGCATGGGTTCCTCGATCGAAACACTGGTCAACCGCGAGTATCAGTACGGCTTCGTCACTGAGATCGAAGCCGACACGATTGCGCCCGGATTGAACGAAGATGTCATCCGGCTGATCTCGTCGAAAAAGAACGAACCGGAGTGGCTGCTCGACTGGCGGCTGAAGGCGTTTCGCCGCTGGCAGACGATGACGGAGCCCCACTGGCCGAACGTCAAGTACAACCCGATCAACTACCAGGCGGCGCGCTACTACTCGGCGCCCAAGAGCGTGAAGCCGCTGCAGTCGCTCGACGAAGTGGACCCGGAGCTTCTCGCGACCTACAAGAAGCTGGGTATCTCGCTCACCGAGCAGAAGTTGCTCGCGGGCGTTGCGGTGGACGCGATCTTCGATTCCGTCTCCGTCGGCACGACGATGAAGGACGAGCTGGCCAAGCATGGCGTCGTCTTCTGCTCGTTCACCGAGGCCGTGCACAACTACCCGGAGCTGATCCAGAAGTACCTCGGCTCCGTCGTGCCGTACAGCGACAACTTCTTCGCCGCGCTGAATTCAGCCGTGTTCAGCGACGGTTCGTTCTGCTATGTGCCGAAGGGCGTGCGCTGCCCGATCGAGCTCTCGACGTATTTCCGCATCAATGCCGCCGAGACGGGCCAGTTCGAGCGGACGCTGATCGTCGCGGACGAAGGCGCGTACGTGAGCTACCTCGAAGGCTGCACGGCGCCGAAGCGCTCGACGAACCAGCTGCACGCGGCGGTCGTCGAGCTCGTCGCGCTGGACAACGCGCAGATCAAGTACAGCACGGTCCAGAACTGGTACGCCGGCGACAAGGACGGCGTGGGCGGCATCTACAACTTCGTAACGAAGCGCGGCAAGGCGCACACCAACTCGAAGATCTCGTGGACGCAGGTCGAGACGGGCTCGGCGATCACGTGGAAGTACCCGAGCGTGATCCTGCAGGGTGACAACTCGACCGGCGAGTTCTACAGCGTCGCGCTCGTGAACAACAAGCAGCAGGCCGATACCGGCACGAAGATGATCCATATCGGCAAGAACACGAAGAGCACGATCATCTCGAAGGGCATCAGCGCGGGCGAAGGGCAGAACTCGTACCGCGGCCGCGTGCAGATGCTCCCCAAGGCAACGGGCTCGCGCAACTACACGCAGTGCGACTCGATGCTGATCGGCAACAAGTGCGGCGCGCACACGTTCCCGTATATCGAGATCGCGAACGACAGCTCGACGACGGAGCACGAGGCGAGCACGTCGAAGATCGGTGAGGACCAGATCTTCTACTGCAAGGCGCGGGGACTGAACGCCGAGCATGCGATTTCGTTGATCGTGAGTGGATTCTGTCGCGAGGTCTTCAAGGAACTGCCGATGGAGTTTGCGCTCGAGGCGCAGCAGTTGCTCGGGATTTCGCTTGAAGGATCCGTTGGATAACTGCTACGGCTGTAGCAGGGAAACAACGGAAACGGCGGATCAAGGCGGATACGGCAAGGACTTGGGGGAACAACGCCCGGAACGCCGAGGGTAGTGCGCCGTTGCAGTTGCAGTTCCAACGAAGAGCAGTTGCAGTTGCCGTTGCAGTCTCCGCAGTTATCTGTCGTTTCCGCCTTTTCCCTGCTCAGGCAGTGTCAGCCCTTCACATGCTCAGCATATCAGCCCTTCACGCCAACGCCGGCGACAAGCCCATCCTGAAGGGCATCAGCCTCACCGTGAATCCCGGCGAAGTTCACGCCATCATGGGCCCGAACGGCTCCGGCAAGAGCACGCTCGCCCAGGTGATCGCGGGTCATCCCGGTTATGAGGTGACGGGCGGCTCGATCACCTACATGAACCAGGACCTCCTGGAGCTCGACCCGGAAGAGCGCGCCCAGCAGGGCGTCTTCCTCGCGTTCCAGTATCCCGTCGAGATCCCCGGCGTTACGAACGCGTACTTCCTCCGGAGCGCGTACAACGAAATCCGGAAGGCGAAGGGCGAGGAAGAAGTGGACCCGATGGAGTTCCTCGACCTGATGGAGAAGAAGCTCAAGTTGGTGGACATGGACCCCGCGATGCTGCACCGGTCCGTGAACGCGGGCTTTTCGGGCGGCGAGAAGAAGCGCAACGAGATCCTGCAGATGGCCGTGCTGGAGCCGAAGCTCGCGATCCTCGACGAGACCGACTCCGGCCTCGACATTGACGCACTGCGGATCGTCGCCGATGGCGTGAACGCGCTCAAGCGCCCCGACAACGCCACGATCGTCGTGACCCACTACCAGCGTCTCCTCAACTACATCGTGCCCGATTTCGTGCACGTGCTCGCGGGCGGCAAGATCGTGAAGTCGGGTGGCAAGGAACTGGCGCTCGAACTCGAGCAGCGCGGGTACGAATGGGTGATGGACGCGGCGTGAGCATGCAGACGAGCATGCAGACCTACACGGACGCGTTCGCCGCCGCGAGCGCATCCGGCGGCAGCGCGCCGGCGTGGCTCACCGGCCTTCGTCGGCGGGCGCACGATGAGTTCGTGGCGACCGGCTTCCCGACGACGCGCAACGAGGACTGGCACTTCACGAGCGTGACGCCGATCGCGGAGCGCACGTTCAAGACGCCGAAGGTCGGCACCGGTGCGGCATCGGTGACGGACGCACTGGCGCTCGCCGCCGGCGAATCCGGCTGGCCGCGCGCCGTGTTCGTGAACGGCCGCTTCGATTCCGCGTTGTCCGCGCTCGGCGCGCTCGGCAAGGACATCCGCGTCGCGACCCTGCCGGACGCACTCACGGAAGGCCCGGACTGGGTCGCGAATCACCTGGGCTCGCTCGCGGCGTTCGACAAGCAGGCCTTTACGGCGTTCAACACGGCATTCGTGAATGACGGGCTTGTTGTGCGCGTACCGAAGAACGTGAAGGCGCCGGCGCCGCTGCACATCATCCACGTCGCCGACGCATCGGCCGCCGGCTGCGTGATCCACCCACGGCTGCTCGTCGTGGTGGACGCGAACGCGGAACTCGCGATCGTCGAGTCGTTCGTCTCGACCGGCAGTGCCGAGTACCTGACGAACGCGGTCGCCGAGGTGCGGATCGGCGAGGGCGCGCGGGTGCATCATTACAAGGTGCAGCGCGAAAGCGCCGAGGCGTTCCATGTCGGGACGCTGCAGGCGCACCAGTCGCGCGGCTCGCTGTTCCACTCGTTCTCGTATGCCACGGGCGCGGCGTTGTCGCGCACGAACATCTACACGAAGCTGGCCGGTGAGGGCGCCGAGGCGCGCCTGAACGGCCTGTACCTGGTGGACGGCACGCAGCACGTGGACCACCAGACCTTCGTCGAGCACATCGCGCCGAACTGCTCGAGTCGCGAGCTCTACAAGGGCATCCTGGACGGCGCCTCGCACGGCGTGTTCAACGGCAAGGTCTTCGTGGACCCCGAGGCCCAGAAGACCGACGGCAAGCAGACGAACCACGCGTTGCTGCTCTCGCCCCAGGCGCGGGTGGACACCAAGCCGCAGCTCGAGATCTTCGCCGACGACGTGAAGTGCACGCACGGCGCGACCGTCGGCCGCCTCGACGCCATCGCCCTCTTCTACATGAAGAGCCGCGGGATCGGCGCCGATGCTGCGCGCGCGCTACTGACCTACGCGTTCGCGGCCGAGGTGCTCGAGACCGTGGAGATCGACTCGCTGAAGGACGCGCTGGAGGCGATCGCCTTCCAGCGTTTCACCAACCAGGTCCAGCGCTAGCACGCCGGTCGCACGGCGCCCGCGCGCGAACACCATGTCGGCCGAACTCGAAGAGCTCTACCAGAGCATCATCCTCGACCACAACCGCCGGCCGAAGAACTTCCGCGACATGCCAGATGCCACGGCGCACGCGGACGGCGTGAACCCGCTCTGTGGCGACCAGCTCACCGTGTGGCTCAGGATGGACGGCGAGTCGGTCGCGGACATCTCGTTCCGCGGCCAGGGCTGCGCGATCAGCAAGGCGAGCGCGTCCATGATGACGCAGGTCGTGAAGGGGAAGAGCCGCGCGGACGCGGACAAGCTGTTCGACGATGTCCACGCCCTGGTCACGGGCCGCGCCGGCGCGCAGGCCGCGGAGCTGGGCGCGCTCAAGGCCCTCTCCGGCGTGTCGAAGTTCCCGCTGCGCGTGAAGTGCGCCTCGCTCGCCTGGCACGCCATGCGGGCCGCGCTGCATGGCGCGGGAGGCAGCGTGACCACGGATCAGTCCGGCGGCGAGTCGGCCTCATGAGCCGCCAGACGATGAGCCGAACGCGGGTCAGCGACGCTGAGCTCGCCGGCATGACGTCCCTTGCGCCGCGTTCGGATTTTCCGCTGCTCGCCGCGCAACCGCACCTCCATTACCTCGACTCGGCGGCGACAACGCAGAAGCCGCGCGTGGTCCTCGACGCGATCACGCGGTACTACGAGACGGTGAACGCGAACCCGCATCGCGGGGCGTACCGCCTGTCGGCGGCGGCGACCGAGGCGTATCACCATGCCAGGGTCCGGATCGCGAAGTTCCTCGGCGTCGCAGACGTTGACACGCTGATCTTCACGCGCGGCACCACGGAGTCGCTGAACCTCGTCGCGAGCGCGTGGGGCCGCGCGAACGTGAAGGCGGGTGACCGCATTGTCGTGACGCGCCTGGAACACCACGCCAACTTCGTGCCGTGGCAGGCGCTGGCGAGTGCGGTCGGCGCGGAGTTCGTGATCGCCGAGTTGCACGCGGATGGAACGATCGACCTCGACGCGATGGCCCGGCTCGTCACGCCACGCACGAAGGTCGTGGCGTTCGGTCACGTGTCGAATGCGCTCGGCACGGTGAACCCGGTGGCCGAGATTGTCGGCATGGCGCAGCGGGTCGGCGCGCTGGCGGTGTGCGATGGCGCGCAGGGCGCGCCGCACCTCGACATATCCGTGGACTCACTCGGCGTTGACGCCTACGCGTTCAGCGGCCACAAGATGCTCGGGCCGATGGGCAGCGGTGGCCTCGTCATGCGCCGGGCGCTGCTGGAGCAGATGCCGCCGTACCAGATGGGTGGCGACATGATCGCGCATGTGGGCGATGAGCACACGACCTGGAACGTGCTCCCGCACAAGTTCGAGGCAGGGACGCCGAATGTCGAAGCGCCGATCGGGCTCGCCGCGGCGTGTGACTACCTCACGGCGCTCGGCAGGGGGAACGTCCTCGCGCACGAGCGTGCGCTCGCGGCGCAGGCGATGGCCGCGCTTGCCGAGATCCCCGGCGTTACGGTGCTCGGCCCGCCGGCGAATCGTCGCGGCGGCGTGGTCAGTTTCACGCTCGCAGATGTGCACCCGCACGACCTGTCGCAAATGCTCGACGCGGACGGCGTGTGCGTGCGCGCGGGACACCACTGTGCGCAGCCCTTGATGCGCGCGCTGAACGTGCACGCCACGACGCGCGCCAGCTTCTACGTGTACAACGACGCCTCGGACGTCGAGGCATTGGCCGCCAGCGTGGACGCGGCGCGCCGGAAGTTCGCGGGCTAGAAAACAGAGCGCCGCTGGATGGCCAGCGGCGCTCCGATGATCGTCTCGACTGCGAGCCCGGCCGGCTAGGGCAGGTGACGTTCCCCCCGTGCTTTCTCCAGTTCTAGGCTGAGAGCAGGACCGGGGTTTCAAAGTGCGTTCAGCGCGGCGGATCCGCCGACCGGCCTGAATGGGACACTTGTTCGGCGGCTCCCGTTTGGAGGGAGCGGCGGGTTCGTAGCGAGCGTGGCCGGAGGGGTATCTTCGGAGTACTCCATAGGTGGGTTCCGCCCGATCGCCCTTCCCTTTCGCCGGAGCTTGTCCATCCCGATGAAACCCAGCGCCGCACAGGTCTTCGCCGTCGCCGCAGCCGCGAGCCTCTTGGCTTCGTGCAGTCGCGCCACGTCGAGTACGACGACCGGCACATCCGCCGGCGTGATGGCGGCCGCCGCAGCCGCCTCGTCATCCAGGACGCCGGCTCCGCCGATGATGCCGACCGGCGTCACACCGGCCCTCATCGCCACGGGTGACTCGATCTACCATGCGAACGCCTGCGCGCGTTGCCACGGAGCGAAGGGCGTTGGTGGGCAGAACGGGCCACCGCTGGCGAAGGCGGCCCCCGCGGCGTGGCTGCACAGCACCGGGAAGTACGAGGAGATCATCGCCACGATCACGCAGGGGGTCCCGCGCGCGGCGCTCAAGGACACCACTCGCCGGTTCGCCATGAACCCGCGCGGGTCGAACCCGCCGATCAACGATGACGCCGTGAAGGCGGTGGCGGCGTACATCTGGAAACTCAACAACCCGTAAGGTCACCGGTCGCAACGGCCGGGCGATTCGCGTCGCGAGGCCGACCCGCCCGCCGTGAGGGATGTGGGAAGGGGTTCGGCACGCCAAATTGCGGCGTCCCGAACCCCTTCACGCGTGAACGTCGCAGCAATTCGCTTTTTCGGCCTCGCCGCCGCGGCCGCGGTCGCTTCCGCGTGTACGGCAAGTCCGGCCTGGGCGCAGGTCGGCGCACCGGCAACGCCGACGACATCGGCATCAACGGCAACAGCAGCGACCAGCGCGACCCGGGCGCAGCGCCCGCCGGTGATTGACGGGCGTGAAGATGATGACGTCTGGCGCGGCATTGCGCCGACGCGCGGGTTTCGCCAGTTCGAACCGGGCGACGATGTCGCGCCGACCTTCGAGACGGAGTTTCGGCTCGCCTACGACAACGAAAACCTCTACGTGCTCGTGCGGGCGTACGACCCCCATCCCGACAGCATCGTGCCGCTCCTGTCGCGGCGGGACGTGAGGACGAACTCGGACCAGATCAAGATCATCGTGGACGGGTTCCTGGATAAGCGAAACGCGATCCAGCTCATGGTGAACCCGGCGGGCGTCAAGCGCGACGCGTCGATCTATGCGGACGCCACCGAGGATGTGTCCTGGGACGGCGTATGGGATGTCGGCGTGGCGATTGACGACAAGGGGTGGGTGGCGGAGTTCCGCCTGCCGTTCAGCCAGCTGCGGTTCGCGGCACGCGACGTCAACACGTTCGGGTTCGGCGTGTGGCGCGATATCGCACGGCTCAACCAACGTGATTCGTGGCCGGTGTACCGGAGGGCCTCACGCACCATCGTGTCGCAGCTGGGCACCGTCGGCGATATCCAGGGCGTGCCTGCCGCACGGCGAATCGAGCTGCTGCCGTACACCGTTGCGAAGAGCGTACCGAACGTCCGCACGCCGGGCGGTGCGAACGTCTCCGACTTCACGGGCGGGCTCGACGCGAAGATCGGCCTCGGGTCGAACATCACCATGGACGCGACCATCAACCCGGACTTCGGGCAGGTCGAGGCGGACCCCTCAATCCTGAACCTCACGGCGTTCGAAACGCGGTTCGAGGAGCGACGTCCGTTCTTCCAGGAAGGGATCGGGCTGTTCCGCTGCGGACCGCCGTGTGAGGGACCCTTCTACACGCGCCGGATCGGCCGCACCCCCCAGCTGCGCACGAACGCCGCCGACCCGGCATTCACGACGATCCTCGGCGCGGCGAAGATCACCGGGCGCCTGAACCGCGGGTTTACGCTGGCGATGCTGAATGCCGTGACGAAGGAGGAGCACGGCGTGTCCGGCGCGGTGATCGAGCCGCAGACGAACTACTTCGTGGCTCGCGGCGCGCGGGAGTGGGGCAATGGCACGCGACAGGCCGGCATCTCCGTGACCGATGTCCGACGTCAACTGGACAAGACCACCGACCCCTTCCTGCGGCGCTCGGCGACGGCCGTGATCGGCCAGTCCACGATCCGGTTCGACCAAGGGCGGCACGAGCTGCTCGTGTACGGCGGGCAGAGCTTCGTGTACGGAACGCCGGCCGCGATGGCGCGCACGCAACGGAGCAGCGTGCACTACTTCCAGCGGCCCGGCAGCGAGATGGCGTACGACAGCACGCGCACCTCGCTCACCGGCGGCGCGGTCGGCGCGAGCATCAAGAAGATTCGCGGCGCCGTGCGCTACGAGACGTTCGTCCGCCGGTCCACGCCGGGCCAGGAGATGAACGACCTCGGCCTCGTGCCGACGGTGAACAGCATGAGCATCCGCCAGTCGCTCGACTACCAGCAACTGTCGCCGAACCGGTGGTTCCGCTCCTCGTTCTCGACCATGGGGCTCGAGTCGCAGTGGACCGTGGGCGGGCTGCCCGCGGCGAAGTCCGCCAGCGTGCATGCGAGCGGTTCGCTGCACAACAACTGGGCGGGCGCGCTCACCTACAACGCCGACGGATTCGGCGGCGTCAACTGCGTGTCGTGCGCGCGCGGTGGTCCGGCGCTGCGCCGCTCGTTCGCACATACGCTCCGTCTCGATATCGTGGCCGATCCGCGCCCGGCATTCGTGCCCCGCGGCAATGTCCGGTTCGGCCGCGGCGACGAAGGGCGCACGCGCACCAGAGGCGGAGAAGCCAGCGCCGAGTTGCGTGTGGCCAGCCAGTTCTCCGCATCCCTCGGCGCGGGCTACGAGCATGCGATCAACGACCAGCAGTGGGTCGGCAACTTCGACGCGCTGCTGAGCGACACGACGCACTACACCTTTGCGCGACTCGACCAGCGCACCCTTGCGATTACGGCGCGCATGAACTGGACCGCTACACCCAACCTGTCGTTCCAGTTCTATGGGCAGCCGTTCATCAGCGCAGGGTCCTACACGAACTGGCGCGAGCTGGACGATCCATCGGCTCCGCGATACAGGGACCGGTTCAAGACGTATCGGCCGGGTTCGAACCCCGCCGGGTTCAACGTGAAGCAGTTCAACTCGAATGCGGTCGTGCGCTGGGAGTACCGGCCCGGGAGCGCGTTGTTTCTCGTGTGGCAGCAGGGGCGCGATGAGTCAACGCTCGATCGCGGCTCGTTCGATGGCCCGCGGGATATCCGCTCGTTGTTCAGCGCGTTGCCGCAAAATACGCTGCTGCTCAAGGCCTCCTACTGGTTCAACCCATGATGCGACAACTCTGTGCGGCAGCCCTGGCGTTGTGCGGCGTCACGCTGGGCGCGCAAACGCCATCCGCAGGCACGCGCAACGCGCCACGCGCGGCGTTTTCGGTAGTCGAAGCCACCATCGCGGGTGTCCACGCCGCCTTCACCGCCAAGACGCTGACCTGCCGTCAGCTCGTGCAGATGTACCTCGATCGCATCGAGGCGTACGACAAGAAAGGCCCCTCGATCAATGCCATTGTCGTGGTGAACTCGCAGGCCCTCGACGTCGCCGATTCGCTCGATCGGCGTTTTGCTCGCGAAGGATTGACGGGTCCCCTGCACTGCGTGCCGACAATCGTGAAGGACAACTTCGAGACGATCGGCCTGCAGACGACAGCGGGTTCGGGCGCGCTCGAAGGCTGGATGCCGCGCCGCGATGCGTTCATGGTCGCGCGCATCAAGGCGGCGGGGGCAATCGTGCTTGCCAAGAGCAACATGGCAGAGTGGGCGTTCTCGCCGCTGGAGACGGTGAACTCGATCCTTCCGGGCTACTCGCTCAACCCGTACGACGTTACGCGCGTGACGGCGGGGTCAAGCGGCGGGACGGCCGCCGCGGTCGCGGCGAGTCTCGGACTCGTCGGGCTGGGCACCGACACCGGTAATTCGATTCGCGGCCCGTCGGCGCACCAGGCGCTCTTCGGTATTCGCTCGACGATGGGCCTCACGTCGCGTTCGGGCGTGGTCCCGCTGAATCTCCGCGCGGACATCGCGGGTCCGATGGCGCGGACCGCGGAGGACGCCGTGCGCGTGTTTCAGGTGGTGGTGGGCACCGATGCCGAGGATCCGGTCACCGCGGAGGCCGACCGCCGCCGCGAGCCGGACTACGCCACGTTTGTGAAGCCGGGCGCACTCACGGGCGCGCGCATCGGTGTGCTGCGCCAGGCGTACGAGCGCACTGGACTCGACAGCGAAGTCGTCGCGGTGTTCGCCAACGCCGTGCGCGACCTTCGCGCAGCCGGTGCGACCGTGCTCGACACCGTGCTCGTGGATTCGCTGACCGCGCTCACGCGCGGCCAGGGCGGGTGCAATCCCTTCAAGTTCGACGTCGAGCGGTACCTCGCCTCGCGCGGCGAAGGCGCTCCGGTGAAGACGCTCCGCGAAGTGATCCGCAGCGGGCGGTTCCACCCGAGCGTCCAGGCACGCCTCGTCTCGGCGGATTCGGTGACCGTTGCGCCGGAAGACACGCCGGGCTGCGTGTTCCGGGAGAACACCGTCAAGCCGCGTGTGCGCGCCGCGGTGAACAAGTTGATGGACTCACTGCGCCTCGACGCACTCGTGTACCCTACCTGGAGCAACCCGCCGCGGCGCGTGGGCGACATGCAGACACCCGCGGGCGACAACTCGCAGCTGTTCTCACCGACGACGGGATTTCCCGCGATCACCGTGCCGATGGGATACACGCGCGACAATCGCCTGCCCGCCGGCATGACGTTCTTTGGCCGGGCATGGAGCGAAGGTCGCCTGATCGCGCTGTCGTACGACTACGAGCGGCGCACGAAGCACCGCCGACCGCCGCCGAACTTTGGGCCGCTACCGCGCCGGTAGTTCGACCCGAAGCTGCCGGTCTTTCGCTCAGGCGCCGGTCAGTCTCGGGAACGCGTTGCCGATCTCCGCGGCGGAGCGGAGCGAGAGCGCGCAGAACGTGAGCGTGCCATTGGCACAACTTCCCGACACCATCGTCGGCGCTCCGACCACGAAGAGATTCTCGTGCTCGAATGTGCGACCGTGTGAATCCACCACACCGGTCGCCGCACTTGTGCCCATACGGCACCCACCGGCCGGATGGTCCTGGAAGTTGTCCACCGCCGTGCGGATCACGCGCCCATCGCCGGCCTTCGCGAGGCGGTCGAAGAGCGCGCGAAGCGAATCTTCCGTGTAGCCCCGGAGCGCCGCAGACATCGTGTCATCGCGGAAGCTGAGCTTGGGCAGCGGGTCGGCCCAGAGCGTCCGCCGAACGGGGTCCAGCGTGAGCTCACTTTCACGCGCCGGGATCACGTCGTAATACGCGCGGACGCGCGCGGTCCCGCGGCCGGTCCGCTGCCGCCAGTCGCGCAGCATGTCGTCGCCGAGCAGCAGCGCGCCCGCGTCATCGCGCAGTCGCGGCTCACGGCCCACCGGCGATTCCCAGACGCGGAGGTCGTGCCGCACGTATGCGCCGCCGGCGGGTTTGCGCATGAACTGCTTGCTGACCAATGAGTGCTGCGTGTTGATCCCCGGGTACAGCTCGAGCGGGAGATCGATGAACGCCTGCACGTTGCGGTGACCCGTCAGGTACTTGCCGACCAGTCCGGCGCGATTGGCGAGCCCGTTCGGAAAGCGAGACGATCGCGAAAGCAGGAGCAGGTGCGCGCTCCAGGCGTATCCCGCCGCCACGACGAACGTCTTGGCGCGGAACTCGATGGTTTCGCCCAGTCGATCGCGGTGAACGGCGCGCGCCGCAACGATACGCCCGCTGTTTTCGTCATGCACCAGCGAGCGCACGATCGTGCGCGTGTGCAGCTCGATGCGCTTGTTGGCACGCAGCGGGTTCCACGTCATGTCCGGCGAATACTTCGCGCCGACCGGGCAGATCGGGGTGCAGGTGTCGTTCCGGCAGCACGCGCCGCGCCCCTGGTACGAACGCGACAGCTTGGCCGACGGCTGGCTCCACATTGTCACGCCTGCGTCGGCGACCCAGTTCTTGAGGAGACCGAGGTTGTAGCTCAGCGGCAGCGCGGGGAGCGGGAACGGCTTGGCGCGGGGATCCATGGACGCCGGGCCCTGCTCGCCGCTCACGCCCATCAGCACCTCGGCCTCGTAGTAGTGCGGTTCGAGGTCCTCGTAGCTGATCGGCCAGTCATAGCCGACGCCGCAGAGTGACATGGTCTTGAAGTCTTCCGGCGAAAACCGCGGGGTGACCCCACCCCAGTGCATCGCCATGCCGCCGACGCACATGGAGCGCGACTGGATGCCTTCGGGGTCGTAGCCGTCAATGTGGTCGTTGGGCCACGGCGATGTCCCGTACGCGCGCCAGCGCTCGCGGTTGGCGGGCCACTGATTGATCGGCGGCTGGTCATCGCCGGCTTCGATCACGACAATCTTCGCGCGGCGTTCGCTCGTGAGCTTCGCCGCGACCATGGCGGCGGTGATCCCGCTGCCGATGATGCAGATGTCGGCCTCGACGGACTGCCGCTTCGCAATGAAGGTCATGCCGAGGCCCTCCCGGCGCGCGTGAGCGGAACGGGCAGCTTCGGGGAATCGGCGAGCGGCCGGCACTGGCGCGGGTCAATCCGCCGCTGGTACGCGAGGTTCACGCCGTCGGTGGACTCCACGAAATGCGCGAGCATGGCGACGGCAACGTGTGGCGCCGAGAGCGGCGACGGCATGCGAGTGGAAGGCGCGCCGGCTGCGGCGCCCGCACCGCCGGCATTCGCGATCGCGGAACGCACGAGCGCAAGACGTTCATCGGCCGTGCACTGGGCGAACGCTTTTCGGTGCGCCGCCTGCGCGTCACGGTCGAGCGCGGCGAGTTGATCGGCCCAGCGCGCAGCCGACGACGGAGCGGTGGTTCCGATGCGTTCGCTGCCGTATGGGTGCTCCAACTCCTCGCCCGCGCGGTATGCCGCGATCCACGCGGTGAACGCGTTCGCCGCGCGCTCGACGCCGGCCCGGCCCAGCTCGCTCGGAAGTACGACTTCCGCGACGGGGCGCACGGCGGCCACGTCGAGTCCGGTTGCCTGACGCGAGGCAGCCCCTTGCTGCTCACCGGATGCGCGCGGTGTCTCGGCAAACGCCACGCGGCGCATCGCAGCCGTGACCGCTGCGGCGAGCATGGTCCACCTGATGAACAGTCGGCGATTCCAGGACACGGCGAACACCTCCAGTACGCGGGCGGGGAGAATGTAGCCGAACGCAGCTCTTGGCTTCAACGTGTTGCTGGTGCGCAGACGTGACCGTCGGCGCGCCGCGTGGCTACGGATGCTCGAGTCGCTGTGCTCGCAGCCGCGCGAAGCCGATACCGACGATCGTGGTAACCGCGATCGCGGTCACGCCGTAGCCGCCTGCGGCGCCCATGCTGCCGCCGAGCGCCGCTCCCCCGATGCCACCCATCGCCATCGCCGTACAGGCGGCCACCACCTGGGGCGCGAACTTCTCGTCTCCGAAGGCCCGAAACCACGCCAGCATGGCCTGGAACGAGACCAGCGCAAGGCTCCCGACCAGCAGCACCGCAACGAGTGACCACGAGAGTACGCGTCCCGCCAGAAACGGAAACACTGATGGTGCAAACGCAGCGAGTGCGACCACTGCAGCCGCGGCAGCCGCGAAGACAGCAAGTGCCTGCCCGAACGCCTTCTTGGCCGTTTCATCGAAAGTGCGAATGGCCCCGGACGCAACGAGCGCGCCGAGCCGCGGATACCGCGCATGCATCCACGCCGTGGCAAGTACCGGCGGCGCCAGCGCGAGCGCGACATGAAGGCCGATCTCGCCCGCCTCGGTGGCACCGTGCATCAGCATCGTCGCGGGCGTGAGCACCTGCGGGGCGATCCAGAGCGCGATCCACACCTTCGCCGAGCGCGCCTGCTCCGAGTGATACTGCTGGACGAGGCGGCCGCCGCCGGAGTCCGCCCCGGGAATCGCGCGCCGGCCACGCCACACGAATATTCCGGCCACCGCGAGCTGCGTCACGGCCGCCGCTGCCGCCGCGTCAATCCCGCGCGCTCGCATCAGGCCGACAATGACGACCACTGCGATCGCAGTCGCCTGGATGGCTCGCATCCGCTGCACTGCCTCGCTCCCACCCAGGCCTTCCCGCAAGCACACAAGCGGCACCAGCGCGACATACGCTGCCGTGCACGCCAGCACGATCAACCAGGGTCCGGTAGCCGACAGCTGACCAGGCATGGCCCCGCGCCAGATGACCCAGGTCCCGAGCGTCAGGCCCAGAGCGCCGACCACGATCGCCGCCCTCCGGAACCACGCATCGGCGACCGCGCGCAACACACCGCGTTCCGAAGGCCTCACCCGTGCCGCAAACTGCACGACCAGCGTCCCCATGCCGGTCTCAAAGAGCTGGGCGAAGGCGACGGCGTTGATGGCAATGAGGTAGAAGCCGCGTTCGGAGAGCGGCTGGCGCGTGACCAGGAAGTAGAGCGAAAGCGGCGCCGCGATCAGCGAGAGGGCGCGGGCGGCGGCAAGCCAGCGGACCGAAGGATCCGCCACCAACCTCCGAACCCGGTCGATCATTCGAAGTTGATGCGCTCGAGCTCGAACACGTGCGGCACGTCACGCACGTGAGTCCAGATCACGCCGACGTACTCGCCCAGGATACCGATGAAGAAGAGTTGGATCGATGTCAGGAAGAAGAACCCGACGAGCACGGGCGCCACGCCCAGCGAGAACTGGTCCCAGAAGAGGAGCTTGGCGACGAGGTAGCCCGCGCCGACGATCACCGACAGGACGGCCATCGCGAAGCCCAGCATGGTCGCCGCGCGCAAGGGCACCTTGCTGTGACTGGTGATCCCGAGGAATGCCTGGTCGTAGAGCGAGTAGAAGTTCTGCGACGTGATGCCGCGCTTGCGCGCCGGCTGATGGTACGGCACCAAGGTCGGCTCGAACCCGATCTCCGAAAGGAGTCCGCGGAAGAACGGGTACGGGTCCCTGATGCGCCGCAGTGCCTCGATCACCGCCTGGTCGTACATGCCGAAGCCGGTGCTCTGCACGACCGGCGGGGCGTCCGCAATCCGGCCGAGCAACCGGTAATACCAGCCGCGAATCGCGTAGAAGAATGATCGCTCGTCCGACGAGGTCTTCACGCCCAGGACGATCTTCGCCCCCTGCTCCCAGCGCGCGATGAACTCGTGCAGCAGTTCAGGCGGATCCTGGAAGTCGCAGGCCAGCGCGAGGACCGCGACCCCGCGCGGCTGCAGGATGACATGAATGCCGGACCGCACTGCCCCGAAGTTCCGCGCGTTGAAGATCGCCTTCACCCGCTTGTCCGATGCGCAGATCTCGCGCAGGATGCGCCGCGTCCCGTCCCGCGACGCGTTGTCAATGAAGATGTGCTCGTAGCGGTACCGCGGGTGCGCGGCCATCACGTCGCGTACCGCCTCGTAGAGCCCGCGGACGTTTTCCTCCTCGTTGTAGCAGGAGGTCACCACGGAAAGCAGCGGCTTGCTCGTGTCGGTCACGTGGTGAAGATGCGCGCCAGCACGCCGTCAGTCGAGGGACCCGAGCACGCCGGGCAGGTCGGCCAGGCGATCGAGCACTGCCGCCGGTGCGACACCGGCGACGTCCAGGGGAGCCCCGTACCCGTAGGTCACGGCAATAAACCGCACCTTGTTCGCCTGCGCCGCATCGGCATCGTCCGCCGAGTCACCCACCAGCACGGTCGTGGCTGGCGCGATGCCGTGCTCCCGGAGCACCCGCGCCACGACATCGCGCTTGCGAGCCGTCCGGTCCGGCATCATGTCGAGCGAATACAGGGCTGCAAACCGTGATGCGATACCCAGCCGGTCCACGAGCAGGCGCGTCGGCACCAATCGCTTGTTCGTCACGATGAACAGCCGACGCTCCGCCGTGGCCAACGCACTGAGCACCGACGCGAGCCCGGGGTATGGATCGGCATCCAGCACTCCGTCCGCGTCGTAGGTACGCCGGAACGCGGCGGCCAGCGGCTCGAGTCGTTCCAGGTCCTCGATGCCCGTCAGCCGGGTGAGCGTAAGCCGAAGCGGAGGCCCAATCACGCGCTGGTCGATCGGCTCAATCGGCGTGACGCCAGCCTCCGCAAGGACCTTCCGAAACCCCGCAAGGATCCCCGGGGCACTGTGCACCAACGTACCGTCGAGGTCGAAGAGGACGGTCGAAATCATAAGGCCGGTCCGACGGATAGCCGGGCGTCAGACATCGTAGAGCAGGATGAGTTCATTGGTGCAGCGCAGTGTATTCCTGATCTGCAGCGCGATTTCGTGCTGAAACACGCGCGAACTGACCAGCACGGGCTCGCGCCGACCGGCCAGCGCTTCCGGCGCCAGGATCGGGCGGCCGTGCAACTGCTTGCCATGATAGCGCGCGTTGCTCTCGATGAAGCCCGCGATGTTCGCGTCGGCCAGCCGGCTGGTGGCCAGCAAACGGGTCGTGTGCGTTCCGACCCCCCACACCAGGATCGGCTCGCCGCGCAACACGATCGCCTCGATCCGCTCGCGCAGGCGCGCGTCCTCGGCACGACAGCTTTCGATGTACCGCACGAGGCCGCGCTCGGTGTCCGCGTCGTACACCAGCCCGCCAACATCCGTGGCGTCGTCCATGCGATACGCCGCCGACACATTCGACATCACGGTCTTCCAGCTCTGTTCCCGGTGATTCTGCTGCGAAAACACCCGGGTGAAGCCGTGCACACGCATCAGGTTGTCGAGCGACAGCGGCGCGAAGAAGTTGATGTGCTCCGTGCTGAAATCCTGATACGGCGCATTGCTCCAGTCGGCAAACGCAGTCGCATCCGGTACTTCCACGTACAGGAGGCCCCCGGGGTTCAGGATGCGCCTGAGGTGGGCGAACGACTCCCCAAGGTCGCGAAGGTGCTCCAGGACGCCCACCAGGATGACGAGATCATAGCGCTCCGGACGACGGCCGAGTTCTTCCAGCGTCAACGTGTGTACACGGATGTCGTACAGCCGCGCGGCGGCGGCCGCACACGCTGGGGAGGGATCGGCGCCTTCAACGTTCGGAAATCCGCGTTCCCGCAGGTTGGCGAGCAAGCGACCGGTGGCGCAGCCAACGTCGAGGATCCGGGCTCCGGTGTCCGGCACCACGGGTGCGATGATGTCGGCGATCACGGCCATGCGCCGTGTATCGAACTCGGACTCGGCCCCGTCGCGCTGATGGTACTCGTACTTGGACATCGCGCGATAGTACGCGTCGAATTCGGCCTGCTCCGGGATGCCATCGGCGTAGCCGCCGCCGCATCGGCCGCAGACGACAACCTCATAGCCGGTCACCGGCGTCGCGGATTCCACGGCGGCAAACTGTTGCGTAAACAACACGCGCCGTTCGGCGCTGCCGCAGATCGGACAGCCACGGGCTCGGGTCATGTGCCGCGCCCGATCAGTCGCGCCCGTGGGATCGCGTAGCAGACGAGGTCCCATCCCTCCTCGTTGTGCGGCCGGAGGAAGAACGCGTAGTCAGCCCGCCACTCGCGAAGCATCAACGGGATACGCCACAGGTGGTCCTGCTGGTGATACACGCACACGGCAAGCACCGGGCCGTGACGCTCGATGGCGCCCCGGGCGCCCAGCAGCGCGTCCGGCTCGGCGCCTTCGATATCAAGCTTGATGAACGTCGGCACCGCGTTGCCTATCACGGCATCGAGCCGGTCGGCGGGAACCGTGATTCGCCCAGCGCCCGGAGCCGTCGACGTGGCGGACGCGGCCGTACCCATCGCGTCGAGATGCAGCGTTCCAGCACTCGAGGCCAACGCGAGTTGCCGGCAGCTGATCTTGCCGCGTATGGCGGGAGCAAGCGCGGCAACGGTGGCTTGCAGGCGCTCAAAGTTTCCTGGGTCGGGTTCGAGCGCGATGATGTGCGCAAATGCATCGGCATGACGGCGCACGATCTCGCGAATGCTGTCGCCGTCGTACGCCCCGCCATCCACAACCCATTCATCATTGCGCCACGCGTACAGGTCTTCCGGGAAGTACTGCGCGTGACCGACCGGATGCGAAAGTCCGTCAAAGTCGGCGTTCAGGCGAAACCGGACCTGCGCGACGTACTCGGCGCGTGACGCATCGTCCTCCCAGAGCGCCAGCGCGCGCCGAACGTCATCCTTCTGTTCGAGCACATGCTGCGGCTCGTCTTGGAGGTAGTACGGCAGGAACTCCTTTGGATGCGCCCAGTAGAGCAGCGGAAACGGCACGATGACGTCGCAGCCAAGCGCGGCGAGCTGTGCACGCGTATGCGCTTGGCGATGCGGGCTGCCCGCCCCCCAGATCGTGATCACGAACGCGGCGCTTTGGCCGTACCGCTCGGCCGCGGCTGCGGGCGAAAGCACGTCGAGGCCGTCGATTGCCGTTCCATGCCTCGCGATCCCGTTGTCCGCGAACGCCAAGGCATCGAGTCCAGCAGCACGCAACCCACTCAGCGTGCGCCTTCCGAGACCACCGGCGCCCATGAGCACGATCGGCCGTCCGCGCGACGCCTCCTCAAACGCACGCCGCGCCTCCGATCGCCGTTCCGCCGGCGTTGGCGCGAGCAGTGCGGCGAGTTGGTCGTCGAGCCCCCCGGCGCCTACCACGCGCACTTGCCGCCGTCGACCACGAGGTTCGCACCCGTCACGAACGATGACGCCGACGAACACAGGTACACGAGCGCGCCCTGGAACTCGTGCGGCTGTCCCATCCGCCCCATCGGCACTCGCGCCGCTGCACGCGCCACGAACTCGCTCGGCTGGCCGTTTTGCACACCGCCAACCGTGATGGTGTTCGCCCGGACACCGGACGACGCCCAGTACGTCGCCAGGTACAGCGTCAGTCCGTGCAGCCCCGCCTTCACTGGCGTGTAGCTGACCGGCTTTACCGGCTGCGCTTCGGGCGGCAGGCCTTCGGTGTGGTAGAGCCGCTGGTCCGGGGCGATGACGCCGTACTCGCTGGAGATGTTGACGATCGATCCGCCCCCGCCGCGCGCCATCGCGGCACCGAAGTGCTTGGCGCACAGGAACGCGCCGGTGAGACCGACCGCGATATCGGCGTTCCACTGCGCGAGCGGGAATTGCTCGAGCCGCGTGAAACCGGCGGCATCGCCTTCCACCTTCGGATTGTTCGCTGCGTTGTTGACGAGGATGTCCACGCGACCGAATCGCTGGAGCACCGTCGCGAGGAGCGTTTCCACCGAGCGCTCATCCGTGACGTCGAGCTGCGCTGCCATGGCCGCGACACCGAATCGCGACGTCAGGTCGTCGGCAACACGCCGCGCCTCATCCACCCGAAGGTCAGCGATGATCGGGATTCCGCCGGCCGCAGCGATCGCCTCCGCATGTCGCGGACCGAGCAGGCCTGCGCCGCCGCTGATGACCGCGACGCGGCCGGCCAGCGAGAAGTCGGCACCCGGAGCGTGGTGATCACTCATGGTTCAGTCCTCACGAAAGCGATACGGAACGCCCGCTGGCCAGCGAGGCCTTCACCGCGAGCGCTACATCGAGCACGGCGATGCCATCCGCCAACGGCACGCGCGGCAGCCCGCCGCGAGCGATACAGCTAAGGAAATCTGCCACCTCGGCGCGGAACATTTCATTGCGCGAATAGCCATCGAGCGAGATTCCCCGGTCGGCGTCGGGTTCAACCTCGAGCCGTCCGGCAAGCAGGTCGGCCGTCGCCCGGCCGTTCTCACCGTCCACCGTGATGGACCGCTGCGGCGGCTTGGCCGCGAACGTCTGTGATACCCGGACCGGTCCAGCGCTCGTCGCCAGCTTAGCGTCCACCGTGTCTTCGACGTCAAGGTCGAGCGTGCTCAACCACCCGCCGGTGGCGTTCACGGATCGCACGCCTCCGAACAGCCACCAAGCGAGGTCGTAGTCGTGGATCTGCGTGAGGACCACGCCGCCGCCCAGATCGGCGCGGGCTGCGTATGAGGTCCGGTAGTCTTCGTACGGATGCCAATCGGGGAGGTACTCGGTGTAGCGGATCTCCGCGGCGCGCACGGGTCCGAGAACTCCTGACTGCAGGAGCTCGTGGAGCCGTACGACGCAAGGATGAAACCGCCATTGGCAACCCACGGCCGCGACCAGCTGCCGATCGGCCACTAGCGCCGCGAGGCGATCCAGCCCGTCGCGAGTATTCGACACCGGCTTTTCGATGAACAGGTGACATCCGGACGCGGCGGCGGCGAGCGCGACTTCCATATGCAAGGCGGACGGCGTGCAGATGAACACCGCCGCGGGGTTCGCGCCGAGTGCGGACTCAATTGTCGAGTGGACGGTCACGCCAAGCTCGGATTCGACGTCCCGCCCGGTGTCCTGCGCGAGGGAATCGGTAATGACGTGCCTGAGCCGGCGGCTGCGCAATGCGTGCAGCTCCACCGCGGGATCGAGCGTCTTCAGGTTTCGCGCGTGCCGCTGCCCAACCGCACCGAGGCCGGCGATCAGGATGCGCATGTCATTCCGGCAGCGGCGGAACGATCATGTTCTCCCGGAACTCGTCGCGCGGGAGGAACGGCCAGAGATCCTCGAGCGGCCGGGAGACCATCGAACCGTCAGGTCGTCGCATGGACGCGAGGCTCGGTGCGCGCGGCTCCTCGCGCGGCGTCATGACCTCGATCACCATCGGTCCGAGTGCGTCGAGCAGTGCACGCACCTGCGCGACCAGGTCACGGTCGCTGTCGAGGCGAGCATACGGCAGTCCATACGCGCGCACCACGCCTTCCAGTGCGGGCAAGGTGACTCCACTCGACGCATCCGCGCCTGCAAGGCGCCCGAAGTAGCGCGACTGCGACGTGCGGATCGAGGCATACCCGTCGTTGTTCAGTACGAAGGTCTTGACCGGCAGGTTCAGCCGACGAATGACCTCGAGTTCCTGGATGTTGAGCTGATATCCGCCATCGCCATCCACGCCGATGACCCGCCGCCGACCATGCGCAAGACAGGCGCCGATCGTCGCGGGGATCCCGTTGCCCATCGCACCAAGCGCGGTGGTGAGGAAGATGCGCTGTCCCTCGCGCAGCGTGACCGCGAGGCAGAAGATCTCGATCCCCGCGCCGCTGCTCCCGGACACGATCACGTCGTCTGGTGCGCTCGCCGCCGCGATCGCCTCGGCCAGGACGTACGTGCTGACCTGGGACCCGAGGTTCCGATATTCCGGTTGAACCACCGGATACCGGGTCCGCCAGGCTTGGCAGCGCGCGTGCCACGGCTCGCGCGCCTGCGGCACGATGTCCGCGCGGGCGCCGCGCATGGCGCGGATGAAATCGCCGGCATCAGCACAGAGTGTCAGGTCAACGGTGTCCCCGAGTTTGCGCAGCTCGGTCGGATCGATGTCCACCATCACCTTTCGCGCGCCCCGGGCAAAGTGCTTCGGCGCGTAGCCGGTGACTACCAGGTCGAGCCGCGCGCCGATCGCGAGCACAAAGTCACTGTTCTGCAGCGCAAAGTTTGCCCCGCGGGGCGCTACGGGCCCCGGCCGCCCGATCATCAGCGGATGATCATCTGGAACGAGATCGTGCGCGGGCCATGTGGTGAGGACCGGGATGCCAAGTTCCGTGACCAGGCCCCGCAGGTCCTCTTTCGCGTGCCCAAGGCGGACGCCGTTTCCGACGAGAATGACTGGACGCTCGGCCGCATTGAGCAGCGCGATCGTGTCGCGCGCCGCGCGCGTGATCTCGGCCGGAAGCGCCACGCCCGGCACGGCGGGCGCCGGCGCGCAAAATCCGCGGAGCGTCGCCGGATCAACCTCGGCACCTTGCACGTCGAGCGGAAGGTCGAGCCAGACCGGCCCAGGGCGTCCCGAATTCGCCAGGTGGATTGCCTTCTCGAGATGGAATCGGATCTCGGCGGGATCCGTCACCGTCACGGCATACTTGGTGATCGGCGCGGCCATCGCCACGATATCCAACTCCTGCACGCCCATCTGGCGAACGCCGGTCTCGCCCTTCAGGTCGGCACGCTTCACTTGTCCTGACAGCACGAGCATGGGCGTGGAATCGAGCCAGGCGCCCGCGACGCCAGTGAGGGCGTTGGTCCCTCCCGGCCCACTCGTGACCAGGCATACGCCAAGCGCATTCGCGACCTTGGCGTACGATTCGGCAGCCATCGCGGCCGCCTGTTCATGCAGCGTGCACACGTACTCGATCTTGGCGTTCGCGCCCAATGAGTCATTGAGGTGCATCGCACCGCCACCCGTGACCTCGAACACGTGGCGCACGCCGGCGTCGGCGAGAAAGCGAAAGACAAAGTCCGAGACCTTCATTGTCATGCCTTCGTCTGCGGGAGGTAGGACCCCGTGGCGTAGTCCACCAAGTGGCCCTTGGCATCGAGGATCGGCATCACCCGCGTGCGACCGGGCAGTCGCGATTCAAGCTCCGTCGGCGTCATGCCTGCCGTGCCGAAGGTGAACTCACGCGTCATGACGTCGCGGACCGCCGTGTGCAGGCCGAATCCGCGCACAAATGCGTGCCGGATGTCGCCGTCCGTGAGCACGCCAACCACGGTCCTTTCGCCGTCCACCACGAAGGCGATACCCATGCGGTTCGCGTCAATCAACCGAAGCGCGCCGAACAGTGTCGCATCCGCGGCCACGGTGAGCGCGGCCAGGTCGGGGCGTGTACGACGGTCCGTCGGCCGACGCAGCGCGTCGCCCGCCCAGCGGATATCCGTGAGGTGTTCGAGCGCCGTGCGGAATCCCTCGCCGTTCTCGTGATGCCCCATCCAGATCTCGGGAATCATCGTCGCGCCCGTGGCCACCAGCACCGGCAGCACATCCACGAAGTTGATGTCTCCCTCGCCGACCTGCAGGCCCTCGCCGGACGTGCCCGCGCCGTCGCTCACGTGCAAGTGCCGTACGTACGGGGCCACGGACTCGGCGAACGCCGCCAGACTCGCGCCACTGCGGGCGCACTCGAGCGCCGCGTGCGAAGTATCGAAGCACAACCCGAGCCCGGACTCGCGGCAGAGCCGCACGGTGTTGTCCGCGTCGCAGAGCACGTGACCGAACCAGCGACCGCCGAAATACCACGGATACGGCGGGAGGTTCTCCAGCAGCAGGTCCACGCCGGCGGTGTCGAGTTCGCGCAGCGCCGAGAGCAGCCGGGCACAGGCGGCCTCCACGTCGTACGCGTCCGGCGTCGGCGACATGCCGCCGACGTGCATCACGATCTTCGGTCCGCGAGGAAACAGCGCCGGATCGAGCGTGAACTGCGGCGCCAGCGCCCGCGTCAGGTTGATCGTGGCCTGGATCCGCGCCACCGAGTGTGCCCGCTGCGCCGCATCGTGGGCGCAGAGATCAATGAGTTGCTCATGCGCATACTCCGGCGCATGCACGACGAGTCCGTACGGCTTGCGACCACCGACAAACCCGCCTGCACCAGCATCGAGGTCGCGGTCGCTGACGTGGAACTCGACGAAATGCATGCCGAGCGGCGCGAATTTCGGCTCGAGTTGATCGAGGTCGAGGAATCGCGCAACGATACCCCACGGCGCGCCCGTGTCGATCGGGCGCGCGCTGCGCAGGTCCTTGCGATCCTCGATGTCTGCCGCGCGAAACGGCTCATCGGCGCGCATGTCGCGGTTCAGCGTGCGACCGACCAGCTGCCCGACGTGTTGCGGCGAAAGGCCGAGCCCGGGGCTCTTGCTGGTGATCATCGCCCGCGTGATCGGCGTGCCGGCGGGAATTGCACAGGCGGCGACCAGGCTCTTTCCGAGAGTCCGGCGGTTGAGCGTCTCGCCCCGCGTGATCCAGCGCCGCGCGGTGCCCAGCGAGCGCTCCACCTCGCGCACGGCCCGCACCTGCTCGGTGAACGCCGCCGGTTCCAGGCTGGCCTTGTGATCGGGACCGCCCATGCTGCGATCGAGCGTGATGTGACGCTCCAGCAGCCGCGCACCCATGGCCACCGCGGCCAATGAAATCGCCGTGCCGGTGTCGTGACCCGAATACCCTACCGGGCGCCCGCTCCACTCGCGCAGCGCCTGCATGAACCGCAGGTTGATCTCTTCCGGGGCCGCGGGGTACGTGCTCACGCAGTGGAACAGTGCGTACTCCGCACGGAGCTCCTCGAGGTAGGCGATCGTGCGCCGAACTTCGTCTTCCGTGCTCATCCCCGTGCTCACGAGCAACGGCTTGCGCGTCGCCGCCACGTGCTCGATGAGCGGGAAGTTGGTCATGTCCGGCGAGCCGATCTTGTACGCGTCGAGCGCCAGCGATTCGAGGAAATCCACGCTGCCGCGATCCCACGGCGTACACATGAACGCGATGTTGCGCGTGCGGCAGTAGCCGTGGAGTTCCCGGAAGTCCGCATCGCTGAGCTCAAACTCGACGAGCAGCGGCACGATGTACTGCAGTCCCTGTTCGCCGTGGCGCGGCTGCTCGAGGATCTCTTGCCGGTAGGTCTCCGTCAATCGCCGTTTCTGGAACTTCACGGCATCCGCGCCGGCCGCGACTGCCGCGTCCACCAGTTGCTTCGCGATGGCAAGCTCGCCGTTGTGATTCAGCCCGACTTCGGCGATGACATAGCAGGGCTCCATCGGGCCGATGCGGCGTGTCCCGATCTGCAGGTGGCCTTCGCGGGTCGTCACTGGTTCAACCAGCTCCAGGTGCGGTGAATCGCGTCGTTGAACGGCACCCAGGCGTCCACGCCGAACGCCTGCCGCGCCCGGTTCGTGTCCGGGACCAGGCGCGACACCGGGGCGTCCGCGCTCGGCGAACGTCGGCAGTCGACCGCCAGTGGTGGTCGGCGCAGTGCAGCGACGCGCGTTGCCGCGTCGCGAATCGATAACGCTTCCTCTGATCCGACGTTGTACGCGGTGCCGGCGGTGCCGCGAGCCAGGATCGTCCAGCACCAAGCGGCAAGGTCGGCAGCGTACATCCATGAGCGCACCGGCGTTCCGTCGCCGTGAATCGCGATCGGGCGCCCGGCGCGTGCGTCGGCCAGGAAGTTGCCGAGCGCAAACTGGCCATCCAACGGGAGGCGCGGACCCACAACCGCAAATGCGCGCGCGGCGACAGCGTGAACACCACCGGGCGCCGCGCCAAGGGCACGCCGCTCGGCGATGAGTTTGCTGGCGCCGAACCGCTGCGCCGGGTCCTGTGCGTCCGCCGCTCCGTCATGCGATTCGGGCATCCGCGGCAGCGACGGCGGCTGCGGACCGTACACCGACCCGGAACTCAGCTGCAGGAATCGCGCGCCGGTGCACGATCCCGCAGCGTCCACCATGCGGCGCGTGCCCCGTTCAATCAGGTCCACCACGGCGTCAGGTTGCTCGATGTTCATCTGCGCGGTCGCCGCCGACGCACAGTGCACGAAATGCGTGTATGTGCGCGCCGACAGGTCGAAGGTTCGCACGTCGCCAACCTGCGTATGCACGCCGGGCGCGGTCGCCAGGTGCGGAAGGCGCGCAGCGAACGCCGAAGCGTCGCGCACCAGCACGGTGACATCCGCCGCGAACGCGAAGGTTCGTCGCGCGTGCAGCAGCGACTCGAGCATCCAGCTGCCGACGAACCCCGTCGCACCCGACACGAAGATCCGTGCGCCCCGATAGTCCGGCCAGATGGGCTCCGCATGGTGGAGCACATGGTCGAGATCCGCGCGGGGCAGCTCAGGCACGCGCACCGCCGCGCACGAAATCGTGTACGCTCGACGCGACGTAGGCCAGCATCTCGTCGGTTACGCCGGGGTAGCAGCCGATCCAGAACGTGCCGTGCATGACCTGATCGGAACGGGTCAGGTCACCCGCCACGCGGAACGGCAGGCCGGTGTAAGCCGGCTGTCGGGTGAGGTTCCCGCCAAACAGGAGCCGCGTGGCGATCCGCCGGCCCTCGAGGAAGCGCACGAGGTCCGCCCGCGAAAATGGCGCTGACTCGCGCACGCGCATAGGAAAGCCGAACCAGCTCGGATTCGCCTTCGGGTGAACGGTGGCGAACTCGAGCACATCGTCCAGGTCACCAAGCGCGGTTCGCAGCGTGGCATAGTTGCGACGTCGCGCGGCGATGAACCCGTCCAGTCGCTGCAGCTGGGCCACGCCGACCGCCGCCTGCATGTCCGTCGCCTTGAGGTTGTACCCGACGTGCGAGTAGGTGTACTTGTGATCATACCCGCACGGCAGCTGCCCCAGCTCCCAGTCGAATCGCTTGCCGCAGGTGTTTTCCTTGCCGGGATCGCACCAGCAATCGCGGCCCCAGTCACGAATGGACTCCACGATGCGCTTCCACTTGGGACGGTGCGCCAACACCGCCCCGCCCTCCCCCATCGTGATATGGTGCGCCGGATAGAAACTGGCCGTGGCGAGATCCCCGAAGGTGCCGACCGATGCGCCGTCGAACGTCGCGCCCACGGCGTCGCAACAGTCCTCGATCACGTAGAGGTCGTGCGCTTTCGCAAACGCGGCGACGGCACCGATGTCATACGGGTTGCCGAGCGCATGGGCGACGATGATCGCGCGGGTGCGTGGCGACAGCGCAGCGTCCAGTCGTGACACATCGATTCCGTACGACGGCAGCGCGATGTCCACGAACACCGGGACGAGCCCGTTCTGGAAGATCGGATTGACCGTCGTCGGGAAGCCCGCCGCCACGGTGATGACCTCGTCGCCGGGTACCAAGCGGCGCCCTTCGACCATCGGCGAGCACAGCGCGCTCACCGCGACGAGGTTCGCGCTCGAGCCGGAGTTCACGAGCATGGCGTGCCGCGCGCCCATCACCTGCGCGAACGCGCGCTCGAACTGCGCCGCGAATCGGCCCGTCGTCAGCCAGAAGTCGAGCCCGGCGTCCACGAGGTGCTGCAGGTCGCTGGCCCCGAACACCCGGCCGGACACGGGCACCGGCGTCACCCCGGGAACGAAGGCCGTAGGTGCGAACGCTTCCGCGTGATACTCGGCGACCAGTGATGCAATCTGCGCGCGCAGCGCCGCTGCCCGCGTTGCCGCGGCGGCGTCAGGCACGCGCGAGGAACTCCCGGTACCAGGCGATCGTACGGTCGAGACCTTCGTCCAGCGTGAACTGGGGTGACCACCCGAGCCCGCGCCGCGCCTTCGCGGCGCTCAACCACTGGTGCTGGATCTCGTGCTTCGCCTCCGCCCGAACGTCGGGCTTGAGGCGTGAGCCCATCTGCTCCAGGATCTTGCGCGTCAGGGCAAGCACATCCACCTGCAGTTCGTTCGAGAAGTTGAACGCCTCTCCGCGCAGCGCCGGGCGCGCGTGGAGCGCCTCGGCGAGGCACATGTACGCCGCAGCGCCGTCTTCGACGTAGAAGTAGTCCCGGATCAGCGTGCCGTCCGAGCGAATCACCGGGCGCTCACCGCGAATCACGGAGCGGATGGTGCCGGGCACGAGGCGATTCCAGTTCAGGTCGCCGCCGCCATAGAAGTTCCCGCAGCGCGTGATCGCCACCGGGACATTGCACGTCACCGCGTACATGCGCGCGACGAGGTCCGCACAAGACTTGCTCGCGTCGTAGGGATGCTCGCCCTGCAGCGCCGCGGTCTCATCGTATGGCAGCACGTCGTGGTCACCGTACGCCTTGTCGCTGGACGCCGTGACGATCGACCGCACGAGTGGACTGCGCCGCGCGGCCTCGAGCAGCGCCCAGGTGCCGCGGATATTCGTGTCGAGCGTCGACACCGGGTTGCGGTTCGCCACGCCGACGATCGTCTGCGCCGCCAGGTGGAAGACCGTATCAATCTCGTACTCGCCCAGCACGCGCTCGAGGAGTTCCTGGTCACGAACGTCGCCGCGGACCGTGGTGATCTTCCCAAGCAGGTCGGAGGAAATCAGGATGCTGCGCGGCACCCAGTCGCGGACCAGCGCGACCACGTCCGCACCTTCGCTCACCAGGCGTCGTACAAGCCAGCTGCCGAGCAGCCCGGTCGCACCAGTCACGAATACGGGACGATCGCGCCAGAAGCCCGCGCGCGAGGGCGCGCCTTTCGCTGCCGCGGCCGATGCCCGCTTCGCGGGCGCTTTCCGCTTTGCCATCACCAGGTCTTCCACGGCGCCTTGCCGCTCTGCCACTGCGATTCCAGGAGCTTCACATCGCGCATCGTGTCCATGGGCCACCAGAACCCTTCGTGTCGGAAGGCGCGAAGCTGGTCGTCAGCCGCCAGCCGCTCCAGCGGCCGATGCTCCCAGGGCGTGTCGTCGCCCGCGATGTAGTCCAACACCTGCGGCTCGAGCACGAAGAACCCGCCGTTGATCCAGCCTTCGCTCGTCTGCGCCTTTTCGGCGAACGCACGAACCGCATCACCCTCGAGTGTCATGCCGCCGAACCGCGCCGGCGGCCGCACCGCCATCACCGTCGCCAGCCGACCGTGCGACTTGTGGAATGCCACCAGCTTGCCGATATCCACGTCGCTGACGCCGTCACCGTAGGTGAGGCAGAACGTCGTCCCGCCAAGCCAGTCGCGCAGCCGCTTGATTCGTCCGCCGGTCTGGGTCGCCGCGCCGGTATCAATCATGCTGATGGTCCAGTCTTCGACCGGCTCGCCATGCGCGGTCACGGATCCGTCCGCCAGGCGGACAGTCAGGTCGCGCGACACGCCGTGATACCGGAGGAAGTAATCGCGGATGAGCTCGGCCTTGTAGCCGAGCGCCAGCACGAACTCCTTGAGCCCGTGCGCCGCGTACAGGTGCATGATGTGCCAGAGCATCGGGCGGCCACCGATCTCGACCATCGGCTTGGGGCGGACGGTCGTCTCTTCCTGCAGCCGGGTTCCGAGCCCGCCGGCGAGAATGGCGACTCTCATTAGAGTGGGGACACGAGGGGCGAGCCGTTCAAGGTAGCACTCGGGCTTCCCGCCGTACCAGATGCCGGGCAATCAACCGCTGCCCGCGCGTGACGACGATCACACTGTCAGTGACCCGGTAGTCACGCCCGAGCAGGTCCAGCGCGCGGTCCTCGTACCCGCGATTCGAGAACTCGAGGAACCAGGCCGCTGGCGACCGCCGCGCCTGGACATCCACCTCGTCCGCGTAGATCGGCGACATGGCGTCGCGGCGCATCGTCCGGCGGTGCGTTGCCGGGTCGAGCTGCGACCAGATGTTCCAGCGCACATGCTGCGGAGTGGCGATCACCGTCGAGTCCCCTGGCTTGATTCGCTCGAACAACGCGTTCTGCACCGCGTCGTAGCCCATGAACTCCAGGTTGTACACGAGCTGGTCGCGTCCCGGATCCTCGAACTCGCCCGTGAACTCCGTCATGCGGTACATGCTGCGTACGCCGGTGTCGAACGTGCCGTACACGAGGCGCGAGACCGGGTCAACCGAGCGGACCGTGGCCAACGTCATGAGGACCGCCACGACGGCCAGGACCGTTCGCTGCCATACCGGCGTCACACGCAGCCGCACCAGCGACGCGTACATGAGGAGCAGCGCGAGTGGATACAACAGCGCGAAATAGCGGACGTTGCTCCACGTGCGGAAACTGGTGAGCAGGTACGCCAGCCCGGCGGTCATCAGGGTGAGCATGAGCAGCACCACGGGGTCAGCACCTTCGACCGGACGTGGCGTCCGCTGGCGCCGTGCGGCCCGCACCACGCCCACGACGGCATCAATGGCCACGGGCGCCCAGACCACCCACATGAAGCCGAGTACGCCGATCCCGGCTGCATAACTGACGAAGACCGGGTCCGAGAGGTCGAAGAACTTGAACCCATCGGCGGCGCCCTCCTGCCAGCCGTGTTTCCAGATCGCGTCCACTTCGTGTGTGCGGTTCCACCACCACACGTGCGCCGCGAACAGCAGCACGGGAGCCGACAGCAGTGTCCCGCAGGAAATGATCGCGCGCAGGCGAGCGCGCACGGGCTCGCCCGACCGCTGCTGTTCGATCACGAGCGCGGCGCCCACCGCGGCGAGATACGCCGGCACGCCGGTCTCCTTGGAGAACACCAATAGCGTTCCGGCAAGCAACGCCAGCGCCGTCCCCGCCGGCGAGAGCAGCGCAGCCAGCGCCACGAAGAAGAACACGTACACGCCGAAATCCAGGTTCGGCTGCATCAACGTCGAGAGCAGAACGGGGTGCAACGCCGCGGCCAGCGCAAGGAGGTCGAGGTTGAGCGCGTGCCGCGGATCGGGGAACACGCGCGCCAGCACCACGCGGAACGCCACGATCGCCACGGCGCCGAGGATGATGTTGACGACGTGCACGAGCACGATGTTTCCGGGATCCGCGAGCTGCGCTGCGGCAAGCAGGAACGCCCAGCCCTGCGACGGGTGATTGGCGCAACGCAGCGATTCGACCGTGAGGCCGTTGAACGCCGCATCCATGATGCAGTTCACGTACACGCGGCCGTCCCAGATGGGCACGTAGTCGCGGTAGCGCCAGAGCAGCCCGACCATGATCCCGATCGTCAGGGCCATCGCCCGCACGCGCGCCCAGGTGAACGGCACCGCGACGTCTCGATCACGCATCATCGGCGCATCTCGGTGAACGCATTCGCGGCCTCGTCGTAGAGAAACGGCGTGCGACCACCGGCTGCCGCGACGAGCTGCACATTGTCCTCACCCCGGTCGTGCACGATCCAGGTCGCCGCGTTGTCCAGCATGCCATCGTTCGCCACCAACGAGAGGTGCATGTTGCGGCGTTCGGCCGGCGCGTAGCGAACGAACACGACCTTGCGCTCGGCTGGGAGCGCCGCGACATCGGCACGGAATCGTTCGGTACGAGCCGCAATGCGCGCCAGCGTGTCGCGCGCGACCCACACGTCCACCGCCATCGTCGCCCCGAGCGCCACACCCGCGACGCCGAGCAACGCGCGGCGGTGGCGGTCGAGCGCTGCCGCACGCTTGGACCAGAGCGCCGCAGCGCCGACCGCAGCGGTAAACGCAAAGGCCGGGTACGCCTCGAGATAGTACACGCTCCAATCTGCCGTGTGGGCCTGCGTCAGGTAGCCGACGATCAGCAATGCCGACGTGCCCAGCGCGAACGCGACATGCCGATCGCGACCGCGCACGGCGAGCGCCACGCCGAACACGAACGGAATCAGGAACGGCAGGCGCCAGCGATCAAAGGCGTCGTGCAGCACCAACCACACGCGGGCCACGAACGTCCGCAGCGCACCATCGCGTACCTGGTCCTGCTTGATCTCGCGGAGGAACCCCCGCACGCGCTCCATCTCCGCCGGCAGGGCGCGTGTCGCCGGGGTGGTATCCACGCGGTACCCCGGGACGTCGAACGGCAGGTAGGCAGTGGTATATGCCGCGAGCGGCGTGGTGGCCGCGCGGCCCGTCACGCGCGCACTCCAGACGGGAAGGATGCCGAGCACCGCCGTGCCGCAAAGCACCCCGAATGCGAGCTGCCGCGCGTCGCGACGCTCGAAGGCATCGCGGATCACGAGGACGCCGATCGGGATGGCGAACAGGAGCATCGTCGCGGGACGCGTGATCGCGCCCCAGCCGGTCGCCACAGCCACCACGGCCATCCAGGAACTGCGGCGCGACTCGCGCCACCGCAACAGCGCGTACCACGCCACGAGCCACATCAGTGAACTCGTCGTCTCGGAGAAGTACGCCGCGCGGAACCGCAGGTTGCCGAAGGTGGTCGCCCAGAGCGCCACCGTGAGCAACGCGATGCGCGCGTTGGCGCACCGCCGTGCAAGCGCGAACACAAGCGCGCCGCTCGCCGCCGTCATCGCCAGCGGCATCAGTGCCGGCAGCCCGAGTGCGAATCCCGGAGCCATCAACATCGCGTGACCGGGCCAGTACTTGGCCGCGAATACCGGCGTCACCAGCACATACAGCTGCTCGAAGAACTCCGGCATCGGCGGCGCGGGCTGCGACCACTGCAGCGCGGCATACTGGCCGGCCTGCGTCCAGTACGCCCACTCGTCGTGCATCACGGGCCATGGTCGCAGCGAGAAGCCCCACACGGCCCACACGGCGAGCGCGCACAGGGCACCGAGAACAACCGGCGCGCCGCGCGAGTCGAGCCACGATGGTGACGCGCTCGCCGCGTTCATTCTTCCTGGTACACCATCTCCAGGTTCACATCCCAGAGGTTCGAGTCGTCACTCCGCCCGGCGATGATGTTGTCCACGGCGAGCATCGCCGTGAGCATGGAGTGATCCTGGTTGTTGTAGCGGTGCATCCCGTTCCGGCCGATACAAAACAGGTTCGGGATCCCGCGCACCCAGTCACGAACAACACCGAGCTGGTCGTAGGTGCCGAAGTAGGCCGGATACGCCTTGGGCATGCGCAGCACGCAGCCGTCGAGCACGTCGGCCGGCAACGCAACGCCGATCTGCTCCAGCTCCCGCTTCGCCTGCGCGATCAAGTCAGCGTCGCGCGCGCGCCAGAGCGCATCCGACTCATCCACGAAATACTCGAGCCCGATCCACACCGTGTTCTCCGGGTCCGCCACGAGATACGGGCTCCAGTTGTTGAAGACTTGGATGCGCCCGACGTCCACGGACTCGTCCTGCACGTAGATCCAGTTGTCGCCGACCATCGCCTGCGGCTCGCGACCACGCTCGCGCACGTGCAAGCGCCTGAGCAGGAGCCCGACGGTGAGGAAGTCGCGGTAGCGGAGGCCCGAGGCGACCTCGTGCACACGCGGTGCCGGCGCGGGGCGGCACATGGACACGAGCTCCCGCACGGGCATGGTGGAGAAGAAGTAATCGCAGGCGATCTCCTCAACCTCGCCCGTGCGCGCATCGCGCACCGTGACGCGCGACACGCGATCCCCATCCAGCGTGACCCCCGTTACGGCAGCGCCGTGACGCACCGTGCCGCCGGCGTCCGCGACCTGGCGGGCGACGATCTCCCAGATCTGCCCGGGACCGAGCTTGGGATAGAAGAACCGCGTGATGAGCGATGTCTCGCGCTCGCGCTGGTGCTTCTCGAAGTCGCTCGACAGGAGGTCGCGCACGGCATGGCTGACTGCGCGCGTGAGCGAGAGTCCCTTGATGCGCTGCGCTCCCCAATCCGCCCGGATCTGCGAGCACGGCACGCCCCACACCTTTTCCGTGTAGCCGCGGAAGAACGTCTCGTACAGGCGCTCGCCGAACCGGTTCGCGAAGAACGCATCGAGATAGGTCTCGTCGCGCCGCAGGAAGAGCCGCGCCTTGAGGTAACTCAGCGCGATCAGCGCCGTGTTCACCAGGCCGAGCCGCCACGCGACCAGGAGCGTGATGCCGAGCGGGTACGGGAAGAAGTTCTCGCGCCAGTAGATGCGCGAGAGCCGGGGCCGCTGCAACATGACGGCGTCTTCGCGTTCAGGATCCGGCGCGGCACGCCGCTCCTCGATCACTCGCGTGGCGCCGGTCGCGTCGCGGGTCAGGCGGCGCACCGTCACGTCGCCCGCAAACTCCACCTCATGCTTTCGCGCACCATCGTCGGCCGCCGGCGCCCCCTGCCTCGGCAGGATGCTGAACCACCAGTCCATGACACGCTGGTTCTTCGAGAAGAACCGGTGCCCCCCGATGTCAATCCGGTTGCCCTTGTACTCGAAGGTCTGCGCGATTCCGCCCGTCGCTTCCGTCGCTTCCAGGACGATCGGCACGATGTCGGTGCGCGCGAGCAGTTCCCACGCCGCCGTCAGCCCGGCCGGCCCGGCGCCGGCGATCACAGCCACTCGTCGCTTGGTCACGCGAAGACGAGCTTGAGGCCTGCCACGACCAACACGATCGCCAGGAGCCGCTTGATCACCGTCACATCGAGTCGCTGGCTTCCCAGGTACGAGCCGACGGCTCCACCGACGAGCGCGGCCGCGACCAGCGGCCATGTGACGGCGGGGATCGCCCGATCAGCACTGAGCGAACCCGCCAGTCCCGCGAGGGAGTTCACGAGGATGAACACCGCCGACACCGCGGCGGCCTGTTTCGTCTGCGCCCAACGCATGAAGAGGAGGACGGGAGTCAGGAAGATCCCGCCGCCAGTTCCGGTGAGCCCCGCCAGGAGCCCGAGTACGCCGCCGACGCCAACCGCCACGCCGCGCGCGGGTGATCGCGTCTCGGCGTCGGCGCCGGGCTTGGCGAGCAGGCGGGCGGCCGACGCCAGCAGCACTCCGCCCACCAAGAGCTTGAACACCGGCGTCGGCAGGGCCATCCGGCCGCCGACGAACGCCAGCGGTACCGCGAGCAGTGCGAACGGCCAGAGCAACGACCACGAGAAATGGCGCGCGCGTGCGAACTGGGTCGCGGTGATACTCGCCACGGCGATGTTCATGACAAGAGCGGCCGGGCGAATCACCTCTGGCGCGAATCCGGCGAGCGTCATGACCGCGATATAGCCCGATGCACCCGCGTGGCCGACGGACGAGTACAGGATCGCCACGACCAGGACCGCCGCGCACACCGCCAGAAACCCGGGTTCACTCACCCGCGTATATTCGAGGCCAGCAGTCCCCCAAACAAGGGATTTCATGACCGACCTCGCCCTAGACATCCGGGCGGTCAGCAAGCGATACGCGGAACACACAGCGGTGGACACGCTGTCCTTGCAGGTTCCGCGCGGCACGGTGTACGGGCTCCTCGGCCCGAACGGCGCCGGCAAGACCACGACGATCCGGATGCTCCTCAATATCATCGCGCCCGATACCGGCACGATCACGGTACTCGGCCTGCCCAGCAGCGAACGGCGCGCCACCGACCGCGTGGGGTACCTCCCCGAGGAACGCGGCCTGTACAAGAAGATGAAGGTGCGGCACGTGCTGCGGTTCCTCGGCGAGCTCAAGGGACTCACCGCCAAGGAGTCCGACCGCCGGATGGAATACTGGCTCGAACGCATGACGCTGAAGACCGCCGCAAAGGACTGGGGCAACTCCGCGGTGGATGAACTCTCCCGCGGCATGCAGCAGAAGGTCCAGTTCATCGGCACGCTCCTGCACGACCCGGATCTCGTCGTGCTCGACGAACCGTTCAGCGGCCTCGACCCGATCAACGCGCAGGCGCTGAAGGACACCGTCGTGGACCTCCGTGCCCGCGGCAAGACCGTCATCTTCTCGACGCACCTGATGGAAAACGCCGAGCGCCTGTGCGACTCGGTCTGCATCATCGCCAGGGGCCAGAAGGTGCTCGATGGCACGGTATCCGCGGTCAAGGCCGAGCACGGCACACGAAACGTGGCGCTCAGCGTTGCCGGCGGCCGCGATCGCGTCGCGCCACTGCTCGCGAAACACGGATTTGTTGAGCGCGTGGACGACCAGAACCGGTTCCTGGAGCTCTCCCTTGCGCGCGAGGCGGATCCGCAGGCGCTGCTTCGGGCCCTGGTGGCCGAGGGCGTGGATGTTGAACGGTTTGAGCTGGTCCAGCCATCGCTGCACCAGATATTCCTGGAAAAGGTCGGCGCGACGAATGTCGAGCCGGGGATGAGTGGCCATGGTTGAGTTCGCGAAACTGCGCGCGGTCATCAAGCGCGAATACGTCGAGCGCGTACGCTCGAAGTGGTTCATCATCGGCACGCTGTTCGGGCCGCTGCTGTTCATCGGCATGATGGTCGTCCCGGCGATGATGACCGCCCGCAACATGCGCACGGTCCAGACCACCGATTTCCGCATCCTCGACGTGACCGGCACGGCGCTGGGCGACCGTATTGCCACGTCGCTGCGCGAACGGGCGGAGAATGCGCCCAACCGAAAGGCAATGGGCGACAGCGCGCCGCCGGTCGCGACCACGCGCGTGATCAAGACGACGATGGCCGAACTCGCAGCCGCCGAGTCGCTCGCGACACAGGCCGTGATGGCGGAGGAAACCCGCGGGTATCTCGTGCTCGACTCGGCGACGCTCAGGACGAGCGCCGCCCGCTACGCCGGGAGGAACGCCAGCTCGATCGCCGAGATGGAACAGATCGAAGCGGCGCTCCGCACCGCACTGCTCACGGAGCGGCTTGCGGCCGCCGGGGTGACTGGCCCACGCGCCGATTCGCTCACGCGCACGCGCGCCAACCTGGCGACGGAGCGGATTACCTCGCGCGGACGCGGCGGCGGGAGCGGCATCGCGGGGTTCATCGTCGGGTTCGCGATTGCCTTCCTGCTCTACATGATGATCGTGCTCTACGGCCAGAACATCATGCGCGGCGTGCTGGACGAGAAGACGACGCGAGTCGCGGAAGTGGTGATCTCGAGCGTTTCGCCGGACACGCTGCTGGCCGGCAAGGTGATCGGCGTCGGTGCGGTCGGGTTGACGCAGCAGGTCGTGTGGATGGCCTTCGCCGGAGGCGCCTCAGCATACGGCCTCGGTGCCGCGGCGGCCTCGGGAGTCAACATCACGCTCCCGCAGTTCACGTTGTTCCAAGGCGTGACACTGGCCCTCTTCTTCCTGCTGGGATTCACCTTCTACGCGGCACTGTTCGCCGCGATCGGCGCCATGTGCAGCACACAGGAGGAAACGTCGCAGCTGTTGTTCCCGACTACGATGCCGCTGATCGTGACCATCATGATGGTGCAGCCCATCCTGACCACGCCCACGAGCGGGCTGGCCCAGACGATGGGCTTGCTGCCGTTCAGCTCGCCCATCATCATGCCGATGCTGATGAGCGCCACGCAGGTGCCGTTGTGGCAAGTCGGCGCGGCGCTCCTGGGACTCGTGGTCGCGTGCATTGCGATGGTTTGGGTCTCGGCACGCATCTACCGCGTCGGCCTGCTCATGACCGGAAAGCGTCCGTCCATGAAGGAGCTCATGCGCTGGATCCGCTACGCCTGAGCCGGGATGCGCACACGCGGAATGTTGCGCCCGGCCGCCCTCAGGCGGCCGGGTTGCGTTAAACGCCCGGTGGGGCGACGGCACCCAATGATTGCACGCCGCCATGCCCACCCGTGCTCCGCTTCCCCGCTCCCCGCGTGCTGGTCAATCCGCGCGCTGAACTCGCCATGACCGGCGGCGACGACGTCGCGCGCGCCCGCACCGGCGACACGGCGGCATTCGAGCGCCTGTACCGGACCCACGCGGGCCGCGCGTCATGGCGCTGTGCGTCCGCCTCGCCGGTGACCGGGCTGCGGCTGACCAGCTGATGCAGGATGCGTTTGTTCGCGCGTGGGAGAGTCTGGGCTCGTTTCGGGGAGAGTCGGCGTTTTCGACCTGGCTGCATCGCGTGACGGTCAACGTGTTCCTGCACGGCGCCCGGAGTGAGCGCCGCCGCGAGGCCCGGGTCACCACCGATGAGGACATCGAGGCGCTCCCCGCGATCGCCGTCGGGCCGGACCCTGACGACCGGATAGACCTCGAGCGTGCCATCGCCCTGCTGCCGCAGGGCGCGCGCACGGCGTTCGTGCTCCACGAGATCGAGGGATACCGACACGAGGAAATCGCGGCGATGTCCGGGATCGCCGCCGCAACGGTGCGTGCGCAGCTCTTTCGCGCCCGCAAGCTCCTGATGGAGGCCCTGAGCCAATGACTGACGAACTGGAGAAGGACCCGCGCCTGAAGCGACTCCGCGAACTGACGGCGGCGCTGCCTCGCGAGATCGAGCCCGCCGGAGAGGCATGGGACGCGATTCGCAGCCGGATTGACGCGTCGCGCGTGCGGACCATCACGGACGTTGAGCGGTCGCCCGCCACGGAAGCGCCCTCAGCAACGCCGATTGCCGGGCGGGCGCCCGGCGTGCACGCGGCTCGCTGGCGACTCGCGGCGGCGGCCGTGCTGATCGTCGGAGCCACGGGCTGGCTGCTCAGCCGGACCTCCGGACGCACGCCTGCGCCGGAGACCGAGTTGGTTTCGGCGCGCTACGAGACCACCGCGCGCGAGCTCGAGGCCGAGATGGCACGACAGCTCTCGGCCCTCCCGCCGGCGACGCAGGATGTCGTGAAGCAGTCGCTGGCGGCGATTGACGTGGCCCTTGGCGACCTGCGCCGCGCGCTCGCCGGCGACCCGAAGAATGCGGCACTCGAGCAGTATCTGGTCACGACCTATGAACGAAAGCTGGATTTCATTCGCCGGGTGCGCACGCTCGGCTCGGCGATGTGAGGGTGAGGAAATGGTGAACCTGCAGGCAACGCGGCTGACGGTCGCAATCGCGCTCGGGCTTCTGCTGGCCGACGCGTTTCCGGTGCGCGCCCAGACCAAGCAAGCGAAGCCGGTCACGGTGGCGCGCGGGTGGCCGCTGGAGCGCGACGGCATGATCCGGCTCCACAACTACAACGGCAGCGTGACGGTCGAAGGCTGGGATCGCGACTCCGTGCACATCGCCGCGACGATTCACGGCTCGGTTCCGCTCTTCGGCGGTGGTTCACGTCGCGCCATCAAAACGGGACTCGAGACTGGCGACGCAAATACTTCGATTCCCGCGGACCTGGTGGTCTGGCTGCCGCGGCAGGCCAAGCTGTCGGTGCGCGGTGCAATGACCGTGATCGAGGTTCGCGCGTTCGCCGGCACCATTGACGCGAGCAGCTTGAGTGGACGCATCGCCATTTCCGGATCGCCGGCCGAAGTGACCGCCGAAACGATGGATGGCAGCGTTACGGTGAGCGCGTCGCCGTCGTTCCTGCGAGCGCGCACGGCCACCGGCGCATTGACATGGTCCGGGCAGAGCGACGATGTAACGCTGAGCACGGTCGGAGGCGAGATCGTCGTGAACCGCGCCGTTGTGCGACGCGCTCGCATCGAAACGGTGACCGGCGCGATCGGGTTCGATGGCACCGTCCAGTCCAGCGGCATGGTGTCACTGGAGTCGCACAGTGGCGACGTCTCGGTGACCCTCGACCGGGCGACCAGCGCCGTGGTGTCGGCCGCCAGCCCTGCAGTGTTCTTCGGCCGTCCTGGCTCGCCACCGACTCCTGCCGGCAAGGACGCTTCCACGCGGCCCGTCTCGGCGACGTTCTCCGGCGGGACCGGCAAGGGGGCTGCCAGTCAGGAACTCGCCCAGGTCAGCGTACGCTCCTTCAAGGGCCGAGTCACGGTCACCCAGCGGTAGGCCCGCGATGTCGTGGCGCGCCGTGCGGCTACCGCACGGCGTCACTTCTCCGTCAGTGACTCCATGAGCGCGAGCATCTGCGCGAAGTAGCGCTCCATCGCGCGTCGGCCGGCGGCCGTGATCTTGTACTCCGTCTTCGGCACACGGCCTTCGTAGCCCTTGTGGCAGGACAGGTACCCGGCATCCTCGAGCTTGCGCGCGTGCACGCTGACGTTGCCGTCGGTCGTGTCGAGTCGCTCCCGGAGCTCGTTGAAGCTCAGCCGCTCCGTCGTGGCCAGCGCCGTGATGATGCCGAGGCGGATGGGCTCGTGGATCGTGCGATCAAGCGCGTTGACGACGGAAATTCCACAAGGAGTGCGAGCCACATGCGAAGTGTACGGCGTTTACTCTGTCGCTACAAGTGCTTTTCAATAACAAGCCCCGCGCGCCTCATTCGGCACGCGGGGCTTCGAGTTGCGCTCAGGGACGAGAAGTATTACGCGGACGCAGCGGCCGCGCAATGCGCGTCAAATGCGCGGGTCAGGTCGGTCGCAATGTCCGATGCCGATCGGCCCTCGATCTGCCACCGCTCGATCATGGACACGAGCTTGCCGTCCTTGAACAGCGCGATCGACGGCGAGCTCGGCGGATAGCCGGTGATGAACTCGCGCGCGCGTCGCGTCGCATCCGGGTCCTGGCCGGCAAAGACCGTGAGCAGCTTGTCGGGGCGAGCCCCGTGCTGCACCGCCATCGCCAGCGCCGGCCGCGCGTTGCGGGCCGCGCAACCGCACATCGAGTTGACCACCACGAGCGCCGTACCCTGCATGCCGGTGAGCTGGGCGTCCACGTCGGCCGCCGTCTTCATTTCCTCGAACCCGACGCGGGTCAGTTCCTGCCGCATCGGGGTTATGAACCGTTCGTCGTACATCATGAGGCCGTTCTCCTTCGGGCGTTTCGTTCAGTACATGTCTTCCGGCGCCGGCTTCCGCGCCAAGGCCAGGATCGCCGCCTGCGGGACGACCAGATACCGTTCGTTGTCGAAGGTGATCTCGACCGCGGCTTTCCGGAAGAAAAGCGCGTAGTCGCCGACGTGGGCCTGCATCGGAACATAGCGGGTGTCCTTGCTGCCCGTGATCCGCCATGGCTCGTCCAGGTGATCCTCAACCGCCGGGAGCGGCTGCCCCGGACCGGTCGCCAGGATCGTCCCGCCCTGCACCGCCTGGTTGTCCACCGCGGTGGCGGGCAGGTAGAGCCCGACCTTCGAGCGTTCCTCGCCATCCTCGACGCGGATCAACACCCGGTCGCCAACGACCAGCAGCTCTTTTTCGCCCTTCTTCATCGCCACCCCCCCGCCGTTAACCCACACCGACCACCGACAACCGACCACCCACCACTCGCCGTTGCAGCTACCGCACCAGAAACAGCCGATCCTGCCGTCCGTGAGCCCAGCGTGCCTTCCCGTCGGCGCCAATGATCATGTCTTCCTCCTGCGCCATCCGCACCGGCTGCCCGCCCCACTCGCTCACCGGTGTGGTGGCCTGGAGTTCGATCGAGTACCACATGGACGGAATCATCGGGGCGTCGCCGCGGCCCGGCACGCCGTCCTGGTAGTCCCAGAGGCCGACGAGGGCGCCCGCCCCGTGACCGTGCTGGCCGATCGGGTGCGAGTACATGGTGCCGTCAATGCCCCGCGCGCGCATGCGATCGAGCACTGACTTGAGCGCCTCGTTGCCCGTGCGCCCCGGCCGGATCTCCTCCATCGCGAAGTCCTGCATCGCGTTCGCGTTGGCGAGCGCCTTCTTGAGCCCCGCCGGCGCGTCGGTCTCACCGGGGAGCAGCACATAGGCATTGTGCTGCGTGTCGGTGTTCAATCGCGCGACAGTGATGCCGACATCGCAGTGCAGCACGTCCCCGCGCAGGATGATCGGGTCCGCGCCAAGCTGCTCGGACGTCACCCCCTTCCGCTGGACCGATACGCTCGGCTGGAACCACGTCTCGAGGCCGAGGTCGGCAACACGCTGGCGCCACCACCACACCAGGTCGCTCGTGCGCGTCTTCCCGGGCGTGATCGTCCGCGCTGAGAACATCTCCTGCGTCATCGCCCACACCTGGGCGTTCATCTTCGCGAAAAATGCCTCTTCTTCCGGGAGCCGCGACGCGATGAGGTCGAGCGGCAGTCCTTCCGCGTCCTTGAACCGGGACGTCCACTTCTCGCCGAGTGCCTCGGACATCCCCTGGAGTTCGCCGCTCGTGAGACCGTCGTTGAAGGCAAACACCTTTGAGCGATTGATGCCGATCACGCGGGGGCTCTTCTCTTCGACCAGGTCCTTCAGCGCCTGCCACTGCTCATCGCCCCAGAGCTCGGCTTGCCGGCCACCCACGGCAGCCGCGACGGCCTTGGTCGAGCGCCGCGCCTGCCACACGCCACCCTGTGATGTCCCGCCCAGCGCGATTCGCTCGACGCACGACGCCGCCGGCGCCTGCCCCGACGCCGCGCACTTGTCGAAGAACACGTAGATCGTCCGGCGACGCGCGGCGAATGTCTCGGGACCGGTAATGGACTTGAACACCGGATCCTCGTTGTACTCGCGCATCGTGATCACCCAGAAGTCGATCCCGTACTTCCGCAGGAGTCCCGGGACGAAGGTGTCGAGGCGCTTCTGCAGCCAGACCTGCTGCATCGCGGCGAGTTCACGCTGGGTGCCGAACGGCCGGCGGGCATCGGCGGTCGCCCGCGTGGCGGCGACCTGACGCGGGCGGGGTGGTGCGTCCTGTGCCGCGACCGCGACCGGAGCGAGGAATGCTGCGATCAGCGCCAGCCGCTGAATCCAAAAGGGAACCGCTAGGCGGAACGAGCGGGAGGGAATCGTGTGCATGCTCTGCTGCGACATGAGATCGAGCTCCTCAGGTTCAGTCGTTGACCCGCTGCGTCCCGGCGGACGCACGGTGCACCGCAGAAATCGTTCGCGTGCGGTCTTCGCTGGCCAACAGCAGCCGGCGTACCACCCAAACCACGACGCCCAGCACCAGCGAGAATATGAGCAGGCCGCCCAGCCGCCACGCAAGAATGCGTGTGGCCGTCGGGATCCAGTCGGACATCGCGGCCATCTCCGCACCGAGCGGTTCCAGGTTGACCGTCGTCAGTGCGAGACTCATGGCGATCTCGGTTGCCGACTCGGCGATCGCGAACAGGGGCGCCCGCCAGAACCAATGGCGGAGCGTGAAGTTCGCCAGGTGCAGCGCGCACATCAGGCACAGGAAGCCCGCGCCCACCAGGAACGTGCCACCGATCCATGCCCAGCTGTCGGCAGAGCCGTGCGTCAGCGTGTACGAGCGCCAGAGGCGGAGCAGCACGCCGGTGAGCACGGCCATGACCGGCAGCGACGCGGCGAAGCGCCGCGCGAGCGGCAGCCGCTCGATGCGCTTGGCGATACTCGTGGGCGGGAAGAAATCGGCCATGACGGCGGCTCAGCGAGTCCGGAGTTGCCGACCCAGCCAGGCGAGGCTTTCGCCGCCGTGGGCGCGCCAGTACGGCCACGAGTGACCGCCCGGCCATTCATGGTACTCAAGCGGGATGCCGGTCACGCGCAACGCATCCCGAAAGGCGCGGTTCTGCGCGACGAACACGTCGCTTGCCCCGCAGTCCGCGTACAGCGCCGGGAGCCGGCCACCAGAGGCCTTGAGCCGCTTGAGTGTCGTCGCCGGGTCGCGCGCCAGCCACGCCGCGCTGTCAGCGCCGAAGATCAGCCGCGTGCGCTCGGCCCACTGGTTCCGGAACCGCGCGGCCACGCCGGAGTCGGCGGCGGCGCGGCGAAGCAATCCCGGCCCGACGGTCGGGGGCGCCAGTTCGCGCGGCCACAGCACGCCGGAATGCGACGCGGCCGCGCCGAATACGCCTGGGTACTGCGCCGCAAGCTGGAACGCACCATAGCCGCCCATGGAGAGGCCGGCGATCCCGCGCCCGGCAGCGGACACCACGGTGCGATACCGCGCATCCACGAAGCGCACGACATCGAACGCCACGTAGTCGTCATAGTGCGGCCAGGCCACGCAGTCGCGCTCCGCATCCGCTCCCGTCGGGAGCAGTTGGCGGCACCGGGCGGCGTCCACAAGCACATTGAACGTCGTGTACCAGCTGTTGTCGCCGTCGGGCATCGCGAGGATCATCTCCGGTGCGCCCGCCGCGATCAGCGAATCCATCACCGCGGCAATGCGCCCGACGCCCGTCCAGTTGGTCTCGTCGCCGTCGGCGCCGTGGAGGTAGTAGGCCACGGGGTACCGGCGACCGGATTCCGTCGTGTACGACGGAGGCAGGTACACGACAAGCGACTTCCGCGCGCCAAGTGCCTGTGACCAGAGGGTGTCGGTGCGGACGCTGCCGACGTTCGCCGACCGACCGCGCGGTGCCTGCGCGTCGGCGCGCGGCAGGCCAGCGTGCGACACGGCCGCCGCGATGCACGCCCCGAGCAGCGCACCGACGGCCGGGTGCATCGCGCTACTTCACCGTCGCCATGCACTCGATCTCGACGCGCGCGTTCAGCGCGAGCCCGTTGGCGCCGAGTGCGCTACGCGCCGGGTACCTCCCCGCCTTGAAGTAGGTGCGGTAGACCGCGTTCATCGCGTCCCACTCCTTCATGTCGGCCATCATGACAGTGCACTTGAAGATGTGGTCCATGTCAGACCCGACCTTTTCGAGCACTTCCTTGATGTTGTTCAACGTCTGCCGCGTCTCGGCTTCGATCCCGCCGGGGACCACGGCCGCTGCGGCGGCGTTGGCGCCCGCCGTGCCGATCTGCCCGGCGAGGTAGATCACGTTGCCCACCCGCGTGGCGGGCGAGAACGGACGCGTCGGCGGCCCGTAGGGCTGCAGGAACTCCGGCGCCTGCGCGGCGGCGATGGAAGGAGCGGCAAGCAGGAGCGAGAAGATCAATCGGCGCATCGTGGTCTCCTTCGCCGCGCGGTCGTACCGACGCGGTCGCGGTCTTGGTGAGTTACTTGATCCAGTGGCCGATCCGGCTCCACCGGATATCCGTGATGAAGCTGAGCGGCCGGTCGCTCTGGAACGACGGCACGAAGGAGTAGTACACGAACATGGGACGTCCGCGCACGTTGCGCCGCGGCACCAGCCCCCAGTAGCGACTGTCCTTCGAGTCGTAACGATTGTCGCCCATCATCATGAGCATGGTGTCGGGAATCACGAGCGGCCCCCAGTTATCCAGCCGCGGCTGGGCGGGCGGTTCGCCGAATCGTGTCCCCTTCACGGTGTACTTGTGCTGCCACTCCATGAGGGGATCGTAGTGCGTCCCGTCGCCCTTCACTTGCTCCGGTGAGCGGTACCCCGGATCCTGCGCGAGTCCGTCCACGAAGAGCTTGCCGTCGCGCATGTAGATGGTGTCGCCCGGCATGCCGACCAGGCGCTTCACGATCGTGGGCGTCAGGTCGTCCGGCTGGTCGAACTGCGGTGGCGACTTGAGCACGATCACCTCACCGCGCTGCGGTTCGGCGTAGCCCGGCAGGTTGGTCTTGGTGAACGGGATGTGCGGGCCGTATCGCAACTTGTTCACGAACAGCCAGTCCCCGATCAGCAGTGCGGGGATCATGCTCCCCGACGGGATGCGGTACGCCTCGACGAAGAACGTGCGCAGGATCAGGAAGATCGCGATGGTGCCCGCGATGGACTTGAACCCTTCCCAGAACTTCTTGACGGAAGAGCCGCCGCCCTTGCCGGACCTCGCGGCCGCGACGGAGCCCTTCGCGGCGCCGTCCTTGTCTTTGTCCTTCGCGCTGGATTTACGTGCGGCCACCGATACGAGAGCTGGAGGAATCAGGGACTGATGCATCGCGGGGACGCGCCCGGTGGACGCGTCCCCGCAAGGCTGTCACCCGAAGGTGACGTGGAGCGGTTACTGCTGGCTTACTTGACGTGCTTGCTGACGAGCGCCGTCATCGCAAACATGTTCACCTGTGACTTGCCGTTCAACACGGCCTTCAGGTTCGCGTCGGCGTTGATCATGCGCTTGTTCTTCTTGTCCTGCAGGCCGTTCTTCTTGATGTAGGCCCAGAGCTTCTTGGTGAGCTCGGTACGCGGCATTGCCTTGTCACCGACGACAGCGGCGAGCTTTGCATCCGGCTGAACCGGCTTCATAAACGCAGCATTTGGCTTGCGCTTCGCCTTCTTCTTGGCAGCCATGGAACAACCTCCTGAAAAAATGTGGAAGGAACCCGGATTTCCCTCTGGCGGACAGTCGTCCGACGACTCGAAACTATACGCGCTTTCAGAGAGCGCAATGGGGAGTTCCCCTCTGACGCGCTTCGACTTTCCCTCTGAAAACCGGCGGCGCACCGCCGGACGCCCCGATCAGGCCGGGAGGAACGACCGCAAAAGCGCCATCGCGCGCTCATCGGCCGGGTCGGCCGTCGCGTCATCCTCGGCGATTTCGTCCCGCTCCTGCGGCGTCTCGAGGATGAGTGGAATCCCCTCTGAACGCGGGTCCTGCAGCAGCCAACGGAACGGCTCCGCCCCGATCAGCCCCTCGCCGATACAGGCGTGGCGATCCTTGTTGGAACCGAACGGATGCTGGCTGTCGTTGAGGTGGAAGAACGCCGGGCGCTCCCCGATCAGGCGCTCGTATTCGTCGAACACGGCGCGCTGCGCCTCGGGTGAAACGGCGATCTCCTTCCCGCTCGCGAAGAGATGGCAGGTGTCGAGCCCGTAACCGGTGCGGTGCCGCAGCGAGGGCGGAACCCGGGCGAGCATGCGCGCGATCTCCTCCGCGCTCCGCCCCATCGTACGCCCGGCGCCCGCGGTATTCTCGATCAGCACGCGAGTCCCCGAATCGGTTTCCGCCACGGTCTCGAGCGCAAACCGGATGGCGTCGCCGGCCCGATCACACGCCTCACCGGGGTCCGAGTCGCCCGCCGAGCCGGGATGAAAACAGCACGCACCGACCCCGTACGCCGTGGAGCGCTCCAGCTCCTTGGCCAGCCCGGAGCGAGCGCGCGCGGCCTTCTCCGGCTCGGGTGATGCCGTGTTGAGCACGTACGCGCTATGCACCATGACATGGCGCAGCGCGATGCCGGCTTCGGCGGCCGCCTTTCGAAACGCGTCAACCTTGGGCGCCTTGGCGCTGACCTTCTCGCCGTAGTACGTCGGCGGCGCGGTGAACATCTGCATCGCCTGCATCCGCGAAGCCGCCGCCCGCCGTACCGCCATCACGAGCCCGCCCGCGTCCGGAACGTGGGCGCCCAGAAACCGCGCGCTCACGTGGCGGGCGGCTTTCGAGGGTCGATGTCAATCATGCGTGCGCTGCCCAGGTATTCCACGGAACGCGGCTGATCGATCTGCCGGAGCCGCTTCACGACCTCGCCGATGCGCCTGGCCTGCTGCACAATCGTCGCGAGCGCCTCCGCCTTCTCATGCTCCTCGATCATGCCCTGCTCGATCAGCGAGGCATGGGTGAGCATGGCGGCGAGCGGGTTGTTGATCTCGTGCTGAAGCGCGAGCGACGTCTCACCGATTCCCGCGAGGTATCGCGAGCGCTGAAGCTCTGTCTCGGCCGTGCGCCGGGCGGTCGTGATCTCGATCCGCCGCTCGACGATCCGGAGCCGCGCCGTCATCGGATCAGCGTTCCCTCGCGGATCACGGTATCCAGCCGCCGCCCCTCAGGGTTCTGGACATGCCATGCGGCCACGATCCGACCGTCCCCGATCGCCACGGATGGGGCGAATGCCCGGGTATCGGCGGCGGAAAGGCGTGAATGCATGACCCGAATGTGCGATGCGCCGCGCCACATCGCGAGCCATACACCCCGGGATTCCGCCCCGGCCGTTGCGGCATCCCACGCCACAGCCAGCGACGAATCAGCGACAGCCAGCGATGCCAGCCCCAGCGAAACGGCCGAGTCGGCGACGAGGCGCACGGGCGCTGCCCCGGTCAGGCGTTCCACGACCAGCTGCGGCCGGCGCGCCGAGTCACTGACCCAGGCCACCGCGGCCTGTCCGGAGACCGAGTCGGCGGCGACCGCCGGGTGCGGCCGTTCGCAGCCACCGGCGGTACGCCCGCGAACCCGCGCGTCCAACGTCTCCCAGGAAATGCCGCCGTCCGGCGTGCGCGCGACCGCAACCGATACGCCGATCGAGTCGCGCTGCCACCAGGCCCCGTAGGCCGTGTCGGCGCGCGCACGCGCAAAGACATAGGTCTCGGCACACGCCAGCGAGTCGCCCGGCAGGCGGAGCGGGGCCCAGGGCGCTTCCATCGCGGGCGCCATCCCGCCCACGAGTACGAGGCGTGAACCGGGTATCATGGGGCCGTCAACCCGTCGCTCCGACTCCCACTGCACGACGGACGCATCCGCACATGCCACGGCGGCGGCGATCAGCGCTCCTGCAACCCATCGAGGCAGTCGAGCGGCGCCGCGGCGCGGCGTCGGCGGCACGGGGAATCGCATCGCCACGAAACCTAGCGAGTGCTTCCGCAGCGTAGATTTCGCCAACGGCTCAACCTGTGGCGTTCGCCCTCAGGTCTGGACCCTGCCGCCATTCCTGGTCCCCCAGCCCCCAGTCCCGTGTCCGTTCACAACTCCATCCGCCGGTTCCCGGCTGTCAACGAACCCATCCGCTCCTTCGCGCCGGGAACTCCCGAGCGCGCGGCCCTCAAGGCACGCCTCGCCGCCATGGAGAAGGAACGACCCGATATCCCGCTGGTGATCGGCGGCCGCGAGATCCGCACGGGCAACACGATGAACGCCGTGTCGCCGCACAAGCACAAGCATGTGACGGCGAAGTGGCACATGGCCGGCCCGAAGGACGTCAGCGCCGCGATCAAGGCGGCGAAGGACGCGCAGCGCGAGTGGTCGTCTTGGCGCTGGGAAGACCGGGCCGCCGTATTGCTCCGCGCGGCGGATCTCCTTGCCGGCCCGTGGCGCTACACGATGCTCGCTGCCACGATGCTGGGTCAGTCGAAGACGGCGTTCCAGGCCGAGATCGACTCAACCTGCGAGATGATCGACTTCTGGCGCTTCAACGTGCAATTCGCCGGCGAGATCATGGCCGACCAGCCGGTGAACGCGCCCGGCATGGCGAACTCGACAGACTACCGCGGGCTCGAAGGGTTCGTCTATGCGGTGACGCCCTTCAACTTCACCGCGATCGGCGGCAACCTGCCGACGGCGCCCGCGCTCATGGGCTGCACGGTCGTCTGGAAGCCCGCGGCCGCCGCGATCCTCTCGGCGTGGTACACGATGCAGCTGTTCCAGGAAGCCGGGATGCCCCCGGGCGTGATCAACTTCGTGCCCGGCGACGCGATCACCGTGTCGAACGGCGTGCTCACGCACCGTGACCTCGCGGGCGTGCACTTCACCGGCAGCACCACCGTGTTCAACAGCATGTGGGACACGGTCGGCCGCAACATCGGGAACTACCGGTCGTACCCGCGCATCGTCGGCGAGACAGGGGGCAAGGACTTCATCGTTGCCCATCCGTCGGCGGATCCGGCGGCGCTGGCGGTCGCGATCGTGCGCGGCGGCTGGGAGTACCAGGGCCAGAAGTGCTCTGCGGCGAGCCGTGTGTACATCCCGAAGTCGCTGTGGAAGGACGTGCGCGACCGCGTGGTCGCCATGGCGGCCGAGATTCGGGTCGGCGATGTCGCCGACTTCCGGAACTTCATGGGCGCCGTGATTGACCAGCGCGCGTTCGATCGCATCAGCGGGTACCTCAGCGACGCGAAGAAGAACGCCAAGGTCCTCTGCGGCGGCGGCGCGAACGGCAAGACGGGCTGGTTCATCGAGCCGACGCTGGTGGAGACCAAGGATCCGTCCTATCGGCTGATGTGCGAGGAGATCTTCGGACCCGTGGTCACGGCGCACGTGTACGATGACGCCAAGTGGTCACAGATCCTGAAGACAGTGGACGCCACGTCGCCCTACGCGCTGACCGGTGCGGTCTTTGCGCGCGATCGCGACGCGATCGCCCAGGCGCACGCCGTGCTCCGGAATGCGGCGGGCAACTTCTACGTGAACGACAAGCCCACAGGCGCGGTGGTCGGGCAGCAGCCGTTCGGCGGCGCGCGCGCGTCCGGGACGAACGACAAGGCCGGCTCGAAGCTCAACCTGCTGCGCTGGGCGAGCGCCCGAACCGTCAAGGAGACCTACGTGCCGCCGACCGATTACCGCTATCCGTTCATGGAAGCGCCGTGATCGGACGCCATGGCTGAGTTCCGCTACGTCACGCTCGACGTCTTCACGGACAAGCAGTTCGGCGGGAACCAGTTGGCGGTCTTCCTCGACGCCAGCGGGATCCCCGAATCCGCGTTGCTGCCCATCACGCGCGAGTTCAACTACTCCGAAACGACGTTCTGCTATCCGCCGGCGGACCCGAAGCACGAAGCCCGCGTGCGGATCTTCACGCCGGGTGCGGAAGTGCCGTTCGCCGGCCACCCGACGGTCGGCACCGCGATCGCGCTCCACGCGAAACGCGCGCAGGGCTCATTCGATTCGACGCTGATCCTCGAGGAGGGCGTCGGACCCGTGCCCGTCACGGTGCGCACGCAGAACGGCACGCCGTTCGCGCAGTTCAGCGTGGCAAAGCTCCCCGAGATCGGTCCGCCGGTTCCCACGCGCGCCACGCTCGCCGATATGCTCTCGCTGTCCGCCGATGACATCGTGGGCGGCACGAGCGCACCGCAGGCGATTTCCTGCGGCCTGCCGTTCCTCATTGTCGGGGTGAAGACCCTCAAGGCACTCGGCCGGGCGCGCGTGAATCTCGACCGATGGGAAGCGACCATGCAGAACGCGTGGGCGCGCGACCTGTTCGTGTTCGCGGCGGATCCCGAATCGGGGGAACGGCACTATCGCGCGCGCTGCTTTGTCCCCGGGTTTTCGGTTCCCGAGGATCCCGCCACGGGCTCGGCCAACGCCTGTTTCGCCGGATTTCTCGCCGCCCGCGCCGCGGAAAAGAACGGCACCCTGCGGTGGGTCGTCAGCCAGGGAGTGGAGATGGGTCGGCCGAGCCGGATCGAGATCGAGGCCGACAAGACCGACGGGGCAATCACCGCGATTCGCGTCGGCGGGTGTGCCGTATTCGTGATGGAAGGAACGATCCGGCTGGGGTAGCCTGCCGGGTCGCCCGCCGGGCGGTTCGAGCTAGTTCGCCTCGTCGGTGAGCGCGCGCATGTCAATCGAACGGCGGCCCGGCACTGCGCCGTCAAATGCACGCAACCCGGGCTCCCACAGCTGCGTCCGGTCGCGGCCGTTGCGCTTCGCCACATAGAGCGCCTCGTCCGCGCGCGCGATCAGCGCTGAGGCCACCTGGTCGTTCTGCGCATCTGCGGACGCGATCCCGATGCTGATCGAGATTTGCCGCGTACCCCCCAGGCTCGCGAACGGCTTGCCCCGGAAGGCCGCCTGCACGCGGTCCGCGAGGATCTGTGCTCCCGCCGCGTTGGTGTCCGGTGCAAGGATCTCGAATTCCTCACCGCCCATGCGCGCCACGACGTCGCCCGCCCGCGCGGTTTCCCGCAGCCGTTCGCCCATCTCCCGCAGCACTTCATCCCCGGTGAGGTGGCCGAACTCGTCGTTGACCCGCTTGAAGTGGTCCACATCGATCGCCAGCACGGACATGGGATGGCGACCACGCACCGCCCGCGACACTTCGCGCACGGTCAGCTGGTCGAACCCGCGTCGGTTGTAGCAGCCCGAAAGCGGATCCGTCAGCACGATTGCCTGCAGGCGCAGCCGCATCCGGTTGTACGAACGCCCAATCATCGTGATCGGGTCCGGCATCTTGTCCAGCGACTCGTCGTACGTGCCCGTGAAGTCGCCCTCCTGCGCGCGATCGAACAGCTGGAGCACGCGATTCAGCCGGCCCGACACCTGGCCGTGCAGGCCGCCGAGCATCAGCGCACCAAGGAGGAAGATCACGAGGTTCCAGAACTGTTCCGCCGGGTTATCGAGGCCGCCTTCGCTGGTAGCAAGGACGATCAGGCTCGTGTAGCCGATCGCGGCCGCGGCCAGGCTCAGCACGGTCGCGCGCAGGCCGAAGTACAGTCGCGTGAACTGCACGACGAAGATCGTCAGGATCAAGCCGCGCGCGTACTCAACCGGTGGGGTAGCCGCGAACAGCACCGTGAAGATCAGCGCGTAGTCGGCAATCAGCACGGCTCGCAACAACCCGTGCGATGCGCCACCGCGGGAACGCACCCGCTTCAACACCCATTCATTGAACAGCAGGTAGGCGGCGACCGCAGCGGCAGCGACCAAGAGCGCGCGTTGCGTACCGATCCGGCCCGCGAGCACGGAGTCCGACGCAATCAGCCCCGTCCACTTGAGGCTCAGCGCAATGAACCCCACCGCGCCGGCAAAGGCTCGACGGAACTTGCCTTGCCAGCGCAGGATCTCTCCGACGGACAGTTCGGCGGCGAGGATGGAGGATTCAGTCACGCGGTGGGGAGCGGAAGAAATCGCAACCGCTGAAACGTCGCGCGCGTCCGCCAAGACGCAAGTGGGCTATGCACTGACCAGAGAAACGACAGTTTTGCGGTGTGACGTTGCTCACAGCGCGTCACAACTCCCGCTTCGCCGATCGTCCGACTAGAACTTTGCGTCGAACTGAAGGTCGAAACGCCACTGCTTCGACGGCCACAGACCGCGCGCGAGGTCGAACCGGACCAGGCCATCGAGGTACGACGTGCCGAGCCCAATACCCGACAGCGGTCGGCCGGGCGATCCGATCTTGGCGCGGCTCCCCGCCCAGCCAATGTCGCCGAAAACGGTGTATCGGGCGTCGGTGTTCCTCGTCCCGATCTCGCCGCGTGCGAGCCAGAACGCGTTGCCGCGTGCCGCGAGCGCCGTCTGGCCGCGAACAGACTGCAGCCCACCAAGGAAG
>VGVM01000005.1 GCA_016874035.1 Gemmatimonadota bacterium
CCTCCCCTTCCTTCAAAATCGCAACGATCTGACTCTCGGTGAATCGGGACTTCCGCATCGGTGATGCCTCCTGAAAGGCACCCCCGAAAGTCTAGCACACGTGGTCTGCGGGATAGGGGAGCTTACCGCGTCGGCGGATCCCGCGGTGCGCGCGTTCATTGCCGACAAGTCCGAGGCGCAGCTGGCCGGCCAGGCGATCGCAACGACGCTCGCCGGCTGCCCGCACATCACGCCGGAACTGTTCGCGATCGTGCAGACCGCCGAGGCGACCGGCGACTTCACGCCGGTGGCGCGGCTCGCCGAGCTGTACGAAGACGGGTTTCGCTGAACCGGATCAGTACCGCCAGCTGCGGAGGTCCGCTCCCGGCGGCGCGGTCGTCAGCATTCGCTCGACCGCCCACGGCAGCACCATCTGCGGGTACCGGAGCCGGGAATACGCGTTCGAGCGCGTGTGATCGCCGTTCCAGCAGTGCTCGTCGCGGTCGCCGTAGTCCACCACGGCATCGGCCGGGGGGTCCGCCTGTTTCAGGAACTTCTCGACCGCGTACACCGCGTTGTTGAGGTAGTAGTTGTCCATGTCGCCGACGTAGATCCGCAGCTTGCCCTTGAGTTGCGGGCCGAGGGTCTTCCAATCGCGCTGGAGGATGTGCGACAGGTCGAAGTTGTCGCGCCAGTACCGCGCCACGTCGCGGTCGATCTCGCCGGTCAGCTTGTTCCAGATCGGTTTCGGATACCCGTTGGGTCCGACGGGTGAGTACACCGACTCCCACACATCCCACTGGTCGCCTGAGCGGCTGTTGCCAGCGAGCGCCAGCTCACGGTGATTGGTTTGCTCGAGCGTCGTGCTCACGTGGCCCAGGTAGTTGCGCTGACCCGGTCGCGCGACGCGCTTGAACGGCCCTTCGGCGTAATACGCGTTCTTGTCCTCGTAGATGTTCACGACGGTGTAGTGCCGGAAATCGATCGGGTCGGGGCAGGCGACCCAGGCACCGTTGAACTCGGTGGGATAGAACATCTGCACCGCCATCGCTTCCCAGCCGCCGGTCGAGCCGCCGTACGTAAAGCGGGCCCAGCCCTGCCCGATGCCGCGATACCGCTTCTCGATCTCCGGGACGAGTTCCTTCATGATCGCGTCGCCGTAGGGTCCGTTGTTCGCGGAATTCACCGCGTATGAATCGTCGTAATACGGCGTCGCATGCTGGATCTGTACGATCAGCACGCGCGGGAAGCCCGGGCCGGTCCAGTCCTTGAAGAACTGGTAGCCAAGTTCCTGCTGGATGCGATTGTAGCCCGCGAGCGAGAACCGCGTGGAGTAGTCGGGCGCGAGATTCGGGTCCGGCGGGGTCTCGCGCCAGTTGTCCATGCCGCTGGGGAAGTGGCCGTGGTTGATGACCAGCGGATACCGTGCCTGCGGGTGCGAATCGAATCCTTCCGGGAGCAGCACCCACGCGCCGAGGTACATGTCGGTGCCCCAGAACTTCGACAGCAGCTCGGACCTGATGCGCATGTACTTCACGTACTTCGTTTCCTTCTTCGCGAAGTCCTCCACTGCCGGGATTTCCTGGTCGAGCGTCAACGTGATCGCGCTTGTGCGGGTCACGGTCATCGTGACCGGCTTCGAATACAGGTTCCCGGGTTTCCGCGCATACTGCTGGCCTTCCCACTTGTCGGGCGGAAGCTTCACCGTGTGCCCGTCGCTGCGCCGGAACGTCTGGTAGCGGTTAATCATCGCCTGCACGCGGTACCGGCCCGGTGGCAGGTCGCTGAGTGAGCGATGCGGATACCCGAACGCGCGCGCGTCAACCAACTGCGCAGCGCCCGGTCGCCAATCGTCCACATCCACGCCGTACACCTGCGCGGTGCCCACGTTGTCGCTCACCTGCAGTCGCGGCTCCCCGGTCGTATCGGCCGAGAACATCAGGAGGAGTCGCCCATCCAGCGGCTGCGCCGAGCGCTCCGCCGGGAAACTGATGCTGGCGCGAATCTGGGCCGGCAGCGAACTCGACGCTGCGCAGGCGAGAAGCACGGCGATCACTCGTCGCATTACCGCTCCTGTCCGGTGGGGGTGCGCCCCGAAACTACTGAAGTGAAGTCAGCGGCGCAGCGTCGGTGCGGGCTTGCCGCCAGAGCCAGAAGAGGATCACGGCGCCGATCCCGACCCGGAGCGCATCGCCGGCTGCGGCGATGCCGGCGTTCGTTGCCCACGCGGGCGCGGCGAACCAGTAGTACGCGCCGATCGAAATCGCGCCAAGGAACGGAAGCGCCACCGCGCTGCGGATTCCGAGGATCGTCGCGAGTGTCGCGACTGCGAGGAAGCTCACCGCGCTGTAAAGGAGGATATGGCCGTACACAGCCAGCGCGGCACCGAGCGGACCATTCGCGACAGTGAAATAGCCGATGATGAACCCCGGAAACGCCGCGGCGAACGCGCCGAAGCTGGTACGCCACCAGTTCGATTCGCGTCGCAGCGGCCCGACCGTCTGCGGCACGCTCTTCGTTCCGGTCAGGTCGAGGCAACCCAGCGGCGTGCATACCGTGCACAGGTCGCATCGCACGCCGTGCATCGGGACGAGCGGCGCCTGGCCATACAGGCGCTCCACCGGCAGCACCGGGCAGATCGAACTGCAAAACCCCGCACGGCGCCGGAATACGAAACCGCCGGCCAGCGCCAGCGCGGCGACGGCCGCGATCGTCGCGGCGAGCACGACTCCCTCTGTATTGAAGAGGAACCGGCGCGCGGGCACCATCAGCGCGAGCAGGATGATGCCGATCGCCCAGCTCATTCGCAGGGCGCCCGCGGGAATCACGCGGCCGGCGGCTTGCCCGCCGCTGAACTCGTTGAGCGACGCGAGCGGACACACGTTCCGCCAGATCATCGGGTTCAAGAGAAACGTGAGCGGAAGGACCGGGATCACGACATCCCACAGCAGCTTGAGCGAGAACGTCGGTGCGGTCACGAGCCCGTAGAGCAGCACGAGCGTGAGCACGATGCCCACGAACTGCGCCGCTCTCCAGTAGGAGCGTCCTGGTGCGGTCGGCAACACGACGGTGTTCATCGGCGGCGGGGTGAAGGGTTCGTTGCGCTCGCTCTGGCTTCACGTTCGGGCCCATGGCGGCGTCGCGGCGTCGGGGTTTGCCCGACCTCGGCAGGCCGCCGCGTTCCTCGCCTGAGCGGCCATCCCGTTGCGCCAGAAGGTCTTGCGCGCGGTCGGCTATACGGCGCAGGTTCTCCGCATGCCAATACCATCCGTTTTCCGAACCGTTCGCGCGGTTGCGGCGGCGCTTGTTCTTTCGGCGGCCGTTCCTGCCGCGGCGCACGCCACGTGGTCCGTGATCGCGGTTGACCTTGCGACCGGCCGCATCGTCATCGCGTCGGCCACCTGCGTCAACAACACCGAGATGTTCCTGATGGGCATGCAGGCGGTCGTCGTGCCCGGCAAGGGCGTCGCGGCGTGTCAGGCCGGCGTGGACGGTACGCACGCCAACCAGATGCTCGTGTACAATGAGCTTCAGAAGGGCACCGACCCCGCGCGCATCATCGAGATGCTATCGGCGGACCCGTCCTTCCAATCGCGACAGTTCGGGATCGTGGACCTGCAGGGCCGCACCGCCGGGCACTCCGGGCTCGGCAATGGATTCGTGACCCAGGACATCCAGGGCCGCGTGCCCGGCACGCAGATCTACTACTCGATCCAGGGCAACATCCTGCGCGCCGGCGAGGTCGTGCCGAACGCCGTGAAGGCGTTCCTGCACACCAACGGCGCCATCACCGATCGCGTGATGGCCGCGCTCGAAACCGCGGATCAGTACGGCGGCGACAGCCGCTGCACATGCCCGCCGCTGCCGGCAGATGGTTCCAAGCCGCTGAATCCCTGCGAAGGTCGCACGTCGTACATCGCCTACATCCTGATGGCGGAGCGAGGCGATGCGCTCGGCGACGGCGCGCCGCGCGCCGACAACACCTGGGCGCACAACAACGGTAAGTACGCGATGTACCTCACCGTTGCGCAGCCGAACCAGACGGGTCCGAACTCGATCAAGCCAGGCGAAAACCTCAATCCGGTGAAGACACTGCGCGCGCGCTACGACGCGTGGCGCCGTGCGCAGCCGGCGTCCTTCCGATGAGCCGGCACATGCGCTTCACAACCCTCGCGGCCCGCCGACTCGTCAACCGGGTGGCGCCGGTAGTCGCCGGCCTGGCGTTCCTTGCGGACGTTGTCATCGCACAAACTCCGCCGCCCGCGCCGCCAGCCGGCCAGCCGGGCGCGCAGGCGCAAGGTCGTGGAGGCGGCGGCGGAGGTGGCCGGGGTGGCGGCGGTCGTGGTCGCGGCGGGATCCGGATCATGACGTTGACGTCACCGGCATTTGCGGACGGCGGGTCAATCCCTGCGAAGCACGCACAGCCCGGGCGCGACGTGTCACCGCCACTGGCATGGAGCGGGGCGCCGGATTCCACGGCGAGCTACGTGCTGGTCGTGCATGACGCGAGCGCGCCCACGGGCGACGGGCGCGACGACACGTTGCACTGGCTGGTCTGGAATATCCCGGGCACGGCGACATCGCTGCCCGAGGGCGTACCGCAGGGCCCGCAGCTGGAGAACGGCCTTCGCCAGATCAGCGTGAGCGGGCCGTACTATCGTGGACCGGCTGCGCCACCGACAGGCCCGCCGCACTACTACATGTTCGAGTTGTACGCGCTCGATGGTCCGGTCAACGTTGCGGCCGTCGGATTGTCCGCGGCGGCGACACGCGAGGCGGTGATGACCGCGATGGCGGGCCGCATTCGCGGCAAGGCCGTGCTCGTCGGGCGGTATCAGCGGCCGGCGCCGTAGCGGGTCAGCGCACGTCAGCACGCAACACAAAGCCCGCCCGGCAACTTGCCGAGCGGGCTTTGTCCGTCTACCTGTGTCGCGGTACTACGGGCGGATCGTCGGGACGACCTGGTCTTTCCCCTTGTCCTTCGCGGGAATGCCCTTGACCATCCACTCCGGCGCCTGATCGCCCTTCAGCTTCACGTCAAAGAATGTCTGCATGCGCATCGCCCAGTCCTTCTGGTTCGCGCGACCCTGGATGCCGTGCAGCTCATTGTTGTAGTTGAACATGTAGGCCTCCTTTTGCAGGCGCCGCATGCCGATGTACAACTCGATGCCCTGATACCACGGCACCGCGCCGTCCAGGTCGTTGTGCAGGATCAGGAGCGGCGTGTTCGCACGGTCTAGGTGGAACAGCGGCGAGTTCTCGAGGTAGAGCGGCAGTCCTTCCTGGATCGTCTTGCCGATGCGGCTCTGCCCGCTCTCGTACTGCATCGCACGGTTCACGCCGCTCTCCCAACGCACGCCGCCGTAGGCGCTGGTCATGTTCGCCACAGGCGCGCCGGCCTCGGCCGCCGAAAACATGTTGGTCTGCGTGATCAGGTAGGCGGTCTGGTATCCGCCCCACGAGTGGCCCTGCAAGCCGAGCTTCTTCGGGTCCACGAAGCCCATGTCCAGCACCTTCTGCACGCCGGGCACGATGGACTTCACCGCGCTCTGTCCGGGGTGGCCCATCTCGTAATGAATGTCGGGCTCGAACATCACGTACCCGTTCGACACATAGTGCGTGATGTTCACGCTCGTGCCGCCGTTCGGCGCGATGTATGAGTGCAGCCCGTCCGAGAGATCCTCGTAGAAATACGTGATCATCGGGTACTTCTTGTTCGGGTCGAAGTTCTCCGGCTTGAACAGGATTCCCTGACGCGGTACGCCGTCCATGCTGCTCCAGGTCACGAGCTCAGCGGAACCCCACGAGTACTGGGACTGGAAGGCGTTCGCGTTGGAGATCTTCGTCTTGGCCGCTGCAACGCTGGGCCCCACGAGCAGATTGGGAAACTCCGAGAAGGTGCTCCGCGTGAGCATGTACACCTCGGCGTTGTCCGCCTTCACCGGGTTGGTGTACCGCACGGGGTCCATCATCACCTTCTCCGGGACACGCCGCGCGTCGAGGCGACCACGATAGAAGCCGCTTTCCTTCGTGTCTTCATCGAAGGCGCTGAACCAGGCGGGCTTCGTGGCGTCCACAAAGCGATCGTCCGCTTCGCGCCCGAGAGGGATCAGGCGCAGCGTGATGCTCTCGCGTCGGCCGAGCGAATCCGTGAGGACCACAGGCGCCCGTACGCCGGCCGGGTCAATCTCCCAGACATCGAAGCGATCGTTGATGAGCACCGAGCGATCGTCCTTCGTCCAGCCGGCAATGCCCCACGCCCCGGCGTCGCCCGGTGTGCTCCACGTCTCCTGCTCGAAGCGCACGCCTTTCATGGCGCTCGTCAGGTCGGTGGTCTTCCCGGTCGCGATGTTGTGCGAATACCACTGCTTGTCGTGGAACCAGGCGATGAACTTCCCGCCCGGCGAGAGCTGCGCCTGACCGGTGATCTTCTTCGCGAGTTCCTTGCGGGCGCCGGTCGCCGGGTCCAGCAGGTACACATCCGTGCCGCCATCGCCCCAGGTGTTGCTCATTGCGTACGGCACACCCGTGGCCTGCAGGCCAACCTTGGCGTCGTCGCTGAGCGTCACGTTCGGGTGGTTGTCATCCGTGAGTCGCGTGAACTTCTTCGTGGCGATGTTGACCAGCCCTTGGTACGTCCGGTTGATCGCCTGATTCACCTGCAAGAGCTGCGTCGGCTGGATCTGAACGTCCTGCCAGTGCCAGAGGTCGAACTTCGCCTTGCCGACGAGCGAGTCGTTCGGCACGACTTCCTCTCGCGGCGGTGCGATGTTCACCGTGAGTGCGTTGCCCGCGCGCGTGAACGATGCCGTCACGTTGTCCGGGAACCGGAACTGGGACGGAAGCGCAGCGGTGGAGAGCACCGCCTGCGCCGTTCCAGTACGGACCGAGCCCGTGTAGATCGTGGGCTGCGCGTTCGGCTTGCCGAAGTCGTCACGATCCGACGCGAACACGAACTGCTGTTGCGCGCGATCGAACGCAAACGCGCGATAGTTGCCCGGTCCGCTCAACACGGTGCGAGTGGTGCCCGGGCCAAGGTCACGGAGGTACACGCCGTCCTTCGTCGAATCCCGCGACGCCACCGTGAACGCGAGCACCTTCGCACTGTCGTCGAACGTGTAGCTCGTCACGTCGGCGAGTCGTTCCTCGGCGCCCGTATCGAGGTTGCGGACGACGAGCGGCGTTCCGTACGTGCGTCGCGTCGCCGCATTTCCGTTCGCGCCGCCCGCAGCTCCGCCTGCTGCACCACCTGCCGCGCCGCCACGCCCACCGCGGCCACCACCAGCGGCCGCGGCCGCTTCCGCAATCGAGTCAGGGAGCGCGTACGCCAGCCACTTTCCGCTTGCATCGGGCACGCGGAAGCTTCGCGCGCCACGGATCACCTCGACGTTGCCGTCGGCGAGTCGCACGACGCGCAATGAGTTGTTGTTCTGGTTGTTTGCCCCACCCTGCGCATTGCCGGCGCGGCCACCGCGTCCCGCCGCGCGCTGCGCGGCCTCGATGCTGTCCACCTGCGTACGGGGAAGCTGGCTCACCATCGTGAACGCAAACCGGCCGTCGGCGCTGAAGGGCCCAAGGCCGTTCGGGCCACCGGCCCCGCCGCCCCGTCCGCCGCGACCACCGCCACCCGGAGGACCACCGGCGCCCGGCGCCGCGCCCCGGCCCCGCTCGCCGCCCGGCGTGTTGTTCTCACGATTCGTGTAGCCAAGGTTCACGCGGTGCTCGGTCGAGCCGCTGGTTGAGCGGACAACGAACGTGCCGTCGCCGACCCGCGGGTTCAGCGTGTACGCCGCCCACTTGCCGTCGGCAGAAAGCGTGGGCGCGGCGATCGTTTCCCAGCGGTCCCAGTCGGCCTGGGCGAGCGGCTTCTTGGCCGCGCCCTGCGCAGCAACAGCCGCGGGCACGACGGCAAGGACGAGCCGGGAAAGGCGGGTGGCGCGAAGGAGTTGCATGACGAGTCCCGAGTAGCGGTGGAGGGTTGGGGATAGACGCTCTATTGTACGCCGTTGCCGGGCGCCTCGCTGTGCACGGCCTGCAGGACCTGACACCGGCGGCCACCGGGCCCCGTAGTAATCTTTGAGTCGGACGTGTTCACCACCTGCATCTTCTGCAACAAGGACCTCGGCAAGAACGAGGCGATCGAGGAGTTTCCGGTCGGCAAGCGACTCGCGTTTGACCAGTCGCGCGGGCGTCTCTGGGTCGTATGCCGCAGCTGCGAGCGTTGGAACCTCTCGCCGCTGGATACGCGCTGGGAAGCGATCGAGGCCGCCGAGCGCCTCTACCGGGACACGCGGAAGCGTGTAGCGACGGACAACATCGGGCTGGCCAAGGTCGAAGACGGGACCACCTTGGTGCGCATCGGCGAGCCACTGCGGCCCGAGTTCGCGGCCTGGCGCTACGGCGACCAGTTCGGACGCAGGCGCACACGGGCGATGTGGATGGCCGGCGGCGGCGTGGCGGCGCTCGGCGCGCTCGTCGTCGGCGGGAGCGCCGCTGGTATTGGTGTCGGAGGGTTCGGGTATCTGCTCGTGCAGTTCGGCCGAAACATGGTGCTGGGGAGCCCCGAAGCAGTGGTCGCGAAGGTGCGTGCCAGTGATGGACAGGTCATGCCGGTCCGCCGTCGGCACCTCGGCGAATCCGCGATCGGCCGCGCGCATGACGGATCGCTGTCGCTGCGGCTCCGTTTCAAGAATGGCGCGAGGGAGTTTCAGGGCGCGGAAGCCCAGCGTCTGGCAGCCTTGGTCATACCGCAGGTGAACCGATTCGGAGGGAACAAGCGGACGGTCCAGCACGCTGTTGAGCGAATCGAGATGGCCGGATCGCCGGAGCAGTTTGTCGCAAAGCTGGCGGACCTGGCGCCGTACTCGATGCGCGAACTGTTCGAGCCGAATGTGTCGAAGAGTCGCCTTCAGGCTCGTCACAATTTTTCCAAGTATGGCCTCTTCAGCCTGCCGGCCGAACAGCGCCTCGCCCTCGAAATGGCGCTGCACGAGGAGTCCGAACGCCGGGCGATGGAAGGCGAACTCACTGAGCTCGAGCGCACGTGGCGCGAAGCCGAGGAGATCGCGCACATCGCGGACAACCTGCTCGTCCCGGAATCCGTGGACGAACAGTTCCGGCAGCTGAAAGACGGGAAGTAGCGGCGGCGCGCGGCCGCGGGCCGTGCCCGGTTACGGCGTCAGGTCCGCCCGGTAGTTGCCGATGAACCCGAGAAACCGCGCCGCATCAATGATCGAGTTGAGCCGGTAGCGCACCGTGTGCGCGTCCACCCGCTCCGTGCCCGGGAGCTGGGCGAGTGCTTCCGCCGGCATGTAGTTCTTGAACGTGATGTCCACGCGGAACGCTCCGCGTGCGGCCACTGGCTTGAACTCGCGGAGCCGCGTGATCGCGGTCTTCGCCTTGGCCCTGATCAGCGCCTGCGAGGCCTCGGGCGTCATCACGGTCGCGGCGTGGAACCCGATCGCGTCCTTCACCACCGCGCCTTCGGCGGCCGGACCGGCCGTGGCCGTCAGCTTCTGCAACTCACCTACGGCATCCGCATCGCCCGAGATCAACACGACCGGCACGCCGAAGTAGCCGGCCAGTCGCGCGTTCAGTCCCGACTCGGCGATCGGCTCGTCATTGAGTTTCACCGCGGCAAGGGTCGCCGATGAGAACGTGTGCGCGCGAACGCCCTGCGGGTTGGTCGTCGCAGAGTGGTAGCCGATGAACATCACGGCGCTGAACGTGGAATCGATCCCGTGCATCATGCCCAGCGGACGGCCGGTGCCGCGCACGATCCGCACGTCGGCCGGGAACCGGTCAATCAGCAGGTTCTGCATGCTGCCATGCGAATCGGCGATCACGAACTCGGTGGCCCCCGCTTCGCGCGCGCCCTGCATCGCCGCCAGCGCCTCGGCGGTCATGATCTCACGGAAGCGCGTGTACTCGAAGCCGGTCGGGCCCAACTGTTGATCGGTGACGACGCCGCCGATCCCCTCCATGTCCACGGAGATGAACACGCGGATCGGGCGCTGGGCCTCCGCAGCCGGCGGCGCGAAAATGCCGGCGAGCATGAGTACCGCTGCGAGAAGAGGACGGATGCGAAGTCTGGTCATGGTGGGGGTCATGATTGAGGCTCCTGCTTGATATGGTGTTGCAGCCTGCGCGTGTCGTTCAGCTCTCTCGGTGTCGGGCCACGGGCACTGGTTCCTTCGCGCCGCCGAGCGCCCGGATCTCACCGCGATCGGCCAGCGCCTGGGTGAGGAACCGCTGGCTTTCGCCAATGCGTTCGACCTCGATCGCGACTGCTTCCACGCCGCGTTCCATTGCGGCCATGCGCTCGGCCATCTCCGGCGGCAGCACGACCTCTGTCTTCGCCGAGCGGCGCCAGATCCGGCGCGCGTACGCGATCGCGATCGGGATGGCGAATGCCAGCGCCACGAGTCCCGAGTACCCGACGACCATGTCGGGGTCGGGACCATCACGCCGCGGAGGCGGCGTTGTCGCGCCTGGGGTGCCAGCGGCTTGTGCCACAAGCGCGTCGCTCTGCGCGATCTGCTTGTCCATATCCGTGATTCGCGCATCAATCGCTTCGAGCCGCTTCTCAAGCCCCGGCTTGCTCGCCGACGGCGTTGACAGATCACCGAGTTGCCGCTCAACCTCACCGCGCTCGCGCTGGAGCGCGGACAGTTGATCGCCAAGTACGTCCCGCTGCTCGCGCGCTGCCCGATAGATCGCCTGGGGCGTCGCGACTCCCGGTACCTGAATCGTGATCTGGCCCGGCGGGGCGGGCGCTACGACTGCTTGGATAGGCATTGGAATGTCCTGGTGCTTTCGGGGCCAACCCCCTACGGCCGCTAAGTTTACGAGGATTCGCCGCCCTGCGGCGGCCTCTGGATTCTGGGGCCCCCGCCCACATCGCCGAGCCAAGCCATGTCCATCCGTCCGGTCACGCGCGTCACCGAAGCCGTCCCAACCATGGAGGGCGCCGGGGTACGGCTCCGTCGCGGGTTCGGGTTCGGCGAGAAGAACGAGTTCGACCCGTTCCTGCTGTTCGACGACTTCCGCGGCGAGCGGCCGAGCGACTACCTCGCGGGCTTCCCGTGGCATCCACACCGTGGCATCGAGACCATCACGTATGTCCTGGCCGGGGACGTCACGCACCAGGACTCGCTGGGCAATACCGGCGTGCTTGGCGCCGGCGATGTGCAGTGGATGACGGCCGGCAGCGGGATCATGCATCAGGAGATGCCCAAAGGCGACGCGGCCGGTCGGATGCACGGGTTCCAGCTTTGGGCAAACCTGCCGTCGTCGCTCAAGATGACGGCGCCGCGATATCAGGACGTGAAGTCCAAGGACGTCGCCGAGGTCACGGACGACGACGGGACGACCGTTCGCGTGATCATCGGCGAATACTGGGGCAAGAAGGGGCCGGTGGATGGCATCGCGGCCAACCCGCAGTACCTCGACGTGTGGGTGTCGGCGGGCAGGAAGAAGCGGCTCGCGATGGACACGCGCGCGAACGCGTTCGCCTATGTGTTCCAGGGTGGCGGCGATTTTCGGGATGCCTCCGAGCCGACCGGCGTCTTGACCGAGCGGCACGCCGACGATGACAATCCGGTCCGCTCGACGGCGGGCAATCGCTCGCTCGTGCATTTCGGGCGCGGCGACGAAGTGGTCGTCCGGGCCGGCGACGAGGGTATCCGATTCCTCCTGGTCTCAGGGCGGCCGATCGAAGAGCCCGTGGCCTGGTACGGGCCGATCGTCATGAACACGCGGGAAGAACTGCAAACAGCGATCCACGAACTCCGCAATGGAGGCTTCATCAAGGGCGAGGGCCAGCCCGGCGGACGCTAGTCTCCCAGCTCACACAATTTGACAACGGGGCAGGTGGGCCCCCTCTTTAAACAGATGCTGCGATCCCCCCGCCTCGCCGTGGCAGTGGTCTTGGTTGCTGCTGCCGCCGCGCCTGATGCCACCGAAGCCCAGCAACTCGAACCGATCCGCGCGAAAGGACAGTCGGTCACGCCCGCGTTCGAGGGATGGTTCAAGAACGCTGACGGCACCTTTGCGCTTTCCTTCGGCTACTTCAACCGCAACGCCGAGGAAGTGATCGAGATCCCCATCGGCCCGGGCAACTTCGTGTCGCCGGGGCCCGCCGATCGGGGGCAGCCTGCCGTGTTCCACGCCCGCCGGCACTGGGGCGTATTCACGATCACCGTTCCGGCGGACTGGCCGCAGCGCGACAAGGTGACATGGACGCTCGTGGTGCGCGGCGACACGTTGCGCATCCCGGGCTCGCTGCACCCGAGCTGGCAGATTGATGCGCTCGAAGGCGAGGCCGGCGACAACCGGCCACCCACGATTCGATTCGCCGCCGGCGGTCAGGCCTACGCGGGCCCGACGGGCGGCTTCGGCGCGCCGCTCGCCGCCAAAGTCGGTGCGGCGATGGCGCTCAACGCCTGGGTGACCGACGACGGTCGCACCCGGGGTAGCGTCGCCGCTGCCGGGCGAGGCGTTCCGGCTCTTCGCTGGTTCAAGCATTCGGGCCCTGGCGCGGTGACGTTCGCGAATCCCGCGCCGCGCCCCGGAACCGAAGGCGCGGCCGCGACGACGGCTACGTTCGCGGTACCGGGGGAGTACGTGCTCCGCCTGCGCGCCAATGACGGTCCGGTCGCATCGGCCGGACATTCGCAGTGCTGCTGGTCCAATGGCTTCGTGAAGGTGACGGTCACTCCGTGAGGATGACGATGACACACTCGATGATGAACACCCGCCTTGCTTCAACGCTCGCGATCGCCGCGCTGGCCATCGGCGCAGCCTCGGTCGACGCCCAAGCGCCCGCTCGACAGGTCGCGGCAGCGCCGCCGCGCGCGCCCGCAGCGGCGGTCGCCACGCACGAAGGCCCGGTGTGGTCGAAGGACGTCGCGCCGATCCTCCAGAACAAGTGCCAGGTCTGCCATACGCCCGGCTCGATCGCGCCGATCTCCCTGATGACCTATGCGGATGCGAAACGTTTCGCCGCGCGCATCAAGTCGCGTGTGGCCACGCGCCGCATGCCGCCGTGGCACCTCGACAAGACCGTGGGGATCCAGCAGTACAAGAACGACCGCTCGCTGAGCGACGCCGAAATCGCCACGATCGTGGACTGGGTGGACGCCGGTGCGCCGGAAGGCGATCCCAAGCTCGCGCCGCCGCCGGCGAAGTTCCCCGACCCGGCCGTCTGGCAGTTCGCGGAGAAGTTCGGTGAGCCCGATCTCGTCATCAAGTCCGCGCCATACAATGTCGCCGCGCGCGGGCAGGACAAGTGGTGGCGGCCAACGTCCGATGTTCCGCTCACGGAAGAGCGCTGGGTCAAGGCGATCGAGATCAAGCCGCAGATGCCCCTGGGCAAGAAAGTCGTGCACCATGTGCTCGCGTCGCTCGCGCAGGACGAAGGCCCGGTGCCGCAGGGCGTGGCCAGCACCGCGCACCAGCACGATGAAACCGGCAACGCGCGACCGATGAGTGCCGGCCTCTTCATGGAGTGGGCCCTCGGCAAGACGGGCGAGATCTTCAACGCAGACGCCGGGAAGCTCATGCTCCCGGGCGCAAAGATCCGCTGGGAAGTGCATTACTACGCGATCGGCCAGGAAGTGAAGAACGATCAGGTCGAACTCGGGATCTGGTTCTACCCGAAGGGCTACAAGCCGAAGAACCGCACGATCCTCAACATGTACAACGTGGCGGCCGGCTCCGAGCTCGACATTCCGCCGGGCCAGAAGACGATCACGCAGAACTACACCGTGCTGCGCGCGCCGGCGCGCATCGAGAACTTCCAGCCGCACATGCACATGCGCGGCAAGGCCATGATGATGGAAGCCGTGTATCCCGACGGCCGCCGCGAAGTGCTCACGCACGTGAACAACTTCCAGTGGAACTGGCACAACAACTACATCTATGCCGATGACGCGGCGCCGCTGCTCCCCAAGGGCACGATGCTCGTCTTCACGGCGTGGCACGACAACACGAAGGCCAACCTCAACAACCCGGATCCCGAGCAGTGGGTGGGCTGGGGCGACCGCACGGTTGACGAGATGGCGCACGCGTGGGTGGACGTGACGTACCTCGAGCAGGACGACTTCGACAAGCAGGTCGCGGCGCGGCGGGCGAAACGCACGCAGCCCTGAGCGACCGCGGGTAGCGAAGCCCCGGACGCCGCGCCGACCCGCGCGGCGCATGGAGGACCCCCAGCGGGCAACCCCTGGGGCTTCGCGCCTGTCACATATAATGATTGGCACCCGTAGTACCGGGTGACCATCGCCCCACGCGGGCTCCCATCCAACAACTGCACCAACCTCTCCGCACCAACCCGATGCGAAAACGCACCCGTCGCGCCGCGCTGCTCGCGGCACTCCTCGCCGCCGGCCCGAGCAACGCGATCGCGCAGCCGTCCGCGGCTACGCGACCCGCCCAAGCCAGCTCGGCGATCAACATCCCGTTCGAGACCTACAAGCTGCCGAACGGCCTGACCGTAATCCTGTCCGTGGATCGCACCGTGCCGCGTGTCGCCGTGGACGTCTGGTATCACGTCGGCTCCAAGAACGAGAAGCCCGGCCGAACCGGCTTCGCCCACATGTTCGAGCACGTGATGTTCACGGGATCCGGCAACGTCCCCTACGGCTACCACGATCGCTTCACCGAAGGCGTGGGCGGCTTCAACAACGGTTCGACCAACAACGACCGGACGAACTACTACGAAGTCGTGCCGTCGAACTACCTCGAGACCGCGCTCTGGATGGAAGCCGACCGCATGGGTTTCCTGCTCGAAAAACTCGATGAAGCCAAGTTCGTCGCGCAGCGCGACATCGTGCAGAACGAACGCCGGCAGGGCATTGACAACCAGCCGTACGGACGCGCATTCGAGATCATCGCCAGCCAGCTGCTCGACGATTCGCATCCATATTCGTGGCCCGTGGTCGGCTACATGTCCGACCTGCAGAAGGCGACGGTCGACGACGTGAAGGAGTTCTTCCGCCTCTATTACGCGCCGAACAACGCCACGATCGCGATCGTCGGCGATTTCAATCCCGCGCAGGTGAAGGCCTGGGTGACGAAGTACTTCGGCGACCTGAAGCGTGGCGCCCCGATCGTACGGCCGACCGTCAAGCCCGTGACGCTCGCCGCGGAGAAGCGCGTCACCTTCGAAGATCGCGTGCAGGTGCCGCGCCTCCAGGTTGCGTGGCCGACGGTCGGCACGGACTCCGACGATGATCGCGTGCTCGACATCGTCTCGGCGATCCTCTCCGGGCCCCGTACCGCGCGCCTGACCAAGGCGCTGGTGTTCGACGCGCAGTCCGCCGCGAATGTCGGCGCGTTCCAGGCGAGCAGCGAGAACTACGGGTTCTACATGGTGCAGGTCACGCCGCGACCGGGTCACTCGCTCACCGCGTTGGAGACCGCAATGGACTCCGTGATCGAGCGGCTCAAGCGCGACGGCCCGACCGCCGACGAGATGACCAAGGCCACCGTCGGCGCGGAGTTCGGGTTCGTCTCCGGCCTGGAGAACACGCTGAACAAGGCCGAGACACTCCTGAGCGGTTCGGTCTTCAAGGGCGACCCGGGCTACTTCAAGCGGGACTACGCCGCCATCAAGGCCGTGACCGCCGCGGACGTCAAGCGCGTGGCGAACAAGTACTTCACGGCCGGCCGCGTCGTCCTCTCGATCGTGCCGCAGGGCAAGCTCGACCAGGCCGCCAAGCCCGAAGCCAGCAAGAAAGTCACCGTCGCCGGCGACGGCGCACGCTACGTCGTGGAGGGAAAGTAAGATGACCATGCACACGCGCATTGCCCGCACACTCGTTGCGACTGCGGTTGTGACCGCGGTCGCTACCGCGACCATCGGCGCGCAGGCGGCTCCGCGTCAGGCTGCCACGCTCGATCGCACCAAGCAGCCGGTCGCACCCGCGAGTCCGACGACGCGGATCCCGACCTGGACCAAGGCCAAGCTCGCGAACGGCGCCGAGCTGATCGTCAGCGTGAAGCGCGACCTGCCACTCGTATCGTTCACCATCGCGGTCGTCGGTGGGGCGCTGAACTTCGAATCCGACGCCAAGCTCGGCGTCGCGGGCTTCGCCGCCCAGATGATGACGGAAGGCACGACGACGAAGTCCGCGGACGCGCTCTCCGACGCACAGCAGATGCTTGGCACCTCGATCAACGTCGGCATCGGTGCGGAGAGCGGCACCATTGGATTCACGGCGCTCAAGGACCGTTTCGATGCCGCACTCGCGCTCGCGGCCGACATGATGCTGAACTCGACGTATCCCGCCGACGCGCTGGAACGCATTCGCGGCCGCACGCTGGTGGGCCTGCAGCAAGCGCGCGACCAACCCAACACGATCGCGGCAAACGTGTTCTCGAAGGTCAACTACGGGGACGCGCATCCGTACGGGCGCGTCGTCACCGAGGCGACGATCAAGGCTATCACGCGCGAGGACGTCGCCGGCTTTGCGCGCGAGTACTTCAAGCCGGGCCGCGCGGTGATCACGGTGGTAGGGGATGTGGACCCGGCGCGCGTGCGGGCCTCGATCGAGAAGGCTTTCGCGGCATGGGCGGCCGGCGGCGAGCGCCCGTCATTCAGCTATCCGCAGCCACCGGCTCGGAAAGCCCGCGCCATCTACCTCGTGGACAAGCCCGCGGCGGCGCAGTCGGTCTTCCAGCTCGGCCACATCGGCCCCGACCGCTACACGCCGGACTACTACGCCCTGCAGGTGATGAACACGCTGCTCGGCCAGCTGTTCCAGTCGCGCCTCAATGCCAATATCCGCGAGCAGAAGGGCTACAGCTACGGCGTCAGCTCGAGCTACGCGTACGGACGCGGGCCCGGTGCGTTCCGCGCCGGCGGCGGAATCATGACGGCCAAGACCGACAGCGCACTGATCGAGTTCATGAAGGAACTGCGCGGTGTCCAAGGCGCGATCCCGTTCACCGACGATGAACTCACGCAGGGGAAGGACGCGCTCGTGCAGTCGCTGCCGGAAACCTTCGCGTCGGTGGGCGGTGTGCGGGGCGCGATCTCCGGCGTGTACGTCCAGGGACTCGGCGACGCCTACTACCAGGAGTACGCGGCCAAGGTTCGTGCCGTGACGAAGGATGACCTTGTCCGCGTCGCGAAGAAGTACATCGACATCGACAACCTCAACATCATCATCGTCGGCGATCGCGCGACGATCGAGGAGCCGCTCAGCAAGACGGGGATCGCTCCCGTCATCCGGCTCGACGTGGACGGCCGCCCGGTGATCACGCCGTAACGGAGGCATCCGCGCCGTCGGAGTCCTGATGTGCCGCATGGCCCCAATCCGTAGATTGGGGCCATGCTCACATTGACCCTCGATGACTTCGACCTGGCGCGCAACCGGATCGCCGAGCACATCCACTGGACCCCGCTGCTCGGTTCGCAGCAGCTGAGCGAGCGCACCGGCTTCGACGTGATGTTGAAAGCCGAGTGCTTCCAGAAGGTGGGCAGCTACAAGATCCGCGGGCCACTCAACAAGTTCGCGCAGATGCCGGCGGACCAGAAAGCCCGCGGCGTGGTGTGTTCATCCGCGGGGAATCACGCGCAGGGCGTGGCACTCGCCGCGCGCATTCACGGCATCCGGGCAGTGGTCTGCATGGCGACGAACGCGACGCCGGCCAAGGTCGCGGCCACGAAGGCGTACGGCGCCGAGGTCGTGCTCCATGGGAGCATCTGGGACGAAGCCAACGAGAAGGCGAAGGAACTCGTCGAGAAGGAAGGCCTCACCTACGTGCATCCGTTCGACGATGCGCAGCTGATCGCCGGGCAGGGCACACTCGGCCTCGAGGTGGTGCGCGACTGGCCCGAGCTCGATGCGATCATCGTGCCGATCGGCGGCGGTGGGCTCATCGCGGGCGTCTCGATGGCGGTGAAGAGCCACAACCCCGGCTGCCGCGTGATCGGCGTCGAGTCGAGCGACGGCCCCGCGATGAAGCGAAGCGTCGAGGCGGGCTCGCTTCAGACGATCGAATGCAACACGATCATTGACGGGCTGCGCGTGCGCCGCTGCGGCGAGCTGAACTTCTCCGTCGTGCAGCGATTCGTGGACGAGATCGTCACGCTCCCGGACAAGGAGATCTTCGAGGCGATGCTCTGGACGATGGAACGCTGCAAGCTGGTGATCGAAGGCGCCGCGGCCGCGCCCGTGGCCGCGCTGCTCCACGGCCTCATCAAGCTGCCGAGGGGTTCACGCATCGCCGCCGTGATGAGCGGCGGCAACGTGAACCTCGACCAGCTTCGCAACCTGCGGTGGAACTGACGCGCCGATAGCGCGGCGCTACCGCGGAACTACCGCGGGAAGCCGGCCGTCGGGACGTTCTTCGTGATCCGCTGCGCGTTCTTGTAGTACACCTTCTTCAGCACGTCGTCCGGCAGGTCAATGCCGTAGAGCTTCCAGAACGCATGGTAGTCGCGGTAGTAATCGAAGTAGTCGTCCTTCGTCTCGAAGACCCGCCAGAAGTACGGGTACTCCTCCGGCTGGAATGAATCCTTGCCGAAGAGGATGCGATCCTGGTACTTCACGAAGAAGTCGCGCGCCGCGCGCGGCTGCCGTCCGATGTCGTACAGCACGGCGCCGAGTTCGGCGTACACGTTCGGCATCGCGTCGAACATCCTGCCGAGTCGCCCGAGGTCGTTCGCGTGCCAGCCCATGTGCGCGGCGACGAACGTGGTCTTCGGGTGGCGCTTGAACAGGTTGTCGCGCTGCATCATGAGGCTGTCGAACGCCGGGCGGCCTGACCCGGGCCCGTTCCGCCGATCGTTGAACAGCGCGAGCTCGAGCCAGCGCTCGTTCTTGTTGTCAATCGGTTGGAAGAACTCCTCGGGCTCCGCCGTGTGAATGAACACGGGGATCCCAAGGCGCCCGGCGGCGGTCCACACCGGGTCGAGTTCGGGATCGTCGATCCGGAGCAGCGAACCGTCGGCCTTTCGCGTCGACAGACCGAATCCCTTGCCGATTTCGCCGATCCCGACTGCGCCGACCGCGACGTCGGCCTCGAGCTGCGCGACCGCGCGCTCGGCCCAGCCGGGCGAGCCTACGCCCTGAAAACTCACGCCGGTGAAGATCCGGATGCGGTCCTTCATCGCGGGCGATGCGTTCACGTTCGCCATCAGCGTCTTGAGGCGCTCGCCGGAAATGTTGTCGGTGACGAGCATGACGCCGAGGTTGAGCGCGTCCATGAACCGCTTGAGCGAGTCGAGCATCTGCGGCGTGCCGAGGAATCCCCCGACGTGCGCGTGGTAGTCGATCGCCGGGAACTTCGCGCGCGGCACCTTCGTTTCAGGCACGCGCAGCGTGTTCCGCGGCCGATAGTCCACGATGCTTGGCGCCGGGAACTCGGGCGCCATGCAGGTACGCGGACGGATTTCCGTGTTGCCCGGCGGGCATTCTTCGCCGGGTTGGATGGGTGTGCCGCGTCCGCCTCGCCCGCCACCCTGCATGCCGCCTGCCGGCGGACCCTGCGCTTCCAATGTGCCGCTCATGACGAGCGCGCCGATTGCGATTGTCGTGGCTAGCCTGCGCATACGTTCCTCTCTGGGCCGGACGATAAATCTGCCTGCGGGTGCTTGTACCCGAAAGACTCATGTTGGGCTCCCCGGCGCTCGGCAATGCGCCCCAAGCGGGCGCTTGGCACTCCGCTCCGGCGAACCAATGGCCGCGATACGGCTGCGGCCAAGAGGTTCGCCTTTGCGGAGCGCCAGCGCACCCGCTCAGAGGCAAAGGAGGACGCGAAGGCACGTCGCATAGGCGAGCCCCTTGGCGACGGCTTCATCGTCGCCATTGGCTCGCCGGAGCGGCGTGTCGAGCGGCCGACGAGTAGCCGACGAGGGACGAGTCGAGCGGCGTGTCGAGCGGCCGACAAGCGGCCGACGAGAGCTTACCGCAACTCGGGCATCACGCGCTTCCTGGTGACTTGCTCGAACGCGTACGCGAGCTCGATCAACCGCGGCTCGCTGCACGCGCCCCCCGTGAAGCTCACGCCGTACGGTGACGGCAGTGCGTTGAACCCTGCGGGGAACGCCGGAGTCGGTGCGTTCGGCACCTTCGCATACGGCACGATCACCGTCGGGTAGCCCGGCCGCGCGGCGATCGCGGCGCCGCTCGCTCCCGGGAACAGCAGGGCGTCGAGGCGCTCCGTTCGCATCACGGCGTCAATGCCTTCTGCGCCGCCGAGCGCGACGTCCTTCGCGCGGTCCACCTCGTACTTCGGGCGGTCAGCCACGAGGTCCATCTCATCGGAAATATCGAGCAGCGACTGCCCGAACTTCATCGAGTTGCGCCCCGCATTGGCGACGTTGAACCAGCGGAGCTCAGACAGCGTCTTGAACGGCGCCGCGCTTCCGAGCGACGCAAGCCACGCGTTGAAGTCGCGCTTCATGCCGTAGTTGAAGTCGATCGAGCAGCCCGCGTTGCGGCCTTTCCGGCCCTCGACACCGGCGCAGATGTTCCAGAGCAGGATGTTCCGCAGCGTGTCGCCCGTGACCACGCTCGGGATGTTCGCCGGGTCCACGACGATCGCGCCCGCCGCCTTGAGCACCGCGATCGCGGAGTCCATCGCGGCGCGCTGCGCCGGGTTCAGTCCGCCGCGCGGCTGCGTCGTGCCGGGGATCGTGAACGCATCGTAGTAGAACGCGCGCGGAATCCCGATCCGCGCTCCGCGCAGCGCGTCGCGCTTGAGGTACGGCCGGTAATCTCGGCCCGGAGGAGGCGGGCACTTCGCCGTCGCGGCGTCGTTCGGGTCGGGCGCGGCGCCTTCCATCGCGCCGAGGAACAGCGCGGCGTCCTCGACGGTGCGCGCCATCGGGCCCGGCGTGTCCTGGTCCGCCGTGATCGGGATGACTCCGTAGCGGCTCACGCGGCCAACCGTCGGCTTGATCCCGACCAGCATGTTCGCGTTCGACGGACTGAGGATGGACCCGGATGTTTCCGTCCCCGCGTTCGCGGCCCAGAAACTCATCGCCGTGCCCACGCCCGAGCTCGAACCGCCCGTGCCCATCACCGGGCGCCCATCGTTGAACCCCGGCCGCGGGTCCGGCCGCGGGTCGTACGGGTTCATCCCGAATCCGCGCACGGCGTTGTAGTTGCCCGGCATCGGCGTCGGGCTGCCCGCGACCCAGTTCGCGAGCTCGGTCAGCGTGGTCTTTGCGATGATGATTGCGCCGGCGTCCTTCAGGTTCTTCGTGAGCGTCGCCTCGTACGGTGGCGTCAGGTTCGTGAATGCCAGCGCGCCGCCCGTCGTCGGCATGTTTGTCGTGTGGATGTTGTCCTTGAGCGCGACCGGGATTCCGTGCATCGGTCCGCGCACGCGGCCCGCTGCGCGCTCGCGGTCGAGTGCATCCGCCTCGGCGAGCGCGGTGGGGCTCACGGCAATCGTGGCATTGAGATGCCGTTCGAACCGCGCGATCCGCGCCATGTGCAGCAGCACGAGTTCGCGCGATGTGGTCCGGCCTTCGGCGAGCGCGGCCTGCATCTGCGGGATCGTGGCCTCGATGACGTCAAACGGGGCCCGCTGGGCTGCCGGCGTGGCCGCCGCGCGACCGGCCTGCACACCGGTTTGCACGCCAGCTTGTGCTTCGGCGACGCCTGCGCCGATACCTCCCGCGAGGGAAGCAAGCAACGCGAGCGACGCGAGGAACTCGCGCGACGTCGGGTTCGTATTGGACGGGACTTGGCGCATCGGGATTCTCCAGGGCGGGCGACGGTACATTCGGAGTCGTACAAACTTGCCGTCATGCAGCCGTCCCCTGCCAGTTCCGTTCACAGTTGGCGGAACCCGGAGTCCCACGGGGGTAGAATCCACCGTGCCGATCCCACCCCACCTCCACCAATTCGCGCGTCAGCGCTTGGCACGCGCGGCCGCGGCGGTGGCGTTTGCCGGGGTGGGCGCGGCATCGGTTCCCGAGGTCGCAACGGCGCAGATTGTGCGCGACTCGACCGCGCGCGTGCCGGTGCCGGCAGCGGCCGCCCCGACTCGCCTCCCGTTCGCAACACCAGCGGATTCCGCCGCGCGCATGACGGTCGCGCAGTTCGAATACCTGCGCCGCTTCCGGTTGCCGCCTTCGATGCCGAAGCTCTTCCAGACCTGCATTGAGCGCGTCGGCAGCCTTTGCTATTGGTACGACGAAGCGTCGCGCCTGCCTGACGAAGACGCCGAAGTGCGCGCCGCACGCCTGCGCTTGCTGGCCACGCTCGATTCGCTCGGCAAGCAAATGCCGACCAATCTCTGGATCAGTGAGCAGCGCGTGCGCTATCTCGTCGAGGCCGGCCGCCCCGCTGACGCGCTGGCCGTTGCGCGCGCTTGCATCACCGCGGTGACGGTGCGCTGGGAGTGCGAAACGCTCGAGGGACTCGCCCGTCACGAACTCGGCGAGTACGTCGCAGCCGAGCGGAGCTTTGAGGACGCATTGGCGCGCATGGACGAACGCGCGCGCTGTGCGTGGACGGCGCTGTATCCCGTGCTCGACGAGGCGGCGATCGCCGAGTATCGCGTGCTGCCGTGCGGGAGCCCGGCACGCGCGGCGTGGGAAGCACGCACCTGGGCGCTCTCGCGCACGCTGTTCTCGATGCCCGGCAACGATTTGCGCACCGAGTATTTCGCGCGGCGCACGATGGTGCGCATGTTGTCCGACGCGGCCACCGCGTTCCAGAACGCGTTCAACGCCGACGAAGAAGACCTCGTGTTGCGTTTCGGCTGGCCCCGCGGTTGGTCGGCGCTGGTGCAGCTTCCGGTCACGTTCAGCGTCGGTCAGCGCGATGGAGATCCGCAGCGAACGCCCGGCGGGCCCGGTGGATTCGGCGTGCCGCGCGGTCGTGGTCGTGGCGGAACGCCCGTCGGCAGCTACCCACCGGGCACAAAGGTTCCTGCGAACGTTCCGCCGCTTGAACGTCCACCGGACATCAGCGGTCCGCGCGGCTTGCCGGGCGTCTTGAACCGTCCGCCGGACGCGACGGATGTGCTGCCGCGCATGCCGGGCGTTCGCATGAGCGCGCGCGAAGGCGACGGTGTCAATTCTGTGCCGCACTGGATCGCACCGGCGTTCCGGATGATCCCGCCCGGGTTCTCGCTCACGGAAGCGGCGAACACGGATTCAACGGCGTGGCGCGATTTCGAGCCGCCGGTCATGGCGCGGTATGGCCCAGCGTTCGCGAAGCGCATCGTGCCGCTCGAGCACCAGCAAGCCGTGTTCAAGCGTGGCGACAGCGCGCTGCTCGTTGTGGCGTACAGCGTCGCCAGCCTGATCCCGCGCGCCACGCGAATCACGGCAGCGGCGGTCGCGACTCCGGCGCGCACGCCGGTGCGCGACTACATGCTGCGCCGCGAAAGTGCGACGCACGCGGGGCACTTCGTGGTCGCGGCGCCGTGGGGTCCATTGCTTATGAGCGCCGAGGTGCATGCGCCGGGCGAGCAGCTCGTGGCCCGCGCACGCTACGGCGTGGGCCCGCTGCGCGTGCCGTCCACGCGCGTGGTGCTCTCGGATATCCTGTTGTTCGAAGGCGGCGGCGCAACGCCGACTGACGCGGAGTCGGCCGCGGCGGTGGCCCTCACGAGCGAGCGCGTCCGCTCATCGCGCAAGCTCGGCGTGTTCTGGGAGACCTACGGCACGAATCCCGAAGGCGAGACCATGCAGCTCTCGGTGATCGTGCTGCGCGAGACCGGCATCGCGCCGCGGAACGTGCTCCGGCGCATCGCGGGCGCCGTGATCGGTACCTCGCGCGATGAAACTCCCGTCCGCGTCACCGTCAACGATCTCTCGGCTCGGGGCCGCAGCGACTCGCCGCGCGCGATCGAGCTCGACATCGCCACGCTGAAGCCGGGCGTGTATATCGTGCAGCTCGAAGTGACGGTTGCCGGACAGCAGCCGCTCCGTTCCGAGAAGCGGATCAGCGTGACCGGGCGGTAAGCGGTCGCGTTCGTGCGTATTCGCGACCCTTGGTGGGCCGCGCTAGAGCCCGTCCGTCATCAACAGGTTCACGCGGGTCGTCCGCTTCCGGATCTCCTTCAGCGGCGCATACTCCGGTGAGTTGAACCACTCGCGCACGCGGTCCATGCTGTCGAAGCGGATGATCGTCAGGCGCTTCGGCGCCCACGAACCCTCGAGCACTTCGATCGCGCCGCCGCGGGCGATGTACGTCCCGCCGTATTGTGCCACCGTCGCCGGCGCGCCTTTCACGTATTCCTGGAACGCGGTGGGATCGAGCACTTCGACTTCGGCGATGAAGTAGGCTGGCATGGTGGGTGGGAGAGGTGAAGGCAGGGCTGCGAGCGAACCGGCCGCGACTCGAACTTAGCTCGTGGACGGCATGGGCCGCGCGCAGCATCTTTACCGCGGCGATTCACCGACCCCGTGACCACCCCCGACCGCCTCTCCGCCGCCCTCTCGGGCCGTTACCGCATCGACCGCGAGCTCGTGGACAGCAGGACCATGTCGCCGCCGATCCCATTTCGCTCCGCGCACCCATGACGCAGCTTCAACCGCGATGATCTCATCCTTTAGTAGTCTCCAGCGCGCCCAGCGGGCCGGCATCGCGCTCTCCGCGATCCTTGTCACGGCGTGCGCATCGCGCGGGCCGGCAGGTGCCGCAACGACGCCGCTGCCGACTTCCCGCGCCGGCGCACAACCGACCACGCCCGCAGCTTCCACGGGCTATCGCATTGTCGCACCAGCGACACTCGCCGAACTCACGCTGACCCAGATGGTGGACCGCTTCGCGCGCACGGACGTCGTGTTCTTCGGCGAACAGCACGACGATCCCGAAACGCACCGCGCTGAAGCCGAGGTCCTCGAAGCCATCGGCCGCATTGGCCGCCCCGTCGTGCTCTCGCTCGAGATGTTCGAGCGCGACGTGCAACCGATCGTGAACGACTACGTTGCCGGTCGCGTGAATGAGGCCGATTTTCTGGCGCGCTCGCGGCCGTGGCCGCGCTACGCAACGGACTACCGCCGCCTGGTTGAGCTGGCCAAGGAACGCCGCTGGCCGGTGCTCGCGGCGAACGTGCCTCGGCCGCTCGCATCAGCCGTCGGGCGGAAGGGACTCGCCGCACTTGACACACTCACTCCGGCTGAGCGTTTGAACGCCGCGCGTGACAACATCTGCCCGCAGGACGACTACCGTGCGCGGTTCATGGAGTCCATGCGCTCGCACTCGCCGGGCACGCCCGCCACCGCGACGGCCGCCGCCACGCCGGAAAAGGTGGACTCACTACCCACGGCGGTCGCCGAGCGATTCTACCTCGCACAGTGCGTGAAGGACGAGACAATGGCCGAGTCGATCGTGAATGCGCGGCTCGCCGCGCCGCGCAACGCGATCGTCGTGCATTTCGACGGCGCGTTTCACAGCGACTACGGCCAAGGCACGGCGGCGCGCGTGAAGCGGCGCCAGCCGGGTTGGTCCACCGCCGTGATCACCGCCGTTCCCGTTGCCGACCCAGCCGTCGCGCCGATCGCCACGCGCAGCGGGCTCGCCGACTTCGTGATCTTCACCCGCAGGCCCACACGCCGCCCATGATCATCATTGGACTCACGGGCCGGAACGCATCCGGCAAGACGTCAGCGTGTGAGATGCTCACGGCCCGCGGCTTCACCGCCGTCTCGCTCTCCGATGTGATCCGCCAGGAGGCGAAGGCGCGCGGGCTCACCGATTCGCGCGAGAACCTCATCGCACTCGGCAACGAACTGCGCGAGCGCCACGGCGCCGGCGCGCTCGCCGAACTGACGGTCGCGCGGATGCAGCAGGACCGGAACTACGCGGTGGACAGCATTCGTCACCCCGCCGAGGTGCTCGCGCTCCGGCGGGCTGGGGCGGGGTCGTTCCGGCTCTTTCACGTGTTCGCGCCGCTCGAGGCGCGATTCGCGCGGGCGTTGGCGCGAAACCGCGCGGGTGATGCGCGCACGCTGGAGGAATTCATCCGGCAGGAGGAGCGCGAGTTCGTGAGCAGCAACGTGGCCTCGCAGCAACTCCTGGAGACCGAGCAACTCGCCGACCGTCGCATTGACAATGACGGGACGCTAGAGGAGTTCACCGCGCGGCTCGCGATGACGCTGAAGGAAGTCGAGATCGCGTACGCGCGTCCGTCGTGGGACGAGTACTTCATGGACATCGCGAAGCAGGTCGCGGCGCGCAGCAACTGCATGAAGCGGCAGGTGGCGGCGGTGATCGTCTCGGATCGCCGCATCATCAGCACGGGGTACAACGGCACGCCGCGCGGGGTGAAGAACTGCAATGAAGGCGGTTGCCCGCGCTGCAACGGGTTCAGCGAGAGCGGGAAGAACCTCGAGGAATGCCTCTGCTCGCACGGCGAGGAGAACGCCATCGTGCAGGCGTCGTATCACGGCATCGCGATCCGCGACGCCACGTTGTACACGACGTACTCGCCGTGCCTGATGTGCAGCAAGATGATCATCAACGCGGGCATCCGGCGCGTGGTGTTCAATGAAGCGTACCCACTGAACGACACCGCGACCGCGATGCTGCGGCAAGCCGGGGTCGAGTTGGTGCGGCTGCGGGTCGCGGGGCCCGCCTCATAGGCTGCGTGTGACTTCTCCCGCCGACCGGCTCTCCGCCGCCCTGACCGGCCGCTATCGCATCGAGCGTGAGCTCGGCGCGGGCGGCATGGCCACGGTGTACCTCGCCGAGGACCTGAAGCACGATCGCAAGGTCGCGATCAAGGTCCTGAAGCCGGAGCTCGCAGCGGTGCTCGGCGCCGAGCGCTTCGTGGTGGAGATCAAGACCACGGCGGCGATGAGCCATCCGCACATCCTGCCGCTGTTTGATAGCGGCACGGCCGACGGCTTCCTGTTCTATGTGATGCCGTTCATCGAGGGCGAGACGATCCGCGATCGCCTCAATCGCGAGACGCAGCTCGGCGTGGACGAAGCCGTGCGCATCGCAAGGGAAGTGGCGGATGCGCTCGACTACGCACACCGGCACGGGGTGATCCATAGGGACATCAAGCCTGAGAACATCCTGCTGCACGACGGCCGCGCGATGGTGATGGACTTCGGCATCGCGCTGGCGGTATCAGCGGCGGCCGGTGGCCGCATGACCGAAACAGGCCTCAGTCTCGGCACGCCGCACTACATGAGCCCGGAGCAGGCGACGGCGGAAAAGGAAATCACGCCGCGGAGTGATGTGTACTCACTGGCGTCAGTGCTGTATGAAATGCTGGCCGGCCAGCCGCCGCACATAGGCGGTGCGGCGCAGCAGATCATCATGAAGATCATCACTGAACAGGCGCAGCCGGTGACGGCCCTCCGGAAATCGGTACCGCCAAATGTCGCGGCCGCGCTGGCGAAGGCGCTGGAGAAGTTGCCCGCCGACCGGTTCGCCAGCGCGAAGGAGTTTTCCGACGCACTCGGCTCGGCCAGCTTCACCGTGTCTGGGATGGCAGCTGGCGCAGCCGGCGGCTCACACGTCACCGGCATTTCACGCAGCGCGTTCCTGGCCACAGCTGCCATAGCGACTTTCACTACCGCTGTGGCCGTTTGGTCGCTCGCACGGCCGGAGCCGCCGAAGCCCGTCACCCGCGTGTCGCTTGCCCTGCCCGATAGCCAACAGCTCGCCGACGCCAATACGCAGTGGCGACTCGCGCTGTCGCCTGACGGCACAACGATCGTCTACTCAGGCGGCGTGAAGGGGAGCCCGACGACGCAGTTCTGGGTGCGACGGCTCAACGAGCTGCAGGCGACGCCACTTGCGGGAACGGAGGGCGCGATGAATCCGGCCTTCTCGCCCGATGGACAGAAGATCGTCTTCCTCGTCGCCACGCCCGTTCGCACGTTGCGTGTTGTGCCGACAGCCGGTGGTCCGGTGGTAACGCTCACGGACTCACTCGTTGATGTCGGGAACGTCGCGTGGAGCGACGACGGGTACATCTACTACGACGGCAAGCTCGCTGGCGATGGCCGTGCGCGAATTCGCGCTTCGGGCGGCAATCCTGAGGTCGCCACCGTGCCCGACACGGCGAATCGCGAGACGTACCACATCAACCCTTCGTCGTTGCCCGGCGGCCGCGGCGTTCTCTTCACCGCCGCACATGGGAACCTGCTCGACGACGCCGAGGTCGCGGTGCGTGACCCAAAGACTGGCAAGCACTCGATCTTGGTGCGCGGTGTGCTTGGGCGCTACTCGCCGTCGGGGCACCTCATCTTTGTGACGGCAGGCAGGCCGATGATGGCGGCGCCCTTCGACCTCAAGTCGCTCCGCGTCACCGGGGAGGCCATGCCGATTGCGGACGGGGTCGCGACACGCGGCCTGGCGCGCGCTGAAGTCGAAATCTCAGCGACGGTAACGCTCGTGTACGCCGCCGGTGCGGCGATGGGAAGCAATTCCGAGTTCGCCTGGATTGGCCGGGATGGCCGCCGATCCACAGTCGATTCGACCTTCACCGGTCGCTTTGGCGCTTCGCGACTGTCCCCCGATGGCAAACACCTGGCTGTGCTACGCCTGCAACGCGGCAGCAGCTCGTTGTTGATCAAACAGCTTGATCGAGGACCGGCGGCGAAGATTGCTGACGGAGTGGTTGGTTTTGTGTGGGATCCGGACGGCCGCTCACTGCTCATTTCCAGCGCGCGCGGGCTTGAGCGGGTCCCCGCCGACGGGAGTCGCCTGCCACAGTTGATCAGTGTAAAGGTCGCACCGGCCGCCGGCATGGCGCTCTCGCCAGACGGAAAGCGCCTCGTCTTCTCGGATCGTGGCAGGTTCTCTGAATACTCGATTGATGATTCCAGCGTGCGGTCCCTGGGAGAACTGCGCGGCGTTCGGCCGGACTTTTCGCCCGATGGCCGGTGGCTGGCCTATGCGTCTGATCTCAGCGGTCGGTGGGAAATCTTCGTCGTCCCGTTTCCGGACGTCGGCGCAGCCAAGCACCAGATCACCACGACCGTCGGCGGGCTTGTGCCGCGCTGGTCACGTGACGGTAAGACCCTCTACTTTGGCGAGGAGGCCGGGACCGGGCTCATGAGCGTGCCCGTGACCCTGGGCGAACGATTTACCTCGGGGACGCCAAAGCTCGAGTTCTCCGTTGGCGTGGGAAGCCAGTTCATGCCCTCCCCGGATGGGCGGTTTCTCGTTCTCAGAAGCGTTGGCGGTGCCGGGGCGCGCAGCGACGAACTGGTCCTCGTCGTGAACTTCGCGGAAGAGCTCAGGGCGAGAGCCACGAAACCGTGAGCGCCGGGACGGGCTCGCCGCAGCTAAGGCGGGCTATCGCATCGAGCGTGCCGTCCGCAAGACCAGGACTACCGCCGCACCTTCCGCGGCACACGCGACTCCGCAATCGCCGCGTGATACGCGAACGACGCCACGATGACCGCGTTTTTCATCAGGTCCGCAGGCTGGATCGTGTCGTAGAAATCCAGGTTGGTGTGGCCGCCCTGACCGGGCGTGCGATCCTGCAGGAACTGGAACCCGGGCAAGCCGACCTCGTCGAACGCAATGTGATCGGTGCTCCCCACGCCCTGGTTCGAGACCACGGTCATACCGAGGTCGCGGAAGGGTGACATCCACGCGGTGAACTGCTCGCGCGCCTGCTCATTCCCCTGCAGGTAGATGCCGAGGTATTGGCCGGACCCGTAGTCCTGGTTGAAGTAGGCGGACAGCTTCTCGTACGCGGGCTTCGCGCCGACGGCAGCGTCGCGCGGGTCGCCGAAGTGCTGTCGCACGTACGCGCGCGACCCGAACAGCCCTTGCTCCTCGCCGGCCCAGAGCGCGATGCGAATCGTGCGCCGCGGCTTCGCGCCGGTGGCCTTGAGGATCCGCATCGCTTCCATCATCACGGCCACTCCCGACGCGTTGTCGCTCGCGTTGGGGCTGGCATGCCACGAATCGAGGTGCGCGCCGATCATCACGACTTCATCGCGCAGGTCGCTGCCCGCGATTTCACCGACGACGTTGATCGCCTGTTCCACGCGCTCGCCGATGCGATTGCGCACCTCGAGCTCAACCTTCACCGGTATGCCGCGCCTGAGGATGCGGAACATCCGGTTGTAGTGCTCCGGCGTGATAGCGATCATGGCGGGCGACGCGAGCATTCCCGCACGCGACCACTGGTCCGCGCGCGAGCCGGGGCGCGAAAACCCTCGCACGGCGCCAAGCCAGCCGCTCTCGCTCTGCAATACGGCCGCCACGCCCTCGGCCGCATAGAACGCCACCTTCTCCTCGGCGGTCAGCAGGTCCGGATTGCGCGCCGTGCGTGGTGCGGCCGCAGCAACTGCGGCGATAGCCGCCGGCGCCACCGTCGTGCGCTCGATGACATCGAGATCCTCCTGCGTGAGGCGCGGAACGCCGCGCGTCATCGCCGCGATGTCAATCGCGGCTGGTGGCGTGACGAGCGCCGCCTTGCCCTTGAGCGTCCCGCGGTACTTCGCGAGGTCGTCCTTGACGAGGAGGTCCACGATCACCGCCTCCGCAACCTTGCGACCATTGGTGCCGTTCGTGTGTGCGATGGGGTAGCCAACCATCGGTTGGTAGTCGGGCTCGAGCATGTGCACCGAGACATACTCGTTGTCCCACGTCACGCCGTAATCCATGAACGGTTCTGCGGCGACGTTCACCAGGCCCATCTTCGTCATCGCGCCCTGCGCCCACTGCTGCGCGCGCTTCATGTCTTCCGACATCGTGAGTCGCGCGCCGAGCACGTCGGCGAGGTAGCCCTCGAACTCCATGACCTGCGAGCGCTGCAGTCCTTCCTCGCGAATCTTCGCGACCATCGCCCGGTCCACGGGCACGCCCTGATGCATCGCGGCCGAGGGCAGGAGCAGCGCGAGGGCGATCGCGAGCGCACGAAGCCGCGTGTTGATGGACAAGCCGACTGCGGGGATCATCAGCGACCTCGGGGGGCGGAAGGCGCACGGAAGCATCAGGGCACACCAAAGTTCGTCGCGCGGAGCCGGTGCGCCAGTACCCTCGCCCGCACCTACACCACGTTGTACTCGCCCGCTCCAAACTCGCGCCACCTGAGCGGCCCGATGTCCACGGTGTGAGCCGCACCGTCCAGGATCTCCTCGGCGACCGCGAGCCCGGCCGACGGCCCATGCATCAGGCCGTGCCCGCTGAAGCCGGTACACGCGAAGAGGTTCTTGAGTTGCGGTAAGCGCCCGATGATCGCCTGGTCGTCCGGCGTGACCTCGTAGAGTCCGGCCCACTCGTGCGCGAGTTCGGATTCGCCGAGCATCGGCAAGCGATTGACGGCCGCCTCGATGTGCCGCTCTCGCCACGCCTCGTCCACGCTGGTGTTGAACGCAGGCTTCTCGTCGTGGTTCGACATGCCCGTCAGGATCGCGCCACCTTCGTAGTGGAAGTACAGCGACTGCGCGAAATCAATCACGAACGGGAACGATTTCGTGAGTCCCGGGATCGGTGCGGTCACCGCGATCTGCCGCCTGATGGGCACGACCGGCACATCCACACCGATCAGGCGGCCGACTTCGCCGGACCACGGCCCTGCGGCGAGCAGGAACGTCCCGCCCGTCACGTCGCCCGCAGGGGTGTGCAACGCCTCGATCACCCCGCCGCGGACGCGCGCGCCGGTCACGCGAACGCCGGAGCGCAGCGTCGCGCCCGCGCGTGACGCTCCGCGCACATAACCCTGCAGGATCCCGTTCGGGTCCACGAGTCCGTCGCGGTCGCAGAACGTCGCGGCGATGATGCCGTCGCGGTTCACCTGCGGCGCCAGTCGCGCGACATCATCCGGCGACAGCCATTCGGTCATCACGCCATGGGCGTGCTGCAACTCGACGTTCGTGCGGAACGCCGCGACGTCGTCGGCGGAGTCGAGCAGGAACAGGTAGCCGCACGGGTTGTAGCCGATCGGCTGCTCGAACTCGTCCTCGAATCGCGCGAGCATCTTCAGGCTCTGCTTCGACAGCTCGATGTTTACGGCAGTCGAGAACTGATGACGAAAGCCGCCGGCGTTGAGCGCCGTGGACCCGGTGCCGAACATGGGCTCGGCTTCGAGCACGGTCACGCGCGCGCCGCGACCCGCGAGGTGGTAGGCGGCGCTCATGCCCATCACGCCGCCGCCGATGATGACAACGTCTGCCGTGGTGTTGCTTGTCATTGCGCGCGGAATCTATCGTTCGCACATGCCGGGCACCGCGCCGAAGCTGTCCATCATGAATGTCGGCCACCATTCGACCAACACCTGGGTGGTGAGCGTCGGGCGTTCGCGGCTGCTCGCCGACCTCGGCTGGTGGGGGCACATCGGGTTGCTCGAGGCGGACCTCAAGCGGAAGGACATCCCGCTCAAGGAAATCACGCACGGTTTCGCGACGCACTATCACGGCGACCATGCCGGCGCGGCGCAGGACCTCAAGAACCGCGGCATGAAGTTGATCGTCACGCCGGAGCAGCTGCCGCATATCGAAGGGCTGAAGCGCGTGGCGAAGCCGGCCGACCACTACACCGAGATCTCGCTTCACGACAACCTGGTCGTGCCGATCGCCGAGAGCCGCGCGCTGCTCAAGTCGTTGGGTTTCGACGGGGCGTTCGTGCACACGCCGGGGCACTCGGACGACAGCATCTCGCTGGTACTCGATTCCGGCGAGGCATTCACGGGCGACCTCACGATGCCGATGATGGTCGGGAACGAGGACGCCGCGGTGGTCGAGCGCAGTTGGGATTTGCTTCGCGAGGCGGGCGCGACGCAGGTGTACCCCGGACACGGACCGGTGCGGCCCCTGTAGGTCCGAGGCGTCTGGCGGCGCACTGCGCGAACCGGCAAGTTCTGGGGATGCAGACACTCGCTCGCAGCATCCACGCATCCTCGAATCGCGACACCGTTCGATCCTCGATCTTTCCACTTTTGGCATTGGCGTTGATGGCTGGCGCACTACCTCACGCTGTCCACGCCCAGGCCGCCCGTTCAGGGTCGTCGGCCGCCGCCCCATCGCCGAGTGCGCTCGTACAGCGCGCCGTCGGCGCGATGGGTGGTGAGCAGGCCCTGCGCGCGCTCGCCAACACCACCTATGAGTTCAACGCCGCGACGTTCCAGATCGGCCAGGAAGAGACGCCGGCGTCCGCAGCCCGCGGGACGATCGCGTTCGGTCGCATCGTGACCGATTATCGCGGCGACCGGCGCCTGACTACGCAGGAAAGCCGCGCGATCACGGGCGTCGTCACGCGCTCGCGGCGCGTTGTTGCCGGCGGCATCGGCATGACCGAGACGAACGGCGTGCCCGCGCCGGATGCTCCGGGCGCAGTGGCCGCCGCGGCAGCCGACGTGCGCCTGCTGCCCGACCAGCTCCTGCTCGCGGCGCTCTCAAGCCCGTCCACGCTCTCGGCGGCCGGAACCCGACGGGTTCGCGGCGAGGCGATGGACGGCGTGCGCTACGCAAACGGTCCGGATACGGCTTCGCTGTGGTTCGACCGGCTGTCCGGGCTCCTCGTGATCGCCGAGCGCGTCACCGATGACGGCGTGCTGGGTGACCGCAGGAACACGGCGACGTACACGCGGTGGGCGGACGCGGCGGGCGTGAAGTTGCCGCGACAGATTGATTCCGAGGCGAATGGTCGCCTGGTGCAGCACACGATCATCACGGCCGCGCTGGCCAACACGGCGCTCGCGGATTCGCTGTTCGCGATCCCGGATTCGATCGCGCGGCGTGCGCAGCGCGGGCCCATTGCCGCGGCGCCGATTGCCGTCACGCTTCAGGAACTGGGACCCAACGTCTGGCGCGCGGAAGGCGGGTCGCATCACTCGCTGGTCGTGCGTCAGCCGAACGGCCTGGTCGTTGTGGAGATGCCGCAGGGTTCCGCACGCTCGCGGGCGGTGCTCGACACGCTGCGGTCGCGCTTCCCGGGCGTGCGCGTTCACACGGCAGTGAGCACGCACCACCACTGGGACCATTCCGGCGGCGTGCGCGAGTACGTCGCGCAGGGCATTCCCGTGGTGGCGCACGCGCGCAACGTCGATTTCATCCGCGGGATCGGTGCGGCGCCGAAGACCGTCGCGCCCGACGCGCTTTCACGCGTCAAGCGAACGCCGGTGGTCCGGGCGGCCGCCGCCGATTTCGCATTAGGCACGGGCGAGACGCGGGTGGAGTTTCCCGAGTTGCCGAATACCCACGTCGAAGGGATGCTGACCGCGTATGTGCCTTCGCTGCGGATCTTGTTCGTCGCCGACGTGGTCCAGCCTGGGCCGGCCATGACGTCGGTTGGCGCGCGGGAAGTTGTCGCGATGGTGCGAGCGCGAGGGATCGCGGTTGACCGGGTGGTCGGCGCGCATCAGGGGGTCGTGGCGTGGGCTGATGTGGAACGTGCAGCCGCGCGGCCGTAGCGTGGCCTCGGCGCCACGCATGTCGTTCGGTGTCGCGTGATGCCGAAGGCAACATCGGGAGGGCTGCTGATGCATGGTACCGACGACTCGCCGCTGGAGTCGCGCTCCGGACTCGACGCGTGGAAGCCGGCCGAACTGCCCGAGCCGCCGCAGCCCAAGGGGCTCGGTTGGCTCAAGGTGGTGGGCCCCGGTGTCATCGTGCTGGGTGTCTCGATCGGGAGCGGCGAGTTCCTGCTTGGACCGGCCGCGTTCGTGCGCTCGGGGTTCTCGCTGCTCTGGGTCTGCGGCGTCGCGATCTTCTTCCAGACCGTATTCAACACGGAGCTGATGCGCTACACGCTCGCGACCGGCGAGCCCGTGTTCACCGGGTTCATGCGGACGCGGCCGTCATCGAAACTCTGGGCCGCGGTGTATTCGGTGCTGTATTTCCTGCAGACGGGCTGGCCGGCGCATGCGGGCACGGCGGCGGGCGCGCTGTTCTTCCTGTTCTTCCGGCGGCTCGCCGGGCCGGGCGATTCCGGCAGCATCTATATGATTGCGGTCGCGGCCTTCCTGGTCTGCATGGCGATCCTGCTGGTGGGTCGCCGGATCGAGCGCACGCTTGAACTGCTCAACTGGGTCCTGGTGGTCTGCATCCTCGGCGGGCTCGCGGTGCTCGCAGTGCTGTACGTCTCGCCGTCCACCATGGCGTCCGCCGCGGCGGGGTTCGCCGGCTACGACACGGTCAGCGGCAGCTTCCAGTTCATCCCGCAAGGGTCCGACCTATTCCTGCTCGGCGCATTGGTCGCGTACTCGGGCGCGGGCGGCGCGATCAACATCGTGCTCGCGAACTGGGCGCGCGATCGCGGGTACGGCATGGGCGAGCGCGCGGGCTACATCCCCGCAGCGGTGGGCGGAAAGAAGGTGCACCTTGCCCACACCGGTTTCATGTTTGCCGATACACCGGACGAGATGCGGCGCTGGCGCGGCTGGTGGCGGATCGTCGCCGCGGACCAGTGGGGCGTGTTCGGTGCCGGCGCCCTGCTCGGCATGGTGCTGCCCGCGCTCATCTACGTCACGTTCGTCGAGCGCGGCACCGATATCCAGGGGCTGGGCATTTCGGCCGCGCTGGCGCAGAGCATGATGACGCGCGAGGGCGCGCTCATGGGCGGTGCGGTGGCGCTCCTCGGCGCGTGGATCCTGTTCAAGACGCAGCTCGACATCCTCGAAGGCATGGTCCGCGCGATCACGGACATGCTGTGGACCGGGAGTGCGCGCGTGCGGGCGTGGCGCGGCGGCGATGTGCGAGCCGTGTACTACACCGTGCTCGGCGCGATCGTGCTGTGGGGACTGTTCGCGCTCCGGCTCGCGCAGCCGATCGTGCTGCTCAAGATCGGCGCGAACATCGCCGGGTTCATCCTGATGGTGTCATCGCTGCACCTGCTGTGGCTGAATACGACGCTGTTACCGGCGCACATCCGGCCGCCGATGTGGCGGCGCGTCGCCCTGGTGGCGATGTCGGCGTTCTACGGCGTGTTCGTGTACCTGTCGTTCAGCTCGTTGTAGCGCCGGCTGTAGATCCTGTCGTAGCGCTCGCGGTCCGTCGCGTGGGCGCTAGATTTGGTGGTACGCGCCTATAGCTCAATTGGATAGAGCTTTTGACTTCGGATCAAAGGGTTGGGGGTTCGAGTCCCTCTGGGCGCATCCGGCTTGACCATGCGGCCGCGACTGACCAGGCCGCGTCAGCGCTTCAACAGCCGCGCGAGCAGCTCCGGCATCGCGTGCAGCTGATCAATGTGATCCGGCGCCGAGTTCCCGGCGAAGCCCATCACTTCGAACTGCCCGCTCCGGGATTCGCTCAGCTGCTGCATACCGCGCGGCCCCCAGCGGAGCACGGCTTTCCGCTTCATTCCGAGTGCGGACAGGAGCCAGTCGGCGGTTTCGGTCGTGCTCGCATACGTCCCGGGGAAGATCTCGGAGTGTGTGACGAGGAAGCGTTTACCGCCCTGCGCGGCGAGTCGCGCATACGCCGCGAACGGCGCAAGGTTCATCGTGTCGAGGACGCCGCCGGCCGCGAGGCCTGAGCCTTCCGGGACATATGACGTATGCAGGCCGTCGAGCAGGAGTACGCCGTCAACGCGCGCAACATGCCGCAGTTCCCGCAGGATCGCGCGGATCGCACCGTAGCCCGCCGAGAAACCCACGAGCGTGACGCGTCCGACCCGCGCGGGCCGTCCGTTCATCGCCGACAGTTCACGCTCGACCGTCGTGAGCAACGAGTCGAAGGCCGCGGGGTCCGCAAACGGCCGCTGATACACACTCGAACCTGCGCCGCGGTTCACGATCACGGCGACGGCGCGATCGTCGGCCTTGGTCACCGCCTGCATCGGCAACCACGCGGCGCCGTTGAAATGCACGACCAGCGAGACGGGGTCACGCGGCTTCCTCGGCACGAACAAGTCCATCGGGCGGCCGTCCGGTCCGGTGATGGCCCGCACCACTCCAGGGAGCGCTCGCTCCGAGAGCCGCTCGTGCGCGCGAGAGGCATCCGCCATCGGCGAGGGATTTTGCGGTGCCGCGGTTGTGACCGGGGTCTGGGCAGCAGCGGCGTGTGCTGCGAGGAACGACAACACACGAAGCGCGCCGCGCGTGGCGCGTAGCGCGCCCGCACTTGGCACAGCGGTGCTGGCCCCGGACGTTTCGTTCCCACGCACCGGGCCGGCTGGATTGCGCTCCCGGCTCACGATTGCTTCAGCAACCACGAGATCAACGCCATGTGGTGGTCGTCGTGCTCCGCGACGAAGAACGCGTGGTCAATCAATCGCATTGGCTGTTGCAGGCGCGGGTGCAGGGCCGTGCGGGACCACGCATCGGCCGGGTACGCATCGAGGCGCGCGATGAAGCGCGAGCGTGCGGCGCGAAACTCGCGGAGCAGGTCGGCCAGGGCTCGCGCGTTGTGATTGGCGTCGTGCGTCCGGCGGTTCTTGAGGTCCGCCGGTCGGAGGGTCGCGCCGCCGGCATCGAAATCATCGAGTCGGTCGTACCAGAGGTCTTCGAGATCTAGGAGGTGTCCGACCTGTTCCTGCACCGACCAGTGCTCGCCAGTGCGACGCGTCAGGACATCGGGCGCGAGCGAGCCCGTCCGCTCTTCGATCCGCGCCGGGGTTCCGCGCAGGCGCTCGAGAACCGTTGGCGCGCGTTCGACGGGAATGTCGAACGTGAACTTGCGTTCGAACCAGAGCGAGGGGGCGGTCACCGGCGCGTGCGTGGCGGGGCGCCATTGCCACCGGGCGTGAGGCTGCGTGCCAATCGCCGGCCGAGTGCCTCGACCGAGTCGCCGAGCGTCGCGCCAACGGATGTCGTGCTGCCACTCGTGGCCGTCGTTGCCGTGCCGACGTTGAACACGCGAGCACTGACGGAAAACACATCGCCGTCCAGGCGGGTGATCGCGCTCACCAGGTAGTTCACTGCGCGGTCCACCGGCAACTGCGCGGGCGGCCGTACCTCGTACTCGAAGAGCGAATCGCTCGTGAGCCCGAATCTCAGTGCGTTGACAATGAACAGCGAATCAACGGTCTCGATACCGGAGGCGTTCAACGTCAACGACACCGTCGGCCGCGGGGTCGTTGCCTGCGCCCCGGCCTGCGTTGCTGCAAACACGAACGCCATGACGGCTATCTTATTGCGCACCTCTACCTCGTGCGGAAGGGCATTGCAGGGAATCTGCCGTCGCGATGTGCCGTCTGCCAACCACAGCCAGCGAATCCCCCACCATGACCGCCCACCGTTGCTTTCCAATCGCGTTCGCCGCTGCGGTCGCTCTTTCGAGCGCAGCGACGATGTCACACGCGCAGCAAGCCAAGGGCGAATGGCCCTCGTACCACAACGATCTTGCGGCGACCCGGTACTCACCGCTGGACCAGATCACACGCGAGAACGTGTCGCGCCTGGCGATCGCGTGGACCTGGAGATCGGATTCCGGCGCGAACGCGGAGTTCAAGAACGAGAACACGCCGGTCATGGTGGGCGGCGTGATGTACGTGACGACCGGACCGCAGCGAAACGTCGTCGCGATTGACGCCGCGACGGGCGAGCAGAAGTGGCGCTGGGCATTCGAGGAGTCGCCGACCCGGTTCCGCTATTCGCCGCGCACGGGCGCGGGGCGCGGGGTCGGCTATTGGACCGATGGCCGGAGCGCGCGGATCTTCACGATCACGCCCGGGTTCCGGCTCGTCGCACTCGACGCCGCCACGGGGAAACCCGTCGAATCGTTCGGCGACAAGGGGTTTGTGGACCTGAAGGCACAGCTCGGCGTACTGATCAACCTCGACAGCGCGGAGATCGGCAACAGCTCACCGCCACTGGTGTTCGAGAATGTCGTGGTGATTCCACCGGCGCTCCGCGAGGGGAGCCGACCGTCATCGTTCAAGAACGTGCCGGGCCGCGTGCTGGCGATCGATGCGCGGACGGGCGCCCTCAAGTGGCGCTTCAATACGATTCCGGCCAAGGGCGAGTTCGGGTACGACACCTGGCTCGACGGCTCCGCGGAGTTTACCGGCAACACCGGCGTCTGGGCCCCGATGGCGCTGGATGCGAAGCGTGGCTGGCTTTACTTGCCCGTCGAAGGCGCCACGGGCGACTACTACGGCGGCCACCGCCCGGGCAACAACCTCTTCTCATCCTCGCTCGTCGCGGTGGACATCCGGAACGGCAAGCGGATCTGGCACCAGCAGATCGTGCACCACGACATCTGGGACCGCGACAATCCCACGGCACCGATTCTCGCCGATATCACGGTGAACGGCCGCAAGGTCGAGGCCGTCGCGCAGATCACGAAGCAGAACTGGGTCTACGTGTACGATCGCGTGACGGGCAAGCCCGTGTGGCCGATCGAGGAGAAGCCCGTACCGGCCTCGGATGTGCCCGGCGAGTGGACGTCACCGACGCAGCCGCACCCCGTAAAGCCGCCGCCGTTCGACCTGCAGGGGGTGACGCAGAATGACCTGATCGACTTCACGCCGGCGCTGCGCGCTGCAGCGATCGAGGCCGTGAAGAACCTCCGGCTCGGTTCGCTCTGGCAGCCGCCGTCGCTCGCCAACGCGCCGGACGGAACGAGGGGTACGATTTCCGTGCCCGGTTCGGTTGGTGGTGCCAACTGGGAGCACGGGTCGTTCGATCCCGAGAACAGCGTGTTGTTCGTCGGTTCGTTCACGAATCCGTCGAACTTCGCACTCGAGCGCGATTCGGCGCGTTCGGACATGCGGTACGTGGGTGGCGCGGGGCGAGTGCCCACCGTGAGTGGCCTCCCGATCCTCAAGCCGCCCTACAATCGCATCACGGCGATTGACATGAACAAGGGCGAGATCCTCTGGCAGGTGCCGGGCGGCGATACGCCCGACGCGATCAAGAACAACCCGGCGCTGCAGGGTGTGGACATCGGCGTGACCGGCGCGCGCACGCGGCCGGCCGTGATGGCCACCAAGACGCTGTTGTTCGCCGCGGAAGGGTGGGGGAGTCGCCCGATCCTGCATGTGCTCGACAAGGCCACGGGCGCGCGCATGACGAGCATTCAGTTGCCGGGTTCAGTCGGCGGCTCGCCGATGAGCTACATGGTCAACGGCAAGCAGTACGTCGCGGTCTGGGTCGGGCGGCAGGGGCTTCCCGCGCAGCTTACGGTGCTGGCGGTTGATGCGGCGAAGTAACTACCCCTTTCGCCGCACCAACGTCAGGATGGTGTAAACCGCGCAGGACTCGTTGGCCTGGTTCTTCACCTCGACGTCCCAGTGCACGACGCCCTGCGGCACGCCATCGGGGAGCGTCTCCTTGGCCGTCTTCTGCTTCACCGTCAGCCGCACCTGGATGGTGTCACCGGGGTACACCGGCTTGGTGAACCTGAGGTTCTCCAGCCCGTAGTTCGCCATCACGGGGCCGAGTGACGGCTCCACGAAGAGACCGGCCGCTGCGGAGATGATGAAGTAGCCGTGCGCCACGCGCTTCTCGAACACGCCGTGGGCCTTGGCCTCCTCGTCGTTCATGTGCGCGTAGAAGACATCGCCGGAGAGCTTCGCGAAATCCTCGACGTCCTTGAGCGTGATCGTGCGCGTGCCGGTGATCAGCGTGTCGCCGACCTCGAGCTCCTCGAAGTACCGCCGGAACGGATGCACGCCGCCGGTCTTCTGCTCGGCGCCGACGAGGTACTCGCGCACCACGCGCGTGAGTGTGGACGGCGATCCCTGCAATGCCGTGCGCTGCATGTAGTGCAGCACGCCACGCACGCCGCCCATTTCCTCGCCGCCACCCGCGCGGCCGGGCCCGCCGTGCACGAGCTGCGGCATGGGCGACCCGTGGCCCGTGCTCTCCTTCGCGCTGTGCCGGTTCACCATGAGCAGGCGGCCGTGGTAGGCCGCGGTCCCCAGCGCGACGGTTCGCGCAATGGAATCATCTGCCGTGAACACCGAGCCGCAGAGCGAGCCCCGGCCCTTCCGCGCAAGGGCGATCGCCTCATCAACGGTCTTGTACGGCATCACGGTGTTCACCGGGCCGAACGCCTCGATGTCGTGCGGCTCGGTCACATCGAACGGCTTCGCGGCGTGGTAGAGCAGCGTCGGGAAGAACGCGCCCTTCGCTCGGTCTGCGCCGACGACCTCGAATGAGTCGGTCGAACCGAACACCCGCTCGGCGACTGCGCCGATACGCTCCGCATTCTTCAGCACTTCGCTGACCTGCGGCGCGCCCGCGAGCGGACCCATGCGCACACCTTCGACCGCCGGGTCGCCGATCTTCGTGCCGCCGAGTCGCTTCGTGAGCGCGGCAATGACATCGCCCGCCATCGCCTCGGGGACGAACGTCCGGCGGATCGCCGTGCACTTCTGCCCGGCTTTCGTCGTCATCTCGTTCGCCACTTCCTTGATGAAGAGGTCGAACTCTTCCGTGCCCGGCGCGGCATCAGGGCCGAGCATCGAGAAGTTGAGCGAGTCGGCTTCCTGGTTGAAGCGAACGTTGTTCTCGAGGATGGACTTGGACGCCTTGAGCATCCGTCCGGTGGCGGCCGAGCCCGTGAACGCGACGGCGCACTGTTCGTCGAGGTGGTCGAGCAGGTTCCCGGCGCTGCCGCAGAGCAGCTGGATGCTGCCCTTGGGGAAGATCCCGCTCGCGATCATCTCGCCGAACACGCTTTCCGTGAGGAAGCTCGTGAGCGTGGCCGGCTTCACGATCGCGGGCACGCCGGCGAGCAGCGTCGGCGCGAGCTTCTCGAGCATGCCCCACACCGGGAAGTTGAAGGCGTTGATGTGCACGGCGACGCCTTCGATCGGCACGCAGATGTGCCGGCCGACGAACGTACCGCCCTTGGACAACGGTTCCGTGAACCCCTCGACGTGGAACGTCTCATTGGGGAACTCGCGGCGACCGCGCGAGGCGTAGGCGAACAGCGTGCCGATCCCGCCCTCGATATCCACCCACCCGTCGCGCTTGGTCGCGCCCGTGGCGGCGGACACGCGATAGAACTCGTCCTTCTTCTCCATCAGGTGCTTGGCCATCGCCTTCAGCATCAGCGCGCGCTGATGGAACGTCATGGCGCGGAGCGCGGGGCCACCCACTGAGCGGGCGTGGCTGACCATGCGCGCGAAGTCAACGCCGCCGGTGCTGGCTTCGGCAAACGGCACGCCGGTCACGGCGTGCACGAGCGGGGCGGCCTTGCCGGTGCCCTCAACCCACTGGTCGCAGACGTAGTTGAAGAGTCGGCGCGAGTGCGCGCCGGTGAGGTCGAGCGGAGTCAGCATGTCGGACAGCCCTTGTTACACGCGTTCGATGATCGTCGCCATGCCCTGGCCCACGCCGATGCACATCGTGCAGAGGGCGTAGCGTTTCTGCCTGAGCTCGAGCTCACGCATGGCGGTGAGGATCAACCGCGCGCCGCTCATGCCCAGCGGATGCCCGAGTGCAATCGCTCCGCCGTTCGGGTTCACGCGCGGGTCGTCATCCTTGAGCCCGAGTTCGCGCGTACACGCGAGCGACTGTGCGGCGAATGCCTCGTTGAGTTCGATGACATCCATCTCGTCGAGCTTGAGCAGCGCGTGGTGCAGCGCCTTCTGCGTCGCCGGTACCGGCCCGATCCCCATGATGCGCGGCTCCACGCCGGCCACAGCGGTGGTGACGATGCGCGCCTTTGGCGTAAGGTCGAAATCGTGGACCGCATCCTTCGACGCGATCAGCAACGCGGCCGCGCCGTCGTTCAACCCGCTCGAGTTGCCCGCCGTCACGGAACCCTTCCCGTCGGTGCGAAACGCGGGCTTCAGCTTGCCGAGGATTTCGAGCGTGGTGTCCGGCCGGATGAACTCGTCGGAGGCCACGCGCTTGGGCTCACCTTTCTTCTGCGTGATCTCGACCGCGGCGATCTCCTTGTCGAAGCGGCCCGCCGCGCGCGCCGCCGTCGCCTTCTGCTGCGAGCGCAACGCAAACGCGTCCTGGTCCGCGCGCGTGATGCCGTACTGCTCCGCGACGTTCTCGGCGGTCTGGCCCATCGAATCGGTGCCGTACTTGGCCTTCATCGCCGGGTTCACGAACCGCCAGCCAAGCGAGGTGTCGAAGAACTCGAGGTCGCGGGCGAATGGCTTCGACCCCTTGCTGAACGCGTACGGCGCGCGCGTCATGGATTCGACGCCACCCGCGACGTAGAGATCGCCGTCGGAGAGACGCACGGCGCGCACGGCGTTCGCCACCGCCGCCATGCCCGATGCACACAACCGGTTCACCGTCTCGCCGGCCACGCTCACCGGAAGACCCGCGAGCAGCCCTGCCATGCGCGCGACGTTCCGATTGTCTTCGCCGGCCTGGTTCGCGCAGCCGAGGATCACGTCCTCGATCGCGGCGGTGTCCACCGAGGGGTTTCGGGCAATCAGTTCGCGGATCGCATGTGCGGCGAGGTTGTCGGGCCGGACTTCGCTGAGTGCGCCGCCAATGTTGCCGATCGGCGTTCGTACGCCATCAATGATGAATGCTTCGCTCATTTCGCCTTTGGATGTGGCGTCGGTGTCGCGGCAACGGGCGCGGTCGCGCCCGCCGCCGCCGGCTCGGCCGTCTTGGCCCCGACATGGTCGTTCTTGGTCTTGAAGCAGGTCCCACGGAACACCGAGACGACATCGTCCTTCTGGTTGCGCACCACGACCCGGTAGTAGCCGAGCTTGTTCGACTCGCCCTCCAGTTCCGCGACGGCCGTGAGCACGTCGCCGACATTGATCGCGGCGGGGTACGTCACCGAGTTCTCGATGCTGACGGTGACCTTGCCGTGCGTGTTGCACGCGAACGCGAAGGCGCTGTCGGCGATCGAGAAGACGATACCCCCGTGCGCCACGCCGAATCCATTCTGCATTTCCGGGCGCACGGTTGCGCGGACGGTCGCCGTACGCGGACGCACGTCCACGACCGTGATCCCGAGCCACTGGCTGAATGCATCCTTCGCCATCATGTCGGCCACGACGCGTTCCGCGACCAGCTGTTCGTTCTTGATGCCTGAGCGCGCTGGGCGCTTGGTTCCCGGTTTCGCCGGTTTCATGCGAAAAACCTCCCATTGGTGCGCGCCATCCGCCGAAGCAGCGCGCTCGCGCGGTATCGGTCCTCGCCGTAGTCAGCCTGCAGCGCGTCGAGTCGTTCCACAGACCATTTTGCGCCAAGGGCATCCGACCAGGCGAGCAGTCCCTTTGGATAGTTCACGCCTTTCTGCATGGCGACGTCAATGTCCGCGGGCGCGCCAACGCCGTAGAGCACGGCTTCGGCCGCCTCGTTGATGAGCATCACGAGCACGCGCTCGAAGACCTGCGTGCCAAGTGCGGGATCCTTCACCGGCTCGGGCATCGCCGCACCGTCGTACCGGTAGAAGCCGCGCCCCGACTTCCGGCCGAGGAACCCGGCGTCCAGCAAGCGCTTCTGCGTGACCGATGGCTTGTAGCGCGGCTCCCAGAACGAACTCTCGTACATCGTCCGGGTCACCGTGAAGTTCACGTCGTGACCGATGAAATCCATGAGTTCGAACGGGCCCATCTTGAATCCGCCGAGCTCCTTCATCGCCCAGTCAATGGTCTCCGGCGCCGCGATGCGCTCGTCGTGAATGCGCAGCGCCTCGCTGTAATACGGGCGCGCCACCCGATTGACGATGAAACCCGGCGTGTCCGCCGCGACCACGGTGGTCTTCCGCCAGGAGTCCACCAGCGCGCGCGTGGCAGTCGTGACCGCGGCGGCCGTCCCGAGCCACGGCACGATTTCCACCAACGGCAGGACGGGAGCGGGATTGAAGAAGTGGATCCCGATCACGCGCTCCGGTCGCACACATCCGCTCGCGATTGACGCCACGCTCAACGATGACGTGTTGGTCGCGAGCACGGCGTCGGCCGCAACGACGGCAGCGAGTCCGGCGAACAGTGCCTGCTTGGCCACGAGATCCTCGTGGATCGCCTCGATCACCAGCCCGCATTCGCGGAACGGCGACATGTCCACGCCGAGCGCTTCGTCGAGCACGTCAATCCGCGCGAGGACCTGCGAGCGTTTCACCGCGTCGAGCTTGCCTTTCTCGACGAGCTTGTCGAGCCCGGTGCGGATTCCCTCGTGGGCACGACGCGCGGCGCCCGCCTTGGCGTCGGCGAGCATCACCGGGTGGCCTGCGGCGGCCGCCACCTGCGCGATCCCCGAACCCATCGCGCCCGCGCCGACCACGCCGACGCGCAGGTTCGCCGCGGGCGCGTCGATCATCGCCCAGCTTCCTGTCGTTATGTCCATCGGGTCGGTCATTGGCCGGTAAACCTCGGCGGTCGTTTCTCGAGGAATGCGCGGACACCCTCGGCGTAGTCGTGAGACCGGCCGGCTTCGCGCTGCAGCTCCTCTTCGCTGTCGAGCGCCGCGTCGAGCGCGATGCCGAGCGACTGGTTGAACCCGCGCTTGATCAGGCCGAGCGCGCGCGTCGGTTGCGTGGCGAGGTGCCTGGCGCACGCAAAGGCATCGTCGAACAGCGCATTGGCCTCACACACCTTGTACACGAGGCCCCACTCCATCGCCGTTTGCGCCGGGAGTTTTTCGGCCAGCATCGTGAGCGCCGCCGCGCGGTGCAGCCCGACGATCCTGGGCAGGATGAACGTGCCGCCCGAGTCCGGGATGACGCCGATCTTTGAGAACGACTGGATGAAGTTCACGCCTGCCGCCGCGAATACGATGTCACACGCGAAGGCGACGTTTGCGCCCGCGCCGGCCGCCGTGCCGTTCACGGCGCAGATCACCGGTTTCTCCAGCGTGCGAATCGCGCGGATGATGGGGTTCCAGGTCGTGCGAACGAAGTCGCCGAGGTCGGGCATGGCACCGTCTTTCGGCATCGCCTCGGCGAGATCCTGACCCGCGCAGAATCCGCGGCCCGAACCCGTGAGCAACACGGCGCGGATTGCAGCATCACCAGCCGCATCGCCCAGCGCAGTTTGCAGCGCACGGGCCAGTTCGGCGTTGAAACTGTTGAGGACGTCGGGCCGGTTCAGCGTGAGTACCAGCACTCCGTCGCGGATTTCCTTCAGGAGCGTATTCGACACCCGGGAAAGATACCGACTGGCCTTTCGGGACGTCCCGGAGCCAGATTATCCGGTATGCCTAACTCCTTACGGTACAACATGATGCGTGCGGGACTCGCTGTTGCGCTTTCGTTGGCAGCGGCGTGTTCGCGGGCCACATCGCCCGGCGGTCCGCCCAGCCCCAACGCCGGTCGCGCGAGCTATGACCTCGTGATCGCGAACGGGAAGATCGTGGACGGGTCCGGCAATCCGTGGTACTACGGCGATGTCGGGATCGTCGGCGATCGTATCGCGGCCGTGGTTCCTTCGGGCACGCTGCGCAACGCAAACGCCAAGCGCCGAGTGGACGCGACGGGGCTCGTGGTGTCACCCGGGTTCATTGACATCCAGGCCCACTCGTGGGAAGCGGTGCTCTGGCGGGATGGGCGCGTGGTCAGCAAGGTCACGCAGGGCGTGACGTCCGAACTCCTCGGTGAGGCGACGACGCCGGCGCCCTCGAACGAGAACCTCGAGGTCCTCGAGGATATCGAACGCATGCCTGCGCGGCGGGCGGAGCTGCAGCGGACGTTTCGCGGCGCACGCGGCTTCGATACGTGGCTTCGCGCGATCGAGGCGAACCGTAACTCCGTGAACGTCGGTTCGTACCTCGGCGCGACGACCGTCCGGACGTACGTCATGGGGCAGCGCCCCGGTGCCGCGAATGCGGCGCAGCTCGATGAGATGCGGACCGTGGTGCGGAATGCGATGGAAGACGGCGCGTTCGGGATTTCGAGTGCGTTGATCTACCCGCCGGGCTCGTACGCCGGCACCGCGGAGTTGGTCGCAATGGCGAAGGCGATGGCACCGTACAGTGGTTCGTACATCACGCACATGCGCTCGGAGGACGATTCGCTCTTCGAAGCCATGGACGAGGCGTTCAGGATCGGGCGCGAGGGCGGCGTGGCGGTGGACATCTACCACCTGAAGGCGTCGAACAAGCGCAACTGGGGGAAATCCGCCGCCATGATGGCCAAGATCGATTCCGCGCGGCGCAGCGGCCTCGATGTGGCAGGCACGATGTACCCGTACCCGTTCTCAGGGAACAACCTTGGCGAGTGTTTCCCCGACTGGGCGAGCGAGAATGGCAAGCTCTTCGACAATCTCCGGGACGCGGCGACGCGCGCGCGGATCGTGAAGGACATGACGGATCCGCAGGGTGCGCCGCTCTGTCAGTACGAAGGGCCCGGCGCATACATGGTGGCGGACTTCCGGAAGCCCGAGCTCAAGAAGTTCGAGGGGAAGCGAGTCTCGGAGATCGCGACTGAGATGGGGAAGCCGTGGGCGGAAACGATCGTGGACCTGATCCTCACGGAGAATCGCGATCTCTTGAAGATCAACTTCACGATGAGCGAAGAAAACGTGCAGGCGCAGATTCGCTGGCCGTGGGTGGTGATCGGCACGGATGCCGGCGGCGTGGATCCCGACAGCGCGACAGGCTTGGTGCACCCGCGTGCGTACGGCACGTATCCGCGCATCCTTGGGCGCTACGTCCGTGAGCAGCGCCTGCTCACTGTCGAAGATGCGGTGCGGAAGATGACATCCGCGGTGGCGACGCGACTCGGGATTTCTGATCGCGGCTGGCTGAGGCCCGGCGCCTACGCCGACATCGCCGCGTGGGACGAGAAGACGATCATTGACCTCGCCACGCCGGAAAAGCCGCACCAGGTTTCGCGCGGCGTGCAGCACGTGTGGGTCAACGGTACGCAGGTGCTCGCGGACGGGAAGCACACCGGTGCGAAGCCGGGGCGGGCGCTGAGGCGCGGGCGGTAAAGTTCGGGGCGAAGAAGTAGCCCCTAGTTCTGCAGGATGCGGCGGACCACCACGCGTCCGCCGTACTTGAGGTGCGGACAATCTCGCGCGAGGCGGAGCGCCGCCTCGCGCGAGCGCGCAAAGACCAGGAAGTACCCGACGAGCTGGGTCGCCTCGCCCAGCTTTTCCTCGACTTCGACCTCGCCGCTCGAAGCGGTGGCGTAGCGCGCGATCGAGGCCTCGGCCAGCCCGAGCGCCTCACCTCCGACTACGGCGGCATCGGGACCATGATCGCGGGAGGCCCAGCGGCTGTACTCTGCGGATCGCGCGACCTCGCCAATCGAGTCCGCCGGCTCTTCGCCGCCGTAGAGCATGAGGGCGTACGTCGCGAGCGGAGCTGCGTTCGCGCCAACGATCGTATCCGAAGTCGCGGTGGTCCCCGAAGGGGCGTTCATGGCCGCAACCGGTTTACCCGGTGCGAGGAATCGGCTCGCGGAATACGAACCGGCGACGAATGCGATCGCTCCGACACCGGCCGCAAGGGCCCACGAGGCAACGCTCAGCGTCCCGCGCCAACGCGAACGCAGCAGGCCCTCCTGCCGCAGCGCGTGAATCGTCGAATCGGCCACAGCCGGCGGTGGATCGATTTCGCGCGGAAGGCGCCGCAGCCAGCCGGCGATCAGGTCATCGTCTTGTTGCGTCATGCGGTCGCTCCCTTCGGTTTCACGCCCGTCCGCCCGCCCAGGAACGCGCGAACCGCGCGGCGGGCATGGAAGAGCTGGCTCTTGGACGTCCCGGACTCAATACCCAGCCGGTCGCCAATCTCATCATGGGTGTAGCCTTCGATATCGTGCAGCACGAGCACGGCTCGGTACCCCGGAGGCAACGCGGCGACGGCCGCCTCGAGATCAACCGAGAGGTGCAGGTCACCGGCGAGCGCCGGGATGTCTTCGTTCGGTGCTTCATCGGACTGCCGTTCCCGCCAGCGCTCGCGTCAGCAGTTGAGCACGATCGTGGACAGCCACGTGCGGAGCGATGAACGCCATGCGAACGACCCCAGGGACCGCACCGCGCGCAGCCATGCATCCTGCATAACGTCATCGGCTTCCGGAGCGTTGCCTCCCATGAGCCGGAGTGCAAAGGCGTAGAGCGCAGGTGAGTGGCGACCGTAGAGTGAGCGAAAGGCCGCCTCGTCTCCGCGTTGCACCACGAGTGCGACGTCGTGACGGTCGGACTCGCTCGTGGTGCGCAGGGCTTCGACCGGGGTCACGGCATGCCGCCTTCGGTGTACGCGGACGCCCGGCATGACCCATGCCTCAACAGTGCGCGGCTGGCGCAGTCACCCGGCGAAAATCGGCGTGGAGGCATAGGGGGGTACGGATTGGATGCTGACGATGGGGCGAAGGGTTGCATCGGCCTCGCGCGCACTCCGCCATCCGGGCATTTTTCACGGGATGCCCGCCCCCGCCACGTCGAAGAAGCGCCAGGCCGCCGCCCCCGCGGCGGACCCCCCGTTTCGCTGGCGGGAGATCGCGCGTACCGCGCTGATCTCCCGCGCACTCGACGACGTCGAAGAGGCGACGAACAAGAATCGCGCGAGCGTACCGCGCGAGCACCTGATCCTCTACCAGTTCTCGGCGCGCGGGCATGAGGTGGCGCAGGCCATACTCGGGTCGCTGATCACCCACCGCCACGACGCGGCGAGCGCCTACTACCGCAGCCGTCCGCTGATGCTGTCGCTTGGCCTTTCCATTGAGGAGGCGCTGGCGAGCCCGCTCGGGCGCTCGGGTGGGTTCAGCGACGGGCGAGACATCGGCGTGGTCTGCAACCTGCCGAATCCCGACGGCCCGGTCGTCCTCCCCATGAGTGGCGATGTGGGTTCCCAGTACACGCCGGGTGCCGGCTGGGCCCAGTCCATTCTCTACCACCGCGACGTGCTTGGTGACGCCAGCTACGACGGCGCGATCGGCGTGGTGCTCGGCGGCGACGGGTCCGTGGCCACGAACGGGTTCTGGTCCTCGCTGACGATGGCGACCACGCTCAAGTTGCCGTTGCTGTTCTACGTCGAGGACAACGGGCTGGGCATTTCCGTGCGCGGCGAGCTGCAGACGCCCGGCGGCGACATCACCAGGAACCTCGCCTCGTTCGGCAACCTGCTCGTGCGCAGCGGCGATGGCACGAACGTCGGCGAGAGCGCGAAGCTGCTCGCCGAGTGCGTGCAGCATGTGCGTGGCGGCGGTGGCCCGGCGCTTGTGCGGCTCACGGTGCCGCGCATGTGCAGTCATTCCGGACCGGACAACCAGCGCGGCTATCGGTCCGATGCGGAAATCGAAGCCGATGCCCGTCGTGACCCGCTGCCGAAACTGCGGCGGCACCTGGTGCCGGCCATGCTCTCGGAGTCCGAGTGGGCCGACCTGGAGCGTGAAGTCGAGCGCGATGTCGGTGTCGCGTTGGCGGCGGCGCGGGCGCGGCCGGGGCCCACGGCGGATAGCGTCGCGCAGTTCGTGCACGCCGATGAGTCGCCGGGCGTACCGGAGGCGTACGGCGGGCTTCGCCGCGCAGAGCGCAACGCGCTCGGCGGAAGTGACACGCCGGCCGACGGCGGCGACATGCTCCGGTTTGCCGAAGCGGTGCGCCGCACACTGGCCCGCGAGCTCGAGGTCAATCCGAAGTGCCTCGTCTTCGGCGAGGACGTCGGGCGGAAGGGCGGCGTCCACCTCGTGACGGAAGGACTGCAACGGAAGTTCGGCGAATCGCGCGTCTTCGACACGTCGCTCTCCGAGGAGGGTATCATCGGCCGCGCCGTGGGCATGGCGATCGCCGGGCTCATGCCGGTCGCCGAGATCCAGTTCCGGAAGTACGCCGACCCTGCGGCGGAACAGCTGAACAACTGCGGCACGATGCGGTGGCGCACCAAGAACCGGTTCGCCGCGCCGATCGTCGTGCGTATGCCCGGCGGGTATGGCAAGGATGTGGGTGACCCGTGGCATTCGCTGTCGGACGAAGTGCGTTTCGTGCACGCCTACGGCTGGCAGGTGGCGATGCCGTCGAACTCGGCGGACGCCGTGGGCCTGCTGCGCGCGGCGATGCGCGGGGCCAACCCGACGATCTTCTTCGAGCATCGCTTGCTGCTGATGACGGGCGAGGGAAGCGCGCGCTATCCCGGCGACGACTATGTGTTGCCCTTCGGCCGCGCGAACGTGCTGCGCGCCGGCACCGATATCACCGTGGTGACGTGGGGCGCGATGGTGCACCGCTGCCGCGAGGCCGCGGCGCGCTTTGGCGATCGCGTGGAACTGATCGATCTCCGAACGGTGGCGCCGTGGGATCGTGAGTGCGTGCTCGCGTCGGTGGGCAGGACCGGCCGCTGCCTGATCGTCCACGAGGACAACCTGACGGCCGGCTTTGGCGCGGAGATCGCGGCGACCCTGGCGCAGGAGGCGTTCTGGCGCCTCGACGCGCCGGTCGAGCGCTTGGCGCCGAAGGACGTTCCGGTGGCGTACCACGAGGACTTGCTCGCCGCGCTGATGCCCGGTGTGGAGCAGATCGCGGAGCGGATAGAGGCTGTCCTGACGGCGTAGTCGGGCGCTTCACGCCTTGCCGCAGGGAAGGCTTGGCGGGGGCCATGACCTCGTCCACGCGCGTACCGGGGACATTCTCCTCGGTTTCTTCCGTCCGCGGAACCTGCTGTTCTTCCTCGCCGGATTCGGGGCGACCGGAACACTGCTCACGTGGTTCAGCGACTTGGGCGCCGGTGTTCGCGCTCCCGCGAACAACCTCCTTGGAACCGGCGTCCAGCGCGCCCCGCGCTCAGATCGACTTGAACTCGTCGAACGGCTGCGTGCAGGCGTTGCAGAAATGCAGCGCCTTGCACCCCGTCGAGCCGAACGCGCTTCGCAGCGACGTATTGGGTGACCCGCAAAACGGGCAAAGCACCGGTTCGCGTCGCTTGAGTTGAACCGGGTGATGCGCGCCGGAGTGTTGCGGCGGTGCGATGCCGGCCTCGATCAGCTTCTCCCGTGCGGCCTGCCCGATCCAATCGGTCGTCCACGCGGGCGAATAGACGGTCTTGATGCGCACTTCCGCCACACCGCTCGCGTTGAGCGCTGCCGTGATGTCGTCCTCGATGACGCGCATCGCCGGGCAGCCGCTGTAGGTCGGCGTGATGACGACCGTCACGGCGTCGCCCTCGATCTCGACATCGCGCACGATTCCAAGCTCGACGACCGAGAGGGTGGGGATCTCGGGGTCCTTCACGGAGTCGAGGGCGGTGTAGACCGACGCGCGGGTAGCTGGCATCACGACAACAACGAGACGTGGGTGATCGGTCGTCGGTCGCCGGTGTTGGTTACCACTCGGCGCGCGGATGCGTGCGCTGCAGCACCTGCATCTCGGCGAGCATATGGCCGAGGTGCTCGGTGTGGAGTCCGCTGCGCCCACCGCGCTGCATGTAGGCGTCGGCCGGGCGCCGAAGCGTCGCAGGCGCCAGCAGTTCGTTCACGTCGGCATCCCATGCCGCCTTGAGCGTCGAGCAGTCCACTGCGAGACCGTCGGCCGCGAGGGCCTGTTCGACACTGTCGGACATGAACAGCTCGCCCGTGTAGGGCCAGAGGGAGTCGAGCGCATCCTGCGCGCGCGCATGGCTTTCGTCCGTGCCGTCGCCAAGCCGCACGACCCATTCGCCGGCGTGCCGCACGTGATAGCGCGACTCCTTCAGCGCTTTCGCCGCGATGCCGGCGAGGTCGGCGTCGCCCACCCGTGAGAGCGCGTCCCACTGGTGCATCGCGAACACGCTGAACAGGTACTGTCGGATCATGGTGAATCCGAAGTCGCCGTTCGGCAGTTCGAGCATCAATGCGTTGCGGTACTCCCGGGCGTCGCGGAGGAAGGCGAGTGCATCTTCACTGCGTCCGGTCCCCTCGACTTCACCGGCGCGCTTGAGCACCAGCGTGGCCTGCCCGACGAGGTCGAGCGCGATGTTCGTCATCGCGATGTCTTCCTCGAGGATCGGGCCGTGCCCGCACCATTCGCTCAGCCGATGACCGAGGACGAGCCGATCATCGCCGACGCGAAGCAGGTACTCCAGGAACCCGGTGCTCAGAAGACCCTCACGCCCTGGGACACCTTGTAGAACTGGGGATGCCGGTAGGCCTTGTCATTCCCCGGGTCGAAGAACGGTCCCATGTCCTCGGGTGTGGAGGCGACGATCGCGCCCGAGGGGACCACCCAGAGACTCACGGCTTCGCCGCGCCTCGTGTACACGTCCCGCGCGTTCTGCAGCGCCAGCTCGGCGTCGGGCGCATGAACGCTGCCCGCGTGTTCGTGTGGCCCGCCGCCCGGCGGTTGCGTGAACACCTCCCAGAGCGGATGCGCCGTGTCGCCGGTCGTTGCCATGTTGCTTGCCTCGGGTTTCGGTCTCGTCGTGCCGCGCTTGCTAGGCGGCCGCGCCGCTGGGTGCGCCACGGTGCGCCGCGTGCTTCGCGGCGTGGGCCTCGGCTGCGGCCCGCACCCACGCACCGTCATCGTGTGCCTTGCGCCGCGCCGCAAGCCGCTCGCGGTTGCAAGGCCCGTCGCCGCCGACCACGCGCCAGAACTCGTCCCAGTCAATCGCGCCGAAGTCCCAGTCCTTCGTCGTCTCGTTGAAGCGCAGTTCCGGGTCCGGGAGCGTCAGGTCAATGGCCTTCGCCTGGGCAACCGTGAGGTTCACGAAGCGCTGGCGCAGCTCGTCGTTGCTCTTCCGCTTGATGCCCCACTTCGAGAGGTCGCCCGAGTTGGGGGAGTCCTTGTCGTGCGGACCGAACATCATCAGGGAAGGCCACCACCAGCGGTTGACTGAGTCCTGGGCCATCGCCTTCTGCGCAGGAGTTCCGCGCGCAAGCGTGGCCACGATCTCATAGCCCTGGCGCTTGTGGAAGTTCTCTTCCTTGCAGATACGCACCATCGCGCGCGCGTACGGACCGTAGCTGGCCTTGGCGAGCATCGTCTGGTTCACGATCGCCGCCCCGTCCACGAGCCAGCCGATCGTGCCGATATCCGCCCAGCTCAGCGTCGGGTAGTTGAAGATGCTCGAGTACTTCGCCGTGCCGTTCAGCAGCTGGACGATGAGGTCGTGGCGGTCCACGCCCAACGTCTCGGTGCCGCAGTAGATGTAGAGCCCGTGGCCGGCCTCGTCCTGCACCTTGGCAAGGAGGCCCATCTTCCGGCGGAGCGTGGGAGCCCGCGTGATCCAGTTGCCTTCCGGGAGCATGCCCACGACTTCGCTGTGCGCGTGCTGCGACATCATCCGGACCAGCTGCCGGCGGTACCGCTCCGGCATCCAGTCCTTGGGCTCGATGGTCTCGTCGCGCGCGATCCGCGCCTCAAACTCGGCGAGACGCTTCGGGTCCTCGGCCGGCGCGGGGGCCTTGTCCTTCGGCTGAGATCCCTTCTTTTCGTGAATCTCGTAGGGCATGTCGGTAAAATACCATCGCACCCTTTCGCATGCCGCGCCGCCCATGAGCCAACCAGACGTCAGAGCAACCGATGGAACGGTGACGAGCACCGTCGCCGACGGCATCGGTCTTGTCGAGTTCTTCCACCCCAAGGGGAACTCGCTCCCGGGCGCGCTGCTCCGGCTCCTCGCGACCACGATCGCCGAAACCGCGGCGAACCCGGCGGTTCGCGTGATCGGGCTCAGGAGCGGAGGCGAGGGCCCGTATTGCGCCGGCGCCTCGTTCGACGAACTCGTCGCGATCAATGACGCGGCGACCGGAAAGGAGTTCTTCCTGGGCTTTGCCCGCGTGACGCTCGCAATCGTGCGTTCGCGCGTGCCGGTCGTGACGCGCGTTCACGGGCGGGTGGCCGGCGGCGGGATCGGAATCGTGGCGGCGTCGGACTACGCGATCGCCACGCAGAAAGCGCAACTCCGGCTGAGCGAGCTCGCCGTAGGGATCGGTCCGTTCGTCGTCGGTCCGGCGATCGAACGGCGCATCGGTCCAGGGGCGTACGCGGCGATGGCGCTGGATGTCGAGTGGCGGAGTGCGGACTGGGCGCTGGCCCGCGACCTCTACGCGCAGGTGCACCCGGATGTCGCCGCCCTCGACGCGGCGTTCCATGCGATGCTCCAGGCACTTGCCGCGGCGAACCCGGACGCGACTTCGGGCATCAAGCGGGTCCTGACTCGCGGTACCGAAGGCTGGGAGCAGCTGCTCGACGAACGGGCAGCGATGAGCGGCTCGCTCGTCCTGTCCGAGCACACCCGCAAGGCGATCGCCGAGTTTCGTGAGCGGAACGCCAGCCGCTGATCGCTACGCCGCGGCCGGCTTCGGCTGACGCGGCGGGATGTTCTTCTCGATTCCGACGGTCAAGGAAATCGTCGCCAGCACGATCAGCGCGCCGGTGTAGAACGGCACACCACGGCCCAGGTGATCGTACGCGAAGCCGGCGTAGAGTGGACCGAGCACGCGGCCAACGCCCCCGAACGTCTGTTGCACGCCCATGTACAGGCCGCGCTCATGCGCTGGCACCACTCGCGACAGGAGGCCCGTCACGCACGGGAACGTGAACGCGGCGCCGAGCGGTACGAATGCCACCGCGACGGCGAGCAGCGGCACGTTCGGCGCGATCGCCATGCCGGCGAGACCGGCCGCGAGGAAGACCATCCCGATGCGCGACAGCTTGGGTTCCCCGAACGTGTCCACGAGCTTGCCGAGGAAGACCGCTCGCGTGACGAACGAGATGATCCCCACATACGCGAAGAAGTAGCCGATCGTCTTCTCGGTCACGCCGAACTTCCACGCGAGGAACAGCGCAAGGATCGTCGTCATGCCCTGAAACGACCCCATCGTGATGCCGTAGATCCAGATCAGGCGCGAGGCCGACTCACCGCTGTGGCTCACGACGCGTTGCACCGCATCGCGCGGCTTTTGCACCTTGGGGCGGTCGTTGACGTGCTTGCCCGCGAACTCGTTCGATTCGACCAGGTATCGCCACGCGAACGCCATGTTGATCGCCGTGATCACGGCTGCAACCAATCCGGGCCCCTTGGCGCCCATACTCATCGCCCAGGCGCCGATCGCGGGGCCGATCGCGACGCCGGCGTTCGTCGCGGCGGACAACCAGCCGAGCGCCTTGGCTCGGTCCTCGGGCTTCGTCGCATCGGCAACGTAGGCCTGGATCACGCCCACGGTGCCGCCCCCCGCGCCCTGCACGATCCGGCAGAGGAACAACAGCTCGAGCGACGTGGAGAATGCGAACACGACGAACGCAGCGGCCGAACTCGCCAAGGCGATCATCAGGGTGGGCCGGCGCCCGACCCGATCCGAAAACCGTCCCCAGTACGGCGAGCTCACGAGCTGGGTGACGGAGAACATCATCACCATGAGCGACACGACGGCACCTTCGCCGCCGAGTCCGATCGAATCGAGGAATGTCCAGAGCGGGCCGTGCCCCAGGACGCGCTGGGCATAGAACGGCACCAGCGGGAACACGATGAGGTTGCCCATCATGTCCACGAACGCGGTGACCATCAGCACGACCAACCGACCCACTACGCCGACCTCTTGCGGAAGAGACTGGGAGTTTAGTCGGCTGCGCGGCCGAGCGCGGCGGGCGGCGTACTCCTGCCCACGACTCCCGCGACGGCGACGATCGTGAGGACGTACGGGATCATCGCGACGAACTGTGACGGAATCAGCTGCGCGCCCTGCAGCTGGATTTGCAGCGTCTCAGCGGCGGCGAACAGCAGGCACGCGATACCGGCGCGCTTGGGGTCCCAGCGCCCGAAGATCACTGCGGCCAGCGCGATGAACCCGCGGCCGGCGGTCATCGAGTCCGTGAACTGGTGTTGATCGAGCGTCAGGTACACGCCACCGAGCGATGCCAACGCGCCTGACCCGATCACGGCGGCATAGCGCACGGCGCTCACGCGGATGCCCAGGCTCTCGGCCGCCGCCGGATGCTCGCCGACCGCGCGCGCCCGGAGACCAAACGTCGTCCGGTAGATCACGACACCGAGCACGGGCATCGTCAGGATGCCGAGCCAGACCAGCGGATTGGCCGCGAGCGCCCATGCGCCCGCGCCTTCGCCGCCGAATCCCGCGACGCGGGGCGAGTTCGAGCTCGAGTCGAACGCCAGCTGCAGGAAGAAGCGCGTGATCCCGACGACAAACAGGTTGATCGCCACGCCCGTGACGATCTGGTCCGCGCGGAAGCGAATGGTGCACAGGGCGTGCAGGGAACCGAGCAGCGCACCGCATGCGACGCCGGCCGCGAGTCCCGCCCAGGCGCTGCCGGTGACGTGGGCGCCGATCGCAGCGCCGAACGCACCGCCGAGCATGTAGCCCTCGAGCGAAAGGCTGACGATGCCCGCGCGTTCCGCCAGCACGCCGCCGCCCGCCGCGAAGAGGTACGGCACGGCGATGCGGATCGCCTGGGAGAGGAAGAGCAGGAGGGTCATGACGCCTCCGCCGCCCGCCGCTTGCCGGCCGCGGCGCGTACCAAGGCGCGAACCTCAGGCACGCTCGCGGCCACGGCGAGGATCACGATCCCCTGCAGCACTTCGACCATCTGCTTGGGAACCATCGCGTTGATCGCGAGGCCGCCCTGAGAGAGTGTCGCGAAGAACAGCGCCGCGATCGCCACGCCGAGCGGATGGTTGCGCCCCACCAGTGCCACGGCGATCCCGAGGAAGCCCGCGCCGCCGGCGAAGCCGTCTTCGTAGTAGCCCTTGTACCCGAGCACGAAGTTCACGCCGCCGATCCCGGCGATCGCGCCGGAGAGGATCATCGCGTTGCGCCAGACGCGCCCGACCTGCACGCCGCCGTACTCCGCGGCTCCGGGTTGCAGGCCAACCGCCCGCCATTCGAAGCCCGCACGGGTGCGGAACAGGAACCACGCGACGGCGCCGATCGTCGCGCCGGCGATCAGCACCGTCCAATTCGCGGCCGACCCGTGGAACGCCGCGATCGAATCGGCGAGTCGCGGGACGGCGCCCGCGTTGATCGACGGCGTGTGCAGAGTCTCGGGCACGTGCAGGTGCGCCGACACGATGTAGTTGAGCACGGCGAGCACGATGAAGTTCATCATGATCGTCACGATGACTTCGTGCGCCCCGAACTTCGCGCGCAGGACGCCCGGGACCGCGCCGGTGATGCCACCGGCCACCGCCGCGCCAGCAACGCAGAGCGCGACGGCGAGCAGCATCGGGGTGCCGGCGGGCAGCGCGAGCCCGACCAATCCGGCCGCAAACCCGCCCGCCGCGAGCTGTCCTTCCGCGCCGATGTTGAACAGCCCCACGCGCAGCGTGAGTGCCACCGCCAATCCGGTGAACGCGAGCGCCGTCGCCTTGTACAACACCTGCCCGATCCCGTACGCGTTGCCCCAGGTGCCCTCGAGCATCAACCGCCAGACCGCGCCCGGTGCTTCGCCGTAGGTCAGGATGAGGAGGTCGCCGGCGACCAGCGCAACCGCCAGCGCGACCAGCGGCGGCAGCAGGGCCTCCTCGAGTGCGGTGCGACGTTCCGGCGTCATGCCGCTGCCCCGTCACGGCGAGCGCCGGTCATGAACGGTCCGAGCACCTCTTCGGTCGCATCGGCTCGCGCAAACTCGGTGACGATCCGCCCGCCGTACATCACGGCGATGCGATCCGAGAGCGTCAGGATCTCACGCAGCTCGGCGGAGACGAGGAGGATCGCCTTGCCGGCGTTCCGCGCCTTCCGGAGCGCGTCATGGATGAACTCGATGGCGCCGACGTCCACCCCACGCGTCGGCTGGGCGGCGACGAGTACCGAGAACTCGCGCGACAACTCGCGCGCGATGACCACCTTCTGCTGGTTGCCGCCCGAAAGGCCACGTACGGCGAGGGCAGGGTCCGTCGGCCGGATATCGAACGCGCGGACCTGCTGCTCCGCGTTCGCGCGGATCTTCGCCCGGTCGAGCTGCGCGCCGGTCGAGAAGCGGTGCTGCAACCCGAGGATCAGGTTCTCGGCGATCGAGTAGTCGAGGATGAGGCCGCGGTGGTGCCGATCTTCCGGGATGTGCGCGAGGCCGGCATCGGCGCGTGCGCGCACGCTGGCGCGCGTCAAGTCGGCGCCGCCCAGCCGCAGGCTCCCGCCCTCGGCCGCGCGAAACCCGACGATTGCATCGAGGAGTTCAGACTGTCCGTTCCCCTCGACGCCGGCGATGCCGAGGATCTCGCCCGGACGAACGGCAAGCGATACCTCGTTGACGGCGCGCGCTACGCGCGCGCCGCGCACGGTCAGGTTCCGGATCTCGAGTGCGGGCGCGGTATCGGCGGATACCTGCGCTGCGCTCGACTGCACCGCGAGGCTAACATCGCGCCCGACCATGGCCCGTGCGACACCCTCGGGCGTGGATTCCTTCGTGACCATGCGTGCGACCGTCGCGCCCTGCCGCATCACGGTGATGCGGTCAGTCACCGCCATGATCTCGTCGAGCTTGTGCGTGATCAACACGATCGTCGTGCCCTGATCCCGCACGCGACGCAGCACGCGCCAGAGATCCGCCACCTCGGGCGGCGACAGCACGGCCGTGGGTTCGTCCAGCAGCAGGATTCGCGCACCGCGGTAGAGCGTCTTGAGGATCTCGACTCGCTGCGCCTCCCCGACCGAGAGGTCGGCGACCAGGCGGTTCGCGTCAACCGCGAGCCCGCTGCTGGCGACCAGCGACTCGACATCGCGGATCGCCTGCGCGCGGTCGAACATGGCGCGTCCGCCGGGCTCGCGGCCGAGCACGACGTTCTCGGCCACGCTGAGCGTCGGGACCAGCATGAAGTGCTGGTGGACCATGCCCACGCCCGCGCGGATCGCTTCCGCCGTGGACCAGCCGGTGACATCGCGACCGTTCACTTCGATCGTGCCGCGATCCGGCGGCTGCAGGCCGCTCACGATCTTCATGAGTGTGGACTTGCCCGCGCCGTTCTCGCCCACGAGCGCGTTGATTTCGTTGCGCACGACCTCGAGGTCAGCGGCACGATTGGCGTGCACCGCGCCAAACCACTTGTCCACCGCGCGAATGCGGATGGCGAGGTCGCCGGTGCCCGTCGTGGCGGCGGTCATCGGGTGGCCGGCACCTGGATGCGGCCCGCGACGATCTCCGCCTTGAGCGCCTCGAGCCGCGCGCGGATCGCATCGGGAATCAGGGCCCGGTTGTTGTCATCATAGACGTATCCAACGCCGTTTTCGGCGAGCCCGAACTGGAAGATCCCGCCGGCGAACCGCCCGTCCTTCACCCGGGCGATCGCATCGTAAACGGCATTGTCCACACCCTTCACCATGGACGTGAGGACGAAACCCGGCGCCTCGTTGTACTGATCGGCGTCCACGCCGATCCCCAGCTTGCCGAGCGTGCGCGCCGCCTCGAATACGCCGAGCCCGGTGGAGCCCGACGCGTGATAGATCACGTTGACGCCCTGCTGGTACTGCGAGAGCGCGAGCTCCTTGCCCTTGCCCGGATTGCGGAACGCTTCCGGCGTCACGCCGGCGTATTGCGCGATGACTTCGCAATCGCCGCACACGGCCATCGCCCCTGCGCGGTAGCCCGCCTCGAACTTATGGATCAGCGGCGAATCCATGCCGCCGACGAACCCGAGCTTCTTGGAGTTGCCCACCAGCGCGGCGAGCGCACCGACCAGGAACGAACCCTGCTCCTCACGGAACTTGAGCGCGGCCAGGTTCGCCGGTGGCGGCACCGGATTTCCGGCGCTGTCCACGGAGACGGCGAAGTCCACGCCGGCAAATGCCACATTCGGGTATTCACGCGCCAGCTGGGTCAGGTCGTCCGTGAAGATGAACCCGACGCCGATGACGAGTTTCATGCCCTCGGCGGCGAGCATCCGAAGCCCGGCCTCGCGGTCCGAGCCTTCTCCGGGCTCCACGAACCGGATGCGCGCGCCCAGGTCGCGCATCGCGCGTTCCGCGCCGGCGTACGCACCGTCGTTGAACGACTTGTCGCCTCGCCCGCCAAGGTCGAACACGACGCCGATGTCCAGGCCTCCGCCCGTCGCCGCCACGGCGGCGCCACTTGGCCGCACGAACGACAGGGCGATGTGCACCGCCAGGAGCCCGCCAAGCAGGCCGAGGAGTTTCCGCATGGGCGCAGTAGATTCGCTCGCGGCGCTCGCCGGGGCAAGCATCGGGTAAATTCCGCGCATGCACCAGCGCACCGGCCGACCCGTCGCCACCGCAAGGGCCGCATCGTTGGCGGCGGTTGTGTCGCTTCTGGCACTCGGCTGCGCCACCGGCGCCGATGGCGCGCTCGGCGACTCGTCCGGCGCGGTTCCGATCGTGATCCCGCGGCCGTCGTTCACGCTCATGGCCACGGACGGCGCGCCGTATGACTTCGCCGCCCGCACGGCAGGGAAGTTCACGTTCGTCGAGTTTGGCTACACGAATTGTCCCGATGTCTGCCCGATCCACCTGGCCAACCTGTCGGCGGTGCTGGCCAACCTGACTCCGACTGAGCGCGCGCGGACCGCGGTGGTCTTCATCTCCGTGGATCCCGACCGCGATTCGCTCGCGGCGCTCCGGCAGTACGTCGGCGCATTCGACAAGTCGTTCGTCGGGCTCCGCGGCACCCAGGACGAGGTGAACGCGATCCTCGCGAAGTTCAACTTCGGGCCGGCGATGATCACGACGGATTCGACCGGCGCGACCTTCGTGAGCCACGCGTCGCCGGTCGTCCTCTTCACGCCGAACGACACGGCGCACGCGATGTACCCGTTCGGGACGCGGCAGGCGGACTGGGCGCGCGACCTGGCGCGGCTGCTCAAGGAGTACCCAGCCGCAGCGCCAACGGCGAGCGTGTCACGCGCCTACGTGGTTGCCGCGGCCGCGGCACCGTCGGCGGTGTACTTCGAGCTCGAGTCGTCGGTGCCTGACACGATTGTCGCCCTGACGGTGGACGGATTCGGCTCGGCGATGCTGCACGAGACCTCACTCAGCGCTGCCACGGCGTCCATGGCGATGCGCGACCGCATCCCGGTTCCGGCCGGTATCACGCGTTTCGCACCCGGTGGCCTGCACGGGATGGTCTCCGGCTCGGCCGAGCGGTCGATGCCGTCGCGCGGGAGCGCGATCGGGGTAACGGTCGTCCTCGCGCGCGGTGGCGCGATCCGGGCGCAGGGAAACGTGATCGCCTTTACTGACGTGGACACGGCTACCGCACTGCGCGGATCCGCGCGGCGCTAGGACTCTCTCATGCAATGGTGGTGTACGGCGACGGGTGAGGTGTGGACATGGACGTGGCGCGCCTACCCGGGCGTGTGGCTGTTCGTCGCGCTGGTCGCGGTGGTATTCCGGCGGTTTGTCGCCGGACCGGGGAGCTGGTCCCGCGCGCCGCGTGCCGAGCGCCTCATGTTCGTCGCGGGCATCGTGTCGCTCTGGCTTTCGCTCGACTGGCCGCTCGGCCCGATCGCGGCGGGCTACCTCACGTCGGCGCATGCGCTGCAGTTCCTGATCGTGACGATGATCTCCGCGCCGCTCATCCTGCTCGGCTCCCGTACGGGGACGGAGACTCGGCTGGCGTCGCTCGCGCCTGCGGCGGAAGGCGAGGGATCGCGCGGCAGTGCTGCGGTCCTGCTGTTTCACCCGATCTTCGCGGCGATCCTCTTCAATATCGTCGTGGCCGGGACGCATGTCCCCGGCGTCGTGGACGACCTGATGCCGACGGTCGCCGGCGCGTTCTTCGTGGACTTCGCCTGGCTCGTCGGTGCACTGGTCTTCTGGTGGCCGGTCATCATGCCGGTGCCGCAGTATCGACATTTCGGCGTCCCGATGAAGATCCTCTATCTCCTCGTCGGCACGTTGTTCCATACCGTGATCGGCATGGTGATGCTCTCGGCCTCGATGCCGATGTACGGCGTCTATGAACTGGCGCCGCCGGTCTTCGCGATCCACCCGAAGGCGGACCAGCAGCTGGCCGGCGGGATCATGGAACTCGGCGTGTTCCTCGCGATCGTGATCGGGTGCGGCGTGTTGTTCTTCCGCTGGGCGGAAGCCGACGAGAAGGGTCGCTAGCGTGGAAAGGATTCGCACGCGTTTCCTGGTGATCGGATCCGGCATCGCGGGTCTCCATACCGCTTGGCGGGCGTCCGAACACGGCGAGGTCGTCGTGCTCACCAAGCGCTCGCTGTTCGACAGCGCGACGGCATACGCCCAGGGCGGGATCGCCGCGGCGCTCGGAGCCGGTGACTCGCCGCAGCTGCACCGGCAGGATACGCTGGCCGCCGGCGCAGCGCTCTGCGACTCCGCGGCCGTCGAGGTGCTCGTGGCCGAGGGGCCGCAGCGGGTCCGCGACCTCGCGTCGATCGGTGCGCGATTCGACACGGACAGCACCGGCCGCTTCCAGCTCTCCCGCGAAGCGGCGCACTCGCGCAAGCGGATCGTCCACGCGCGCGGCGACCAGACGGGGGCGGAGGTTGCGCGCACCCTGATCGAGCGCGTGCAGAGCACGGCGTCCATCCGTGTGCTCGAGGTTGCGCGCGCCCTCGACCTGATCGTCGTGGGCGGCCGTTGCATAGGCGTGCGCGCGAGTCACGCGGGCCGCGCGGTCGAGGTCATCGCCGATGCCACGGTCCTCGCCACCGGCGGATGCGGGCAGGTGTATCGCTACACCACGAATCCGCAGGTGGCGACCGGCGACGGATTCGCGATCGCGCATCGCGCGGGGGCGAGGCTCGCGGACATGGAGTTCGTGCAGTTCCACCCGACCGCGCTCGACACGCCGGAAACGCCGCTCTCCCTGATTTCCGAGGCGGTCCGCGGCGAGGGAGCCGTGCTCGTCAACGATCGCGGGCAGCGCTTCATGACGCGGCGACACCGGCTCGCCGAGCTGGCGCCGCGCGACATCGTGGCCCGGGAGATCTTTCGCGAAACGCAGCACGGTACCCGCGTCTGGCTCGACGCGCGAAAGCTCTCGCGCACGTTCGCGCGCCGCTTTCCCGGCATCCTGCGGCTCTGCCTCGATCGCGGCATTGATCCGCGACGCGAGCGCATCCCGGTCACACCCGCCGCGCACTACATGATGGGCGGGGTCGTGACCGACCTCGCGGGTCGCTCATCGCTCGAACGCCTCTACGCGTGCGGCGAAGTGAGCCGCACGGGTGTGCACGGTGCGAACCGGCTCGCGTCGAACTCGCTGCTCGAAGGGCTCGTGTTCGCCGAGCGCGTGGCGCGCGACATGGTGGCGATGCCGCGGCTCCCGCGCCTGCCGAAGCTCGATGACTGGCGTGTGCCCGCGCTGCGCGACCGCGGGGCAGCCCAGGTCGCCGCCGACGAGATCCGTGCCACGATGTGGGAACACGCGGGCATTGACCGTTCGGCGAAGGGGCTGCGGTTGGGACTCGAGCGACTCGGCGAGATCGCGAAACGACTCAGCGCCGGCGCCACCGAAGAGCGGAACCTCGTGGGCACCGCGTCGTTGATCGCCAACGCCGCGCTGATGCGCAAGGAATCGCGCGGGGGGCATTTCCGGCACGACTTCCCGCGCGAGAAACGCAAGTGGCGCGGGCGCCACATCGAGTGGTGAACGCGCTATTCGCCTGGCGGCGGTGATCCGCTCAGCAGCGCAGTAGCTGCCACCACCAGCACGAGGAACGCCACCTCAAGTCCAATGGAGCGGGCGACGTCGCGGACCTTGCCACCGGAAACCTGCGTGGCGGCGGTGGCCGAGTGCTTGCGCCCCAGCGCGGCCGCGCACGCGACCAGCGCGATCTTGACCAGCAGGATTCGCCCGTAGTCGGAGCCGAACAACTCCGCCGGCGCGCCGAGGCGCAGCCAGGAACTGATTGCACCACTGGCCACCAGCGTGGCCGCCGCGCCGAGCGCGAACGGCTTGAAGCCGCCGATCAGCTCGGCAAGCGCGCCTATGCGAGTGGCGAGCCGCGTGTCGTCGCCTCCGGGCTGACTTGGTTGTTGACGTGCGACTGACGCGCATGCGAGTGCAAGGATCAGCACGCCGCCGGTCCAGGCACTCGAAGCCGCCACATGCACGGCGTCCGCGACGATCGCCAGTGTCGGGGATGAAGCCGTGGCGATTGCGTGCCCCATGAACGCCGGTGTCACGGCGAGCGCCGCGCCCGCCGCGCCGATCCACAGCCAGGCACGTCGCGCCCTGATGTCGTGAGCGCGAACGGCCCCTGCTCCCGCCGGCGATTGCGACTGGGAGAGCATCAGGCGCGTCGCAAGCGCCGCGCCCACGACCGCAACGAGGACGGCGGCGACCTGGACGGCGAACGCACGCCCCCAGGTGGTGGCGAAAACGCGTGGGACGAGCGGTAATACCGGGTCGCCTTCGAACGCGAATCCCGCCGCTTGCAGGTACAGCCGGAGCGGCAGCGCCGCGGCACCGATGAGCGCAGCCGCGAATGCCACGACGGCACACACGCGCGCGGTCAGTTCGACTGCGGGCTCGGTCCACGCGCTTGGACGCCCGCCCACCCACCACCAGAGCGCACTCGCGCCGGCGACCCCGATCACCGCCAGGAAAGACAAAGCGCGGGCCAGTACCGCGCCCGCGCCGCCGGCATCTGCGAGCAGTTCGCTCAGTGCGCCGCCTTCAGCACGAACGCGATTGTTCCCTTGACCGCATGACCGTCCTTGGAGCCCGCGACCCACGCGATCGTGTACGCGCCCGGCGCCATCGCGCCAGTGACGGCCGCGACGACCGGTGCGTCGGCCGTCGCCTGCCCGTGCAGTGCGCCGGTGGCCACGACCGCGCCGCCCGGGCCCGAGAGCCGCACGCTGCTGGTCGGAAGCTCAATCTTCTGGCTGAACCAGAACTGCAGTTCCTTCGGCGCGACGGTCAGCGTGTCATTCGCCTTCGGTGAGCTCTTCTTCAGCTCGGTGTGGCGCGCCGTGGCGGTCACGCCGCCGCCGAACGCGGCAGCGAACACGATGCAGGATGTCAGCGCGGCAACGCGGAACGCCGAATGGGTCATGGCAAACCTTCAGTGAGTGGCAGGGTGCCGGGACAGCACCGGGGTGACTGGCGGAATTATAACGAAGGATTCGCCCCCGGAGGGACGGGCAACGGGGGTCTCGCCCCGATAGAATTCAGCATGGCCGCAACCAGCGCCGTGCCCGACACGGCCCTGCACGAGGACATCCGCCGCCTCGCGCGCGAGCGGAACGCCGTCGTGCTCGCGCACAACTACGAACGACCCGAGGTCCAGGATGTCGCCGACTACGTGGGCGACTCGCTCGGGCTCTCGCGCGAGGCCGCCAAGACCTCCGCGGACGTAATCGTCTTCTGCGGCGTCCACTTCATGGCCGAGACCGCGGCGATCCTGTCGCCCGCGAAGACCGTGCTGCTTCCCGACCTCGCTGCGGGATGTTCACTCGCCGATACCATCAACGCCGCACAGCTCCGGCAGTGGAAGTCGGAGCATCCCGGTGCTGTCGTGGTCTCGTATGTGAACACCAGCGCCGAAGTGAAGGCGGAATCGGATTACTGCTGCACCTCCGGGAACGCCGTGGACATGATCAACGCGATCCCGGGCGACCGGGAGATCCTGTTCCTGCCGGACATGTACCTGGGCGCCCACGTTCGCCGCATCACCGGCCGCGCGAACATCCGCGTGTGGATGGGCGAGTGCCATGTGCACGCGGGGATCGACCCCGAGAACATCCGGCTGCAGCGCTCGCTGCACCCGGGCGCCGAGTTCCTGATTCACCCCGAGTGCGGTTGTGCGACGAGCGTGGTCGAGGCCGTATCCGCCGGGGACGTGGACCCGGACGGCGTGCACATCCTCTCCACCGAAGGCATGATGCAGCGTCCGGGAAAGTCCGCGGCGAGCGAGTTCATCGTCGCGACCGAGGTGGGCATCCTGCACCGCCTGCGCCGCAACTATCCGGGTCGCACCTTTTACGCCGCCAACGAGCGCGCGTCGTGCGCGTACATGAAGGTCACCACGCTCGCGAAAGTCGCGGAGTCACTCGAGCACCTGCGGCATCGCATCACGGTCCCGGCCGACATCGCGGCGCGCGCGCGTACCGCGATCGAGCGCATGGTCGCCATCGGCGGCACGACACCGTCCACGCCTCCGGGGCTCGGCGTGGATCCCGGGGAATGAGGCCGCTCGTCTTCCCCCTGGACGAGACCGCCGTCGAGTCGCTGGTGGCGGAGGCACTCGCCGAAGACGCGGCGGCGCGCGACATCACGACGATCGCGACGGTCCCGCCGGGACGTCGGGCACGGGCGAACATCGTCGCCCGCGAACCCGGCGTGATCGCGGGCGCGGTGCTCGCGACGACCGCGTTTCGGTTGCTCGATCGGGACGTCGCCATCCGTGTGGATCGGCACGACGGTGAGGTCGTCGCTGCGGGTGAGACCGTCATGCACCTGTCGGGGCAGACGCGCGGCATCCTCTCCGCCGAACGCACGGCGCTGAACTTCCTGCAGCGCATGTCCGGCATCGCCTCGCTGACCGCGAAGTTCGTCGCAGCGGTGCAGGGAACCCGGGCAAAGATCGTGGACACGCGCAAGACCACGCCCGGCCGCCGGTTGCTCGAGAAGTACGCCGTGCGCTGCGGTGGCGGGGCCAATCACCGCATGGATCTCGCCGCGGCAGTCCTGATCAAGGACAACCACCTCGCCGCGGTCGGAGGCGACGTCGCCGAGGCCGTGCGGCGCGTGCGCGAACACGCTGACTCCGGCATCATGGTCCAGGTCGAATGCGATACACTCGACCAGCTGCGTGAGGCCGTACGCGCGCACGCGGACAGCGTGCTCCTCGACAACATGTCGCTCGAGAATCTCCGGCAGGCAGTCTCGCTTGCGGCGACGTTCGGCTCTCGCGTGATCACCGAAGCCAGCGGCGGCGTGACACTGGCAAGCGTCGCGGCGATTGCGGCGACCGGGGTGGATCGCATCTCGGTCGGCGCGTTGACGCATTCGCCGCCGGCGCTGGACCTCGCGTTGGATTTCGAATGACCGCGGGCAACATGCGCCCGACGGTGCCCGATCCACCGCAACCGCCGGACGGCACACCGGCTTCCGTCCCGTGCGACTATTGCGGGGCCGAGCGCCTCGTCTGGCGAAAGTGCAAGCTGATCTGCGGGAACTGCGCGCAGATCAACAAGTCGTGCGCGGATCTGTGACGGTGTAGCGGGCAGCCGTCACTCCCGCAGTCGCGCCACACCCCGCAACTGGGACGCCAACGCCTCCGCGCTCCGCGCCGGCAGTTCGCACGCATACCCGCGGCACACATACGCCGTCGCCTCGTCACCGAGCCGCCCCGCGTACAGCGGCAAGTCACTCACTTCGCGCCCGTTCCCGCCCGCGATCACCAGCGACGGCAGGTATTGCGCGTGCGTCACACGTTCGAGCGCATCTGTTCCACTGCCCGTGATCGCCACCTGGACCGCGCCGTGAACGCTCATGTCCGCCGCGCCGAGCAGGTGACCCAACATCACGGGCATGCGTGCAATCGCGGGCGACGCGGCGGCGAGCACGCGCTCGGCGCGCCCTCGCGCCGCAGTGTCGCCGAAGTACTCGGCCATGAACATCTGCAGTTCCGCCGCGAGTGACGATCCCGCCGGCGTCGCGTTGTCCGCGATGTCGCGCGGACGGGTGATCAACGCTTCGCCGTCCGTCGGCGTGTCGTAAAACACGCCGGCATCCTCGTCCCAGAACCACCGGACCATCGCGTCGGACAGCGCGCGCGCCCGGTCGAGCCACGGCCGGTCGAAGGTGGCTTGGTACAAGCCGATGTACCCGAGCCCGAGCGCGGCGTAGTCCTCGAGGAACCCCGCGATCGTCGCACGACCGCGCATCCAGGAGCGCAGTACACGCCCGTCTCGCACCAGCGAGTTCCACAGGAACACACCGGCCTGCTCGACGTCGGTGAAGTACTCCGGCGCCCGGAACACGCGCGCCGACTCGGCGAGTGCGCGCAGCATCAACCCGTTCCACGACGCCACGACCTTCTCATCCCGTGCCGGCCACACGCGCTTGGCGCGCGTGTCGTAGAGCGCACGAGCCGCTCGTTCGAGCGTCGGACCCTGGCCGGCGGCGAACGCCGGGTCGGCCACGTGCAGGATGTTGTTCCCCTCGCAGTTCCCGCCTGTCGTCACGCCCCACGCGCGCTCGCACACGTCGGCATCCACGCCGACGATCCGACGGAACTCGTCGCGCGTCCACACATAGAACTTCCCCTCTTCGCGTTCGCTGTCGGCGTCGAGCGACGAATACCATCCGCCGTCCGGCGCGGTCATCTCGCGCATCACCCAGCCGATCGTGCGCTCCGTCGCCCGCCGCACCTCGGCATCCCCGGTCGCCTGCCAGAGGTGCGCGCCGAGCCGCACGAGCAGTGCGTTGTCGTAGAGCATCTTCTCGAAGTGCGGCACGAGCCACTGGGCGTCGGTGCTGTAGCGGTGCAGCCCGCCGCCGACTTGGTCGTAGATGCCGCCGCGGATCATGGCCAGGAACGTGCGATGGGCGATCTCCAGCGCGAGCGGCTCGTGGGAGCGCGCCCAATGCCGGAGGCAGAAATCGAGCGCCATGCAATGCGGGAACTTCGGTGCGCGCCCCAGCCCCTCGAACTGCGGCTCGCGCATTCGTACGATCCCGCGAAACGCGTCATGCAGGTCGCCGGCGCTCACCGAACCGCCGGGCGCGAGCCTCGCCTCCTGCGCGTACATCTCGCGCACGCTGGCCGCGGATGCGATGACTTCGTCACGCCGCGACGTCCACGCCGCCGCCACCGATTCCAGCACGCGCCGGAACGACGGCATCCCGTGACGATCCTGGGGCGGGAAATACGTCCCGCCGAAGAACGGCGCACCGTCCGGAGCCAGGAACATCGTCATCGGCCAGCCCCCATGCCCCGTCATGGCCTGCACCGCCTGCATGTAGATGCCGTCTATGTCCGGGCGCTCTTCGCGGTCCACCTTGATGTTCACGAAGTGCGCGTTCATCACCGCGGCGGTCTCGGCGCTCTCGAACGACTCGTGCGCCATGACATGACACCAGTGGCAGGCGGCGTAGCCGATGGACAACAGGATCGGCCGGTCGAGCCGCCTGGCCTCCTCGAGCGCTTCCGGGCCCCACGGCCACCAGTCCACCGGGTTCTCGGCGTGCTGGAGCAGGTACGGGCTGGCGGCGTCGGCGAGGCGATTGGGCATCAGGAGGGGTGGGTCTAACCGTTCACGGCGCGCAGCCCCGCGGGAACAGCGGCCTGCGAGTGGCGTGGGGCAACGCGTATCCGCCAGTTTACACGTCGCAACAACACCGCGCGTGTTCCGCTACCTCTCGACCCTCCTCGACCCGGCCGGCTTCAGCCACGCGCCCAATCCCGACGCGTGGCGTCAGGCAACGCGCATCGTCTGGATCGCCGCTGCCGTCCGCCTCGTCATCGGTGCCGTCGTCCCGCTCTTCCCCGACGAGGCGTATTACTGGGATTGGTCGCGCAATCTCGCGCCCGGGTACTTCGACCATCCGCCTGCCATCGCGTTCGCCGTCTGGCTCGGGACCGCGGTGTTCGGTGATACGGCGTTCGGAGTTCGCGTCGTCCCGATCCTGCTGACAACCGGTGCGGGCGTGGCGATCATCCGCACCGCGCGCGCACTTGGTGGCGACGGTGCGGCGCGCCTGGCCGCCGTGTGTTTCACGGTGATGCCGATCGCCGCCGCCGGCGCCGTGCTCGCCACACCGGACGCGCCCTTGCTGTTCGCGCTGGCGTGGTGCGAGTATGCCGTGATTCGTGCGCTCGGCATGCCTGAAGCCGTCTGGATGGATCCGGCGCCCGGCACGGACGACCGCACGCGGTGGTGGATGATCGCGGGACCGCAGCGGGGCTGGCGATGGCCTCGAAGTTCACCGGTGTGCTGTTTCCCGTCAGCGTGGCCACCGCATTCATCATGCACGGCAAGCTGCAGAACCGCTTCGGCGAACGTGGACCGTATCTCGCGGTCGTGATCGCCGCGGCGGTGCTTGGCCCGGTGCTCTGGTGGAACGCCCAGCACGACTGGATTGCGTTCCGGTTCCAGCTGAACCACGGGCTTGGTGCGCCGCGCGGCGGCGCGCTGGGTGCGCTGAACCGCGAGCTCGAGTTGATTGGCGGGCAGGTTGCGCTCGTGTCGCCGATCCTGATCTGGTTCCTGATCCGGGCGATCCGCGACGCGCTGCGCTTTTCCGAGGAGGGCATCCGGTTCGTGCTGGGCATCGCCTGCGTGATCCCGATGCTCTTCTTCGTCTATAGCGCCACGCGCCGCTCGGTCGAGGCGAACTGGCCGGCTGCGGTGTGGATTGTCGCGATTCCGCTGCTGGCATCCGACATCCCGCACACGCCACGAATGCGCGCCTGGCTCGGGCGCGGTCTCGTGCTGGCCGCGGCATTGAGTGCGGTGGTGTACGTGCACGTGCTGGTGCCCATCCTTCCGCTCCGCGCTGATCGCGACCCGGTGGCGAAGGCGTTCGGCTGGGAACTCGTCGCCGCAACGGTGGAACGGAAGCGCGGCGCGGCACGCCAGCGGGCCGCGGACGATTCGCTCCCGGTGCTGGTTGCCGCGGAGCGGTATCAGGACGCCGCCAAGCTCGCGTTCGCGTTGGCGGACCATCCACGAACGTTCTCGCTCAACCTGACCGGCCGCGCCAACCAATACGACCTCTGGCCCGCGATCGCCGATGCCGCGCCCGCCGGCGCGACCGTCCTGCTCGTGCTCGACGACCAACGCGAGGACCCGCGTGCGATCCGCAAGCTCACCTGCTGTTTTTCGCGAATCGACGAAAGCGAAGGCGTCACGCTGATGCGCGGGAAGCACGTCGTGGCGCGAAAGCGCATCTGGATCCTCAGTGGCAAGGGCGATGGCTGGCCATCGCGCGACCAGCCCTTCCCACCGCCGTAGCCACGGGCCGCACCACAAAACGGGAAAACCGCTATGACGTCTCACGCCGACCTAATCCGGGCTCTCGACGAGCGCGACACGGCCGACTTCAGCGCGCTGTTCGACTTCCTGCGCATCCCGAGCGTCAGTGCGCGCTCGGAGTACACGGGGGACATGGCGCGCGCCGCCGATTGGCTCGCCCACGCCATGCGGGGCATCGGGCTCGAGGCCGCCGTGCTGCCGACCGGCGGACATCCTGCCGTGCTTGGCGAATGGCGGAAGGCGCCTCCCGGCGCGCCCACCCTGCTCATCTACGGGCACTACGACGTCCAGCCGCCGGAGCCGCTCGAGCTGTGGACGTCGCCGGCCTTCGAGCCGACGATTCGCGACGGCAAGCTCTTTGCACGCGGGTCGGTGGACGACAAGGGCCAGTTGTGGGCGCATGTCATGGCCCTCAGTGCGCACATGCGCGCGCGCGGCACGCTGCCGCTGAATGTGGTGATTCTCGCCGAAGGTGAAGAGGAAGTCGGCAGCGATCACTTGGCGCCGTTCATCGCCACCCACCGCGAGCGCCTCGCGTGCGACGCCGTGGTCATCAGCGACTCCGCGATGTTCGCCGAGGGCATGCCGAGCATCCTCAGTTCACTGCGCGGGCTCGCGTACTTCGAGGTCACGGTGCGCGGACCGTCCACCGACTTGCACTCGGGGATGTACGGCGGCGCGGTGGTGAACCCCGCGATGGCGCTCGCCCGGGCGCTGGCGACGCTGCACGACAAGCGCGGCCGCATCGCGATGAAGGGGTTCTATGATCGCGTTCGCCCGTTCCCCACGGCGGTACTCAAGGGGATGCGGAAGCTCCCGCATTCCGACACCCGATTCCGGAAGGCGCTGGGGGTGCGTGCCCTGGGCGGCGAGGCAGGGAAGACCACGCTCGAGAAGCTCTGGACGCGCCCGACCTGCGAGATCAACGGCATGCTGTCCGGCTACACCGGTGAGGGTGCCAAGACCGTGCTCCCAGGCGAGGCGATGGCGAAGGTCAGCTTCCGGCTGGTGCCCGATCAGCGCCCCGACGTAGTGGAGCGGCAGTTCAAGGCGCACCTCATGCGCCAGTTGCCCGCATCGTCGGGTGTCACCGTGAGCGTGAAGGCACTCCACGGTGGCGCGCCGTGGCGGGCGGATCTCGACGGGCCGATCTTCGACGCCGCCAGGGCGGCCCTCCGCAACGCGTTCGGCCGCGACCCGGTAATCGTGGGTGAAGGGGGCTCGATCCCCGTGGTCAGTGACTTCGAGCGGCTCCTGAAGGCCCCCGTGCTGCTGGCCGGTTTCGGGCTGCCCGGCGAGAACGCGCACGCGCCGGACGAGTGGATCGGCGTGGACAACCTGCGCCGCGGAGCGCGGGCGATGGCGTTCCTCTACGACGAGTTCGCGGCGCGCTACAGTCCCTGAAGCAGCGCGTCGTTGTTGGTTGTCGCCGCGATGCGCTTGATCAGCCACTCCATCGCAGTCTGCGGCGGCATCTGCTGCAATCCGCGGCGCAGCATGTAGATCGCCTGCAGCTGGTCCTCGCGGTACAGCTTCTCCTCGCGCCGCGTGCCGCTCGTGGCAATGTCGAACGCCGGGAAGATGCGCTTCTCCGACAGGGACCGGTCGAGCTTGATCTCGCAGTTGCCCGTTCCCTTGAACTCCTCGAAGATCACGTCATCCATCCGTGAGCCGGTTTCGACCAACGCGGTCGCGATGATCGTGAGTGAGCCGCCACCGTGTTCGGGCGCGATGGACCGCGCCGACCCGAAGAACGCCTTCGGGCGCGCCATCGCCGACGAGTCCAGGCCGCCGGAGAGCGTGCGACCCGTTCCTCGCTCGGCCGTGTTGAACGCACGCGCCATGCGCGTCAGCGAGTCGAGCACGATCACGACATCCTTGCCCTGCTCGACCAGGCGCCGGGCGCGCTCGAGCACCATCTCGACGACTTCCACATGTCGCTTCGCCGGCTGGTCGAAGCTCGATGCGACCACTTCACCGACTCCCCAGGAGATCGCCTCGCTCACTTCCTCGGGACGTTCGTCCACGAGCAGGATGAGCAGCACGGCTTCCGGGTGCTTCAGCGCGATGCCTTCCGTGATCGCATGCAGCAGCATGGTCTTGCCGGCGCGGGCCGGCGCGACGATCAGCGCGCGCTGGCCGTAGCCGATCGGCGCGATCAGGTCGATCGCCCGCCGCGTGAGCTCGGGGCCACCCTTCGCCGGCCGCCCCGTTTCAAGGTGGATTGTCCGCTCCGGGTAACTCGCGATCAGCGTCTGGAAATCGGTGCGCCGCGCGCCGGCGACCGGTTCGGCGTCATTGAGCAGCGTGATCTCGGCGACGGTCTGGCGCCCACGATGATCGTGCCCCGTGGCCGCAAGCACCTTGTCGCCCCGGCGCAGTCCGTACTGCCGCACGATATGCGGTCCCACGTAGGCATCGCCCGGCTCGGCGAGGTAACTGTTGGCCGCGCGGCGAATGAAGCCGGCTTCACGCGACGGATCGAACCACCCTTCCACCGTACCGTCCGGCACGATGACCGGCGGTGGCCCCGAATGCTGCTGGTGCTGGTTTTCGCCGCCCTGCTGGAAATGCTGGTCGCCGCCCCGATGGCGGCCGCGACGATTGCGTCGCCCTCGCCGCCCGCCACGATGACCACCTTGGTGCCCACCCTGCTGGCCGCCCTGGTGTCCGCCATGGTGTCCGCTGCGGTTCCACTGCTGGTGACCGCCGTTCTGCCCACCGTTTTGGCCGCCGTTCTGCCCACCGTTTTGGCCGCCGTTCTGTCCGCCGTTCTGTCCGCCGTTCGCGTTTCCACCTGTCCCAGAGGATCCATTAGCCAGCGATCCGGAGTCACTCGGCGGTTCGCCGCCGACAGGTTCGCGTGGTTCGGGCCGTGACTCACCGGTGTCCGCTGTGGGCGCCGCGGCCGCGCCGCCGCCGCGAGGCGTTCTCGGGCGCCGCTCAGGCCGCACCTTCGCCGGCGGCTCAGCCGCATCCGGCCGCTCGGCCTGATGCGGTGCCTCCGGAGCGGAGTCATCGCGGTACGGGTCTGCGCCTTCGGCCACGTTCGCGTCGCCGCTGTCTGCCGGCTTACGCGTGCCGCGTCCTCGCTTGGGCGAGCGACGTCGTTCGGTCATCTGGATATGGGGTAACTGGTGGTGCTGGCGATCGGGTCGCGATTTCGCTCGATCGTCCCGGGTGCGTGGTGCGCGGCAGCTAGTGCTAATGCTCGCGGGCCAAGATCCCGGTGGGCCCCCCAATGATCTGGCACGAGGCGGGGCCGACTTGAGGGTTGAGTATGTGCGCGGTCAGGGCGGAGCGCAACCCTCTGCCGCCTACATTTCACAGCGCCATGTCATCCGCTGTGTCAGAATCGATCGCCGCGGTCGTCCGCGAATACCGCCGCACGGCGGACGTTTCCGCGTTGTTGGCCGCACTCGATCGCATTGCCCGCGAGAGCGAGACGGCCGCGCTGATGGCAGCGGTGGCGCCCCACCGCGACCTGCACGAGGTGTGTGGGCCCGTGTACGAGGTGATCGTCGAGCGGGAGCCGACGAACGCGACTGCGCTGGTCGCGCTGGCGAACGCCTATTGGCTCACGGGTCGAGGACCGGAAGTCGTGGCCGGTCTCGCCGATCGCGCACGCTCGGCCGATCCCACGAACCGCGCCGCGTGGCACCTGTGGGCGCTCGCCGAGTCTTCGCCGCGCGAGCGGACCAGCCGGTGGCGGGTCGTCACGCAGGAGTTCCCGGACGACGAACTGGCGCAGGTGAACCTGGCGGACAACGCGGCGGCGCTCGCGGGCGCGGAAAACGACCCGGTTGCGCTCAAGCTGGCGCTGGCGACCTACGAGACGTTGCTCGCCCGGGCCACACGCGGCGACCAGCGGGCGGCGCTCGAACGCGCGGTCACCACGCTGCGGAACTGGCGTGGCTAGCGAACGCGGCCGTGAGGGCCTAGCGCGCGGGCCACGGCGGAGTCGCGGCGCCGAGCGCGCCGTTTCCGGCGCCGTCGCCGGCGCTGTCTCGGAGCACGTCCTCGCGCTCCACGAGCTCCCGGATCGTCGCAATCAGCGCGGTCGTGACGAACGGTTTGTGCCGCACGATGCAGCCCGTGTGCGCAATCAGTCGTTCCGCCTCCACCGACGCGTCCCCCGTGACGAAAACAGTGCGGTCGCGCAGGCGGGGAAATCGGCGTGCGACGTCGTAGTAGTACAGGTCGCCGCGGCTGCCTGGCAGCCGGAGGTCCAGCACCATCGCGGCGATGTCGGTATCGAGCACCGCATTTGCTTCGCCCGGATTGCGCGTCGGAACCGCCGCGTACCCGGCTATCTCGACGAGCGACGCGAGTACGGTGCGAACCCCGTCATCATCCTCGATGATGAGTACCCGCCGGCGGGCGGACGGATCAACGGGAGCGGTCGGCATCGCATCAAAGGGCATCGAAGCCGAGCCCGCCGCCGAAGCTGTCGCCAAGGCCGCCGAACCCGTCGCCCGGGTTGTACGGCGCTTCAACGATCGGCGTGACCGGGCCGCGCATCATGCGGTCCGCGACTGCGCGAATGACCACCGACGGGGCCAGCCGGTCGCGCGCCCGCGCCGGCGTCGTGCCGGTCGCCCACTTCATCGCTGCCGTAAGCGCATCGGCGTCGGCGAAGCCCGTCAGGTGCGCCACGGCCTCGAGCTTCATATCGGGGATCCGGCTGAGCGCATACGCCCGGAGTACCCGTGAAGCAAGCAGAATCTCACGGGGGGGCGCGAGGCCGGCCCGGTCGAGGTGCCGGTAGAGCGAACGCCTCGGGATCGCGGACTGCTCCACGATGTCAGGCACATCGGTGAAGGCGGACGGGTTCCGGAGCACATGCTCGACCACCGCCGCAACGCCATCGGGGCAACGCGACAGGCGTTGCTTGAGCCGGCGGCACGCGAGCTCGGCCATCGCCACGCCCGGCTGCGTGTCCAGGATGCGACGCAGTGTTTCCGGGTCGTCGTCCTGCCCGAACAGGATCAGGTCACCAAAGCCCCGCTTGCCGAGTTCGACGATCGGGCGAAGCGTCGAGGCGGTCAGCGAGGCGTACACGACGATCGGGAGCGCGCGGTAGCGCCGCCGGATGTCGTGGATATGGTCCGTTCGCGAGCGGACGTGATCGTCGAACTGCGGGTCCACGAACAGCACTTCGATCGGCTTGCGGTGGACCAGGGCGTCGGCGTGCTCCCAATCCAGCGCCAGATGCACGAAATGCATCCCGCCGGCCGCGGTGCGCAGCCGACTGGCCTTTTCGGGCTGGATGCATGCTGCTACGTGCACTCGATTTCACCCCGGCGACGAACGGACCGAAAATGTACCCTTTTTACTGCACGCGTGGCACAAATACGGGGTTTTCTGGCACGAAATATGGGTAGTTACGAAAGGAATTGCCAGTACGTTTTGGCGTCATACACCCCCATTTCGGAGGATTCTTCGATGTCAATTCGCCAGAAGGTCTATGTCGCCCTTGGGACGCTCATGTTGGCGGCATGCGCCGCGCCGACCGCGCCGGCCAACTGCGGGGACGTTGTGACGCTCGGCGTGGGAAGGTGCGCGGCTAACTGACGGGGCGGTCCGCAGACGCCTTCGCGGCCGTAAGCAACTCGCGGATCTCTGCGGCGACCTCGGGCGGGGCAGCGTTGCTTCGCGCGGGGTCGCGCAGCGCCGGGTTATTCGCCGCGACGTGACGGAGTAGCTCGCTGCCCTCACTCAGAGCCGCCTCGAACCCAAGCTCACGAGCCTGGCTCGTCGCGTCGGCCAGCAGTTCCGTCGCTTCCTCGCTCCGCCCGAAGCGCGCGAGCCCGCGAGCGGACTCGATCATGACGTTCAGGCGCAGTTCGGGGGGCAACTCAAGGCCCTCGAGGCGAGCCCTGGCCCGTTCCAGTTCCGCCTCGTCCCCGGCTCGTGCGGCGATCACGACGAGGTTGGCGCTCGCGCTCTGCCGCACTTCCGCGGTGGTCGCGGTGAGCGCGATGACGGCGAACGCGTCGGCGGCGGCGTCAAACGCACCGGCCTTGGTTAGCGCCGCCGCAAGGTCGCTCAGGACCCGGTCCCGGTCCATCGGGTCTTCCGCCAGCCGGAGTGCCTGGTGCGCAAGCGAGATTCCGTCGTCGAGCCGGTTGTCGCGTATCGCGATCACGGCCCGGGTGTGAAGCGCCTTGGCCAGCTCGGCCTTCCGCTCCCACTTCGTCGCGTCCTTCACGATCGCGGCGGCCATCTTGTCGGCTGCGTCGAGATCGCCGCGTTGCATGACCACGGTCGTCGTGGCCAGACGGCCGCGCAGCTCGCGCGGCCGGTCCTTCACCGCCCGCGCGACGCGCGTCATCGCCGCCGAATGCTGCTCGGCTTCGTCCAGGTCGCCCGCCTTCCGGTATGCCAGCGCGCGCCGCTCCAGCGCATCGGCGACCACGACGTTGTCGGCCCCGGGCCATGCATGGTGAATGATCGAGTCGTACACGTCGGCCGCGAGCGACATGCGGTCGAAATGACGCTCCAGGATCAGCCCGTACTCGAGCAGCTTCGGCAGGATCGGCGTGGCATCGTACTCCCGCAGCACCTGCATGGTATTGACCATGCTGATCAGCACTGGGCGGGACGGATCTTCGGGCGCCAGGTCCATGATCGCGCCGCGGCAGGACTTGATGCTGATCGCCTCGGGGTCCATCAGGGGCGGGCCGACCAGCTTCCAATGGTCCACGAGCCGAAGCGCGAGCAGGCCGGCGGATGCGAACGTCCAGTCCGGATCGGTCTTGTCCTTGCACGCGGCGAGCGCCTCGAAAAACACCATGTGCTTGGTGTTCTGCTCGCGCGGCGGCAATCCAACGGCTTCGAACATCGACCCCCTCCGGTCGAACGGCTCAACCGCAACTTGCAGCACCCTGACGAACCGCGCAACGGGTGTGCGGCAAGAACCCGGCGGTTCGGGCCGATCACCGCCCGATTCGGTCCAATTCGCGCAACAGGCACTCGAGCGCGTCGCCAAACACCTGCACGCGGTTCAGTACGGTTGGCTGGCCGCCGACGCGTTCCGGCGTTCGCTTGAGCGGACCGGCCACGTTCAGCACGGCATCGAACGCGTATCGCACTTCGCGTCCTGAACGTGAATCGCGCCACGAGCCTCGCGCGGCGAGCTCGCGGTTCCGGGGCCATACGCCAAGCGGCAGGGCAAACGTGCGCACCGGGTAGCCTCCGACGGCGGAGTCGATCGCCAGCACACTGCGGGCAATCTGCTCCTGCACGGTCGCATCGTCGTACTTGGCCAGGTTGGCGTGCCACAGCGTGTGGGCGCACAACTCAAAGCCTTGCTCGGCGAGGTAGCGGAGTTTCCGGAATCGCCACGCGGACTTCTGGCCCTCGATCCCCTTGTCGCCGAAGAATGCATGGCCGGCATCGGCGCCTGACAGCAGGCAGAAGGTGGCCCTGGGCTTCCAGTCGGGGTGCGCTCGCGAGAAGTCCATCCAGATCCCGACCGCGCTCCGTGGGTCAATCTCGAGGCCGCCATTTCGCTCGATGTACCGAAACTGCCCGGGTGAGGCGTCGTCGAACGTGAACACGATCGGCTTGGTCCCATCGGGAATATCGAGCGCGCCATCGATGAGCTGAGCAACGGTGACGGGTCGGTATCCGCGTTGATACAGGATTTCGAGGTCACGGCGAAACCGCTCCGGGCTTCGGCCCCAGCGGGAGTCCACGCCGATCTTGTGGTACTCCAGAACCGGCACGATCGCCCGCGCCCTTGGATCCACGCCGCCTTGCGCGGTGAGCGCGCCCGCGCCGCCGAGCGTGATCGCCATGGAAAGGAACGCGCGCCGCATCACGGCAGAATGTTATTGCAGTCCCATGCCTGCGATGTCCACCCGACACCTTCGTCCTCCAATGCCCGACGCCATTCGCGCGTGCGCGGCCCCACCCTTGACGCCGACGCTTGTGCGGCGCACGATCTAGGTATCACATGCAAGGAGGGTGTCCCATGCGGGAGTACACGAGCGAATCCATCCGGAACGTTGCGGTCGTTGGACACGGGGCGAGCGGCAAGACCAGTCTGGTTGACGCGCTCGCCTTTGTGTCTGGGTCATCGAAGCGACACGGGTCAATAAAGGATGGCACGACGCTCACGGACACCGCTCCGGAAGAGATCGAGCGCAAGTATTCGATATCCCTCGGTTGCGCGTACGCCGAGTGGAATGGCGCCAAGGTGAACCTCATCGACACACCGGGATTCCTCGACTTCCAGGGCGACGCGATCGCCGGACTGACAGCGGCCGACGGCGTGCTCGTCACCGTTTCCGCGTCCACCGGCGTCGAAGCCGGGACCGAACGCATGTTCCGCGAGGCCATCGCGCGCCGCGACCCGGTGTTGTTCGTGGTGTCGGCGATGGACAAGGAACACGCCGATTTCGACCGCGCGTACCGCATGATCAAGGATCGCCTGACGGCCAAGGTGGTGCCGGTCGAGATTCCGATCGGGGCCGGCGCGGGTTTCAGCGGCGTGATCAACCTCTTCGCCAAGAAGGCATACCTCCCCAAGAAGGGCGCCAAGGCCGGCGAGTACGAGGAAATGGAGATTCCTGCCGCGGAACAGGAGCGGTTCCAGCGGTACCATCAGGAGATGGTCGAGGCGATTGCCGCGACGGACGACGCGCTGCTCGAGCGCTTCTTTGGGGGCGAGGAACTCCCCGGCGACGACGAGATGGCCGCCATGAAGGAAGCGATGAAGCGGGCGGACCTGTTCCCGCTGCTCTGTTGCTCCTCGCAGTTGATGGTGGGCGTGCGGACGGTGCTGGACCTGCTCGTCGCGCTCATGCCCAACGCCTACGACATGGAGGAACTGCACGCGTTCAAGGGCGCGGAAGGCGCGAAGACGGTCGAGATCCACCCGCGAGACGATGCGCCGTTCAGCGCCCTCGTGTTCAAGACCACCGCGGAACCCCATGTCGGCGACGTGACCTACTTCCGGACCTTCAGCGGGACCGTGAACTCGGGCGCCGAAGTGTTCAACGCGACGCGGGACGGCGTCGTTAAGATGAACCACTTGGCGGTGCCGCAGGGCAAGGAGCGCATCGAAGTTCCGCGCCTCCACCCGGGAGACATCGGCTGCGTCGCCAAGCTGCACAACACGCATACCAACGACACGCTGTCCACCAAGGCGCATCCGGTACGTCTGCCGCCGATCTCGTTTCCGGAGCCGCTGGTCACGTTCGCGGTGAAAGCGGTGTCGCGCAACGACGAGGAGAAGCTGCAACAGGGATTGCACCGGCTGCACGACGAAGACCCGACATTCGCGACGCACTACAACTCGGAAACGCACGAAACCATCGTCGGCGGGCTCGGGGAACGGCACATCGAAGTCGCGATGTCGCGCCTGCACCGGCAGTTCGGCGTCAAGGGCGAGCTGTCGGCGCCGAGGATCCCATTCCGCGAGACGCTCACGGCGCACGCGGAAGGCCAGGGGCGTCACAAGAAGCAAAGCGGTGGGCGCGGCCAGTTCGGCGACTGCTGGGTCCGGATCAAGCCGGCGAAGCGAGGGGCCGGGTATGCGTTCGTGGATGCGATCGTCGGCGGTTCGATCCCGCGTCAGTACATCCCCGCGGTGGACAAGGGCCTGCAGGAAGCGAGCGCACGCGGCATCCTCGCCGGATACCCCGTCGTGGACTTCGTCGCCGAGTGCTACGATGGCAGTTCGCACTCCGTGGACTCGAACGAGGCCAGCTTCCGGATGGCGGGCATCCAGGCCTTCAAGACCGTCGCACCGAAGTGCCGGCCGGTCCTGTTGGAGCCACTCGACGAGCTCGACGTCGTGACGCCCGACGACTACCTCGGCGATGTCATGGGCGACCTGAGCAGCCGGCGCGGCAAGCTGCTCGGCACGGAACAGGCGAACGGCGGCGGCGGAAGCGTGGTCAAGGCGATCGTGCCGCAGGCCGAGTTACAGCTCTACGGGACGCGCCTCTCGAGCCTGACACACGGCCGGGGGTCGTTCACGCATCGCTTTCACGGCTACGAGCAGATGCCGCACGAGCAGGCGACGAAAGTGATCAGCGCCTACGAGAAGCAGCGCGTGGAGGAGAAGGACGATTGACGCGAAGTTGGGGGCGTGCCCATCCGGGGCCGCCCCCAACGGTCAAACCTTGTGGTGCACCACGCGGGCCGCCTCGACGCGATCCGCGGCGACGTAGGTCTCGAAGTCGGAAAAGAACGCTGGTCCTTCGGCTTGCAGCGTGCGCAGGACCGCGATCGCCCAACGCCGGATCTCCATCTCCGCGCCCTCGCTCGCGCGGAGCTCGAGGGTCTGGCGCCAGGCGCGGGCGTTTGCCGTGACGACGATCTTGGTCTCGGTGGAATTCGGCAACACGCCGCGTGCCGCTTCGCGCGCCATCTTCCGGCGGTGCACCTTGTCATCCACCCACGAGTAGCGCTGCATCAGCTTGTCCACCAGCGCGACATAGGTCGCCTGCGCCGCCTCGACCTGCGCCGTCCAGTCGGCGAGCAGTGCGTCGTCACCGAGGATGGCCGGCGGCACGACGAACGCGGCATGGGACTCATCCACATATCGCTGCGACAGCTGCGAATACGCGAAGCCGGCCCGGTGCCGCACCAGCTCGTGGGTGAGCGAGCGGCTCACGCCCTCGATCAGGAGTGACCACGACGCGTGCTCGAACACGGAGCCGTGTTGCTGCTTCTTGATGTTCTCGATGTAGTCGCGCGTCGAGCGGTTCGCGGGGTTCTTCTGGCTCATGTAGCAAAGCCGACCCGCGAACTCGGAAAGCCGCTCGGCATCCGTGCTTTCCCCGAGCCACTGGACGGGCAGGTGCGCGGGCTCCACGAACTGGGGACGCGCGAGGACGGTGACCACCGGCGCGGTGTAGAAATGAGGCACGGACAGAATCTAATAGCTGGAAGCCGGTGCCTCACCGCGTCCCAAACGTGAGGCACCGACTTCTCGGCTCCGGATGGCCGCGGCGCCACCGCGGTCATCCGCACGACGGCCCTGGGGCTACTCCGTCAGCGCACGAGCCCCGGCGGCGTCCCGAACGGTGATCTTGCGCGGCATTGCGCTCTTTGCCTTCGGCACCTTCAGCAACAGCACGCCGTCGGAGAAGGTCGCGTCAATCCGTTCGGCGTCCACGTGCTGCGGCAGCCGGATCGACCGCGAGAAGGTCCCGCTCGTCCGTTCGCTCACGAACACGCGCAACTGGGTGTTCTCCTTGGCGGCGGGGAGCGTGGCCGCTCGCGTACCGCTGATCGTCAGCGCGCCGCGATCGAAGCTCACGTCGATGTTCTCTTGATGGATGCCCGGAAGGTCTGCCGCGACGACGAATTCCGAATCCGTCTCGTAGACGTCGATTGCCGGGAGCCAGAGCTGCGCCCGACTCGGGTAGTCAGCGACCGGCTCCACGCCGCGCCCATTGACTGCAGCGTCCATCTGACGGCTCCAGTCGAGCATGCGGTCGATGACCGTTGGATAGTGAGTAGTGAACATGTGACCAGCCCTCCTGTATGTGGTTGAAGTACGTTCCGGCGCGTTGTGCACCGGGCGCCCGGGGACCATCGCAAGCGGCATGCCGGAGCGGCATTGCCACATTGGCAAAGCCGCTGCGCCGAGTTGACAACGGCTATGCCGAGCTGACCGCCAGCGGCGCGAATGGTCGCGCGCGCACCCGCCGAACGATCCAGCCGAGCGCGGTGTTGCTCCACAGGGCGGCCAATCCGCAGAACATCAGCCAGCGCACTTCTCGCCGCGAGATCTTCACGACGCCGCCGGCACGGAGCATGGCACGGGTCTGGGCCAGGTCGCGGAGCGTCGCGTACGCGTACAACAGCGGCAGGACGCAGAACGCCCGGACCGGTATCGCCCGCCGCGGCACCAGGAACACGTACTCCAGCGCCTCGTCGAGATCCCGCCAGGCCAGGTCGATGAACTCGGCCACGGCACGGGCGTTGCCTTCCGCATGCGCGGCGTCGAGAATGGTCGCGTGCCCGCTGCCGTGGTCCGCGAGGGCGCGCGCCGGGATGTAGATCGCGTTCTCATGTTCGGCGTCCCAGGCGATGTCCTTGAGGATGTTCACCGTCTGCAGCGCCTCGCCGAACTTCTCGCAGCGATCGCTCAGCGCCGCAAAGCGCGCGTCCGAGATTCCGGGCGCGTGCAGTCGCCAGAGGTCGGTGAGCATGCGGCCCACCGTCCCGGCCACGTAATAGCAGTATTCGCGGTATTCGCCGAGCGTCTGCATCCGGATGCCGTCCGGGTACAGCAGCACGAACTTCCGCATGCCCGAGATCATCTCGGCGACCCAATGCGTGACGCGTTCCCTGGTGGCGGCGGGCAACGACGCGAGCAAGGTGTACACACGGTCGGTTCCCTGGGACAGCGCGACATGGGCGCGGTCGCCGTTCAGCGCCCGCGCCTCCGCCGCGAACTTTGCGGCCGCGTTGGGGGTGTCCAGCGCCGCGCGGAACGCATCGAGGAGTTCCGCCTTCCGCGCCGCCGACAAGGTGCCGTCATCCTCAACGGTGTCCGCGATGCGACAGAGCAGGTAGGCCGTGGAAACCGCCGTCCCCAGCGTCCCCGGCAGGAAACGGATCGAGAGTGCGAAGGTCCGCGACACGTCCGGCAGGATCGCATGCGCCCATGCGCGCGCGGCGCGGAGGTCGCCGGGAGCAGCGACGGGAGCCGTCGGGCCGACAGCGGCCCGTGAGCCGGTCACGAGCGCGGCCCGCCGCCGTCGTACTCGAGGCGATCCAATGCCTGCTCGAGCGCGACGTGAACGCGGGTGCGCAAGCGGTGGAACGTGCGGCGGGCGATCAGGAATGCGCCGAGGGGCAGCCCAACCGCGGGCACAAGCGCCAGCGCCGCCGCGAGCGGCAACCCGGCTTCGGTCGCGATCATCCAACCGGGAACGCCGACGAGGAGCCCGGCGACCGTCGCGACGACGGCACCGGTCATGTGCCGGCCCCTCGCGTCGGGAAGGCTGGCGGCCAGTCGTGCGTGTGCGCGACCGTCGCCGGCGTCCGCGACCACGGCGATCACCTCGGACGCCTGCGCGAGGTGGAACCCGCGGCCACCCACGCGAAGTGTGCGCCGAATCGCAGACACGAAATCCACCTTTGGCTCCCAGCTCATCTGTCCCATGCCGCGCCGCTTGAGCTGCAGCGATTCCGTGCGCTGCATCCAGTCGTCGAGCGTCGCAAAGGCCCGTCCCGCGGTGAGCGGGACTGCGCGACCGGCCGAGAGTACGGCCGAGCCGAGGAGCAGCTTCGCGAGGCTCACGCCTTCCTCGATCGGGAGCCGGGCACGCTCCTCGGCGATGGCCTGGCGCATGGCGTCGGCGGAAAGGCCGACTTCGCGCGCGAGTTCGACGAGTTGGGTTTCGCTCAGCTCAGAGCCGGTGGATCCTTCGCGCGCGCTTTGCAACTCGGCGGCGCGCCCGAGTACGCGCTCGATCGCGTCACGGGTCAGCGCGGTTCCCGGTGTGTCCGGCATCGGAGGCCGCAGGTCGGCTTCGGGGTCAGGTCGCCGCGCGGCCACACGCCACGCAGAACTTCCAACCGGGTTCCACTTCCGCGCTGCATCCTGCGCAGCGGCGCACGTTGAAGTCCTGCCCGCAATGCGGGCAGAACAGCACATCGCGGGACGTGGGGAGCGCCTGCCCACAGTACTTGCAGCCGGGTCGCGACGCGCGGGCTTCCACCCCGACGCCAAGCGAAGCGGTAGCGCTCGGGACCGCTCGCGGCCTCGTCATGACGAGTTTCGGCGGTGCTGCTGGAGCCGGCGCGGGTTTCGGCGTTGGCGGCGGTGCGGGCGCCGCGGCAGGCGCGGGAGCGGCCGCCGTGGGCGCGGCGGGAGCGGCAGCCGGTGCTGGAGCG
>VGVM01000006.1 GCA_016874035.1 Gemmatimonadota bacterium
CGCTCGTGTCCCGGCTGTCACGCCAGTGGCAACGCCGGGTAGCGATGGTCGGCACAGATAACCGCTGAAAGCATCTAAGTGGGAAGCTGTCCCCAAGATGAATTCTCCCTGGTGCCTTGAGCACCCTGAAGGGCCGTCAGAGACTATGACGTCGATAGGCCGCACGTGGAAGGCGAGCAATCGCCTCCGAGCGCAGCGGTACTAATCGCCCGTGAGGCTTGACTACCCCCCTTACACTGCAAGGGGGACACATTTTTTCAACTTCGCAGAGCAATCGCACGATCTCCGACTGGGTTTCCAGTCGGCGATTCGGACTACCACGTTCACCCCATTTCCATTGTTCTCTAATCGCTGGCGACTAGAGCGTAGGGGCCACACTCGTTCCCATTCCGAACACGATCGTTAAGCCCTACAGCGCCGATGGTACTCCGATCGAGAGATCGCGGGAGAGTAGGCCGTCGCCGGCACCTCATTGCAAAGCCCCTGGGCAACCGCCCGGGGGCTTTGTGCTTTCCGTGGCCTCCCATCCACCCAACTCGTCTTCCAGTATGCCACGCTGCGGCTACGTCGCCCTGATCGGACGCCCGAACGCCGGGAAATCGTCGCTGCTCAACCGATGGGTGGGCGAGCACGTTTCCATCGTCAGCCCGAAGCCGCAAACCACACGTGCGAGGTCGGTCGGCCTGCTCACCCGCGACGACTGGCAGATCGTGTTCTGCGACACGCCGGGGATGCTCGACAGCTCCCGGGACGCTCTCGACGACGCCATGCGCGAGGCGACCACGCGGGCGCACCAGGACGCGGACATCACGGTGCATCTCTTCGACGGAACTGTGCCTGGTGACCGGCCACGGGCCGCCGAGCGAACGAACGAACGGGACACCCTGGTCGCAATCACCAAGTGCGACCTCCTCCCAGAGGCGACGCGCCGGCTGTGGAGGGAAGCGGTCCCCTCCGCGGCCCACGTTTCCGCCGTAACCGCCGAAGGCCTGCCCGAGCTGCTTGAACAGGTCGTCGCGCGCCTTCCCGAAGGCCCATGGGTGTATCCCGCCGACGACATCGGCACGGCGACGATGCGTGAGCTCGCCGCCGAGTACGTGCGTGAAGCGGCGCTGCACGTCCTGGACGATGAAGTTCCGCACGCACTGGCCTGTGACGTCGAGGAGTATCGAGAGGATCGGACACCGGTGTACATTCGTGCGACCCTCTACGTCGAACGCGAATCGCAGAAGCGAATCGTGATCGGCAGCGGAGGGGCACAGATCCGGAAGATCGGTGCAGCGGCGCGCGCGGCCATTGAGCGGATCGCCGCACAGAAGGTCTTCCTCGACCTGTGGGTGAAGGTGCTCCCGAACTGGCGGCGCGACGCGGCGAGCATCCGCCGGTTCGGCCTGTCCCATGGTAAACCAGGATCCCGATGACACTGGCCCCAGAACTTCTCGAGATACTCGCGTGCCCGAAGTGCAAGGCCGCGCTCAAGTATCGCACGGATCCGGAGTCGCTCGACTGCGGCGCATGCAAGCTGCGGTACGAAGTGCGAGACGGTATCCCGGTATTGTTGATTGACGAGGCCAAGCCGCTCGCCTAACGCGGCGGCCGGGCGGGTGCTGTCCAGGCACGCCGTCGTCGGCGTCGGACTCCTCGGCGCGCTCCTGGCCTGCCCGAAGACCGGCAGCGCACAGGGGCCTGCCACCGAGGGCGCCGTGTTCCTCCTCATCCCCTTGGGCGCACGGGCCGTCAGCCTTGGCGAATCCGTTGCCGCCACGCGACTCGGGGCCGAAGGTGCGCTCTGGAACCCGGCATCGCTGGCCTGGGCGACGTCGCGTGAGCTGGTGTACGATCACGTTGGCGAGACGTTCGTGCTGCCAAGCGCCGACGTGCTCAGCTTCGTGCTTCCCGCCGGCCGTGCCGGGTCCGTGGGTGGTGCCGTGCGCTACTTCAACTTCGGCGATCAGGAAGCCACCGACCCGTTCGGCACGGTCATCGGCACGCTCTATTCGCGCGCGACCGTTCTCACCGGCTCCTATGCCGCGACGTTCGGCCAACGCGTGGCGGCCGGCGTCAGTGCGCATTGGGTACGCCAGGGCGACAGTTGCGGCGGTTCGTGCCCCGGCGCACACACGTTCTCCGTGTCCACGACTGCGTTCGACGTGGGCGTGCAGGCCGCTGACGTGCGGGCGACGGGGATTACGCTGGCCGCCAGCATCCGGAACCTCGGGTTCGGCCTGCAGGTCAACGATGCCGAGCAGACCGACCCGCTACCCACACGTCTTCACCTCGGGGCTTCCTACCGCGTCGCCCGAGCCGGGCAGTGGCGATCCGGCCTGGCGATGTCCGTGAGCGGCGAAGTGGTCACGCTGAAGACCTTCACGTCGCCGTCGCTCCGCCTGGGTACCGAGTTCGCACTGTCGAACGTCCTGATGGTGCGGCTTGGCACTGCCATTCGCGCGCCGGTCGGAGCGCCCTGGGGGTCAGCCGGGATCGGCGTTCGCCGCGGCAGGCTGGGACTCGATTTCGCGCGGACGATTGGCGGGTCAGCAGCGGACGCCGGTACCCCGCCCACATATGTCTCGCTCCGGGTCGGCTTCGGGCGATGAGCCCCCGACCCGATGCGCTTGGCCCCAGCGGCGCTGCACGGCAGCTGACCGCCGTCGCCACATCGCTCGCGGTGCTGATGCTGGGCACCATACCCGGCGGCGCCGGTCGTGTCGGTGCACAGCCAAGCCCCAAGCCGGTCGGTGTGGCGAAGTCCGCATCCGAGGCCGCACCGCGCGACACGCTGCCGCGGTGGGGGGTGAGTCGCCTCGTGAATCCGCGCCCCGACTCGGCTTGGTGGGTGCCCCTCGCGTCGGCCACGTTGCCCGGATACGGCCAGCGGGTATTGCGGCAGGATCGGTTCCTTGGGTACGCCGCTATCGAGCTGGCGACGATCCTCGGCTACGCGAACCAGTCGGTGAATGTGCGCCGTGAGAGGCAGCGGTACCTCGCGCTCGCCCGCGACGTAGCGCGGGCGTTTGTGCCCGGGAACGACCTGCTCGGGTCGTGGGCCTACTACGAAGACATGGAAAAGCACCTCGAAAGCGGGGTCTTTGATCGGACGCCGGGCACGGGGGTCTTTTCGCCTGAGGTGGATACGAGCACGTACAACGGGAAACTGTGGTTGCGCGCGCGCCTCCTGTCCAACTGGCCAAACCCTGGTGTGGAGCCGCCGTACGATTCGCCGGAACACCAGGCCGCCAGGCAGTACTACAGCCGCCTGGCCGTACATCCCGAGTTTCGATGGTCGTGGCGTAATGCCCAGCTCGAGTGGGACGTGTACCGGCAGGCAATCCGGCGAAAGAACGACGCGAGCCGAGAAGCCAGGCAGTACCTCGCCGCCCTGGCGCTGAATCACCTCATTTCGGCCGTGGACGCCTTTGTGTCGGTCCGGCTGAGGGGCGGTTTGGGCGCGGGACCGGCTCGAATCGAGTTTGCCGTACCGGCCCGGGTCCCGTGACGGCGCCGCAAGTCGTTGCCGTCACAAACTTTGACAGTCCTCCGCGCGGGGCCTAATTTTGCCCCAGCTCCCGTCCACGCGCTTGCAACAGCCCACCGCATTCATTCTCGCCCCTGAGGGGTCGGCACTGCCTGAAGCCGTGCAGGATTGGCTTACGGGGAGGCGCGTGCCTGTCGTGACGCTTGCCGTCGGCTCAAGAACGACTCATTCACCGCGATCGTCCCGGTGTGCGTGTGCGCCGGAGACGATGATGAAGCGTTCTCCGCTGCCTTCGACGCCAAGGCCGACGAAGTCCTGCGCGACTCGGCGCGACCGTTGGAAGTGGGCCTGCGGCTCGACGCGCTGCTGCGCCGGTCCGACCGCGATACGTTCGTGCATCCTTCGACGCGCCTGCCCGGCGCGGTGGAGATCGAGGCGGACATCGCGCGCCGGATCGAGAACAAGGAGTTCTTCGCCGTATGCTATGCGGATCTGGATCACTTCAAGGAATACAACGACCGGTACAGCTACTACGACGGCGATCGCGTCATCAGGATCCTGTCGAAGATCCTGCACGACGTGGTGAAGGGTACGTGTGGTGAGGCGGCATTCGTCGGCCATATCGGGGGCGATGACTTCCTGTTCATCATGCCGGTGGAGCAGGTCGCGGAAACTTGCGGCGAAATCGTCCATGCCTTTGACACGCTGATCCCGTTCCAATATTCCGAGCAGGACCGCCGTGCGGGGTACTATTTTGGAAAGGATCGCCGGGGACAACTGCATAAGGTCCCGCTCATGTCCGTGTCGATCGGGGTGGTTACGAACGAACGGCGCCAGTTCACGCATACTGCACAGGTCAGCGAGCTGGCGACGGAGATGAAGAGCTACGCGAAGTCCTTGCCGGGATCGGTGTACACGATCGACCGGCGCGGCGATATGCCGACGCCTGCCGATCCCTCCATGTCATTGCCGTCGCATGAAGCTGGATCCGCGGAGGAGCGGTGAACGTCACGTGCCCTGATTGTCAATCCGTCTTTCGAGTGGACCCCGCCAAGGTTCCCATTGGCGGAGTCCGCGCGCGTTGCTCGATTTGCGGCGGAGTAATCGCCGTCGGCGGCGCGGCACTCGAGGAATCTCCGCGCCCCCAAGCGACAACCACGCCGGCACCTGCAGCTGCTGCCGCCGCTGTAGCCGTACCACCGGCACCACCGACCACAGCCGTGTCGGCACCGCCACCGGCACCGCCGGCGGCACCGCCCGCCGTACCGCCGCCGAGCCCGCCGACGCCGCGACCGATGTCGCCCGCTGCGCCAATGGGGGCGCCGCGGCCCAGCACATCCGTGCCCGCTCCGGCGATGCCAGTCGCCCCTCCGACGCCGGCCGTGCGGCCACCGCTTGCCCCCTCGCCGCTCGCCCCGCCGTTTCAGGCTCCGCCACGACCGGCGGCGCCTCCGGCGCCGATGGCAGCTCCGTCGGTCACGCCGCCGGTCGCTCCATTCTCTCCGCCAGCCGCACCAGCCGCACCAGCCGCACCAGCGGCGCCAGCACCGTCGCCGGTTGCTGCTACGCCGCCAGCCGCGCCAGTCGCACCGGTTGTGCCAGATGCGCCGGTGATCGCGCCCCCGCCCGCGGAGACTCTGCGACCCGAGGCCCCCGCGCCTGCACCCGCGCCGCCCGCGCCGCCCGCTCGGAGCACGGCGAGCCCAACGGTCGAGACGCCTACCGTTCCGCAACCGGCCGCGCAGTCGCAAAAGCCGAAGCGGGCGATCAACCCGTTCCTGTCGTCCGACCCCGGCATGAAGGCAAAACGCCTCGCACGGGCCCTCGTGAGCGACATGATCGCGTACCTGCCCGCCAAGCGCGAAGAAGGGTTGCGGGACGGCACGCTCAAGGCGCTGTTTCGCGAGGAAATCAAGAAGAGCTACGAGGAGTACGTTGAGCAGATCGGGAAGGAGATGGCCGAGAGCACGACCCACTTCCAGGACGCGCTCAACGACATCCTTGCCGACGGTCGCAAGATGTTCTGAGCGGGCTGCGGCCGGGGGAGGCGCCCTATGCCGGCCCCAGCGGTGCTGCTAACTTTTGTGAGTCGTGCGCCGCTCTCCGGACCGCGGAGGGCGGCTTTTCGCTTCCTGAACCACCCATGGCCGAATCCGAACGCGCCCGATCGCTCAAGCTTGACGAAGACCGCCTCGCGGAGCTTCGGGGGTACCTTTGACCTCGATCGCAAACGCGCGGCGCTGAGCGCGCTCGAAGCGGAAATGGCGGGCGCGGACTTCTGGTCCAACCAAGACCGCGCCAAGGCGGTGGTCCAGGAGATCAAGGGACTCAAGGGCTGGACCGAGTCGTTTGACAAGTTGTGGTCCCGGGTGCAAGGCGCGATCGAGATGGACTCGCTGCTCGCCGCCGATCCCGACGCCGAGATGATCGCCGAGCTCGACCGCGAGGTCAGTGCGATTCACGACGAGACGGACGCGTTCAAGCTGAAGTCCCTCCTTCAGGGACCCGACGACGGGCGTGATGCACAGGTGGAGATCGCGGCGGGCGCCGGCGGCACGGAAGCCCAGGACTGGGCCATGATGCTCATGCGGATGTACACGCGCTGGGCCGAGCGCCGCGGGTACACCGTTGACGTCGTGGACATGAGCGAAGGCGAAGAGGCCGGGATCAAGGGTGCGGTGCTCGAGATCAAGGGCGCGTACTCGTACGGCTTCCTCCGACCGGAGACGGGGATCCACCGGCTCGTGCGCATCTCGCCGTTCGACTCGCAGGCCCGCCGGCACACCAGTTTCGCATCGGTGTTCGTCTACCCCGTCGTGGACACGGATATCAACATCGAGATTCGCGACGAAGACATCCGGATGGACGTGTTCCGTGCCTCAGGGGCGGGCGGCCAGCATGTGAACAAGACCAGCTCGGCCGTGCGACTGACGCACATCCCGACCGGCATCGTGGTCTCGTGCCAGCAGGAACGCAGTCAGGGCAAGAACCGCGCGACCGCGATGAAGCAGCTGAAGAACAAGCTGTACCAGCGCGAACTCGAGAAGCAGGCCGCACTCAAGGCGAAGATGGACGCCAACAAGCAGGACGTCAGCTTTGGCAGCCAGGCCCGCAGCTATGTGTTCCAACCGTACACCATGGTCAACGACCACCGCACGGAGCTGAAGGTGACGGATGTACAGAAAGTGATGGATGGCGGGATCGATCCGTTCATCGAGGCGTACCTCAAGCAACAGGGATCTGTCTCAATGGGGGCGGCGTAAATGGCTGGAACGGACGAACCCACCGGCGGCGAGTCGGAAGACCTGAACTTCGTCATGCGCGCGCGACGGGAAAAACTCGACGCGCTCGCGGCACGCGGCGTACCCGCATTCGCCTACGCATTCGACCGTTCCCACCTCGCGGCCCCGGCGGCGGAACTGCTGGGCGAAGCGGAGGAGGGGCCCGAAGTGCACCTGGCGGGCCGGGTCACGTCGTGGCGGGGCCATGGAAAGTCCGCCTTTGCGCACCTGACGGATCCGTCCGGCCGGATCCAGCTGTACTTCCGGCAAGACGTGCTGGGCGACGCGTTCGAGATCGCCAAGCTGATAGACCTCGGCGACATCGTCGGCGTGCACGGCCCACTGTTCCGCACACGGACCGGCGAGGTCACCGTGCGCGTGACGGCATTTGAGATGCTCGCGAAGTCGCTCCGGCCATTGCCGTTCGGCAAGGAAGAGATGGTGGATGGGCGCCCGGTGCGTCACTCCACGTTCAGCGACGGCGAGCAGCGTTCGCGCCAGCGCTACGCGGACCTCGCGGTCCATCCCGAGGTGCGCGTGATGTTCACCGCGCGCTCGGCGATGACGAGGGCAGTGCGGACGTTCCTCGACGAGCGCGGGTTCCTCGAGGTCGAGACGCCGGTGCTTCAGCCGCTGTACGGTGGCGCCGCGGCCAAACCCTTCACCACGCACCACAACGCGCTGGACATGCCGCTGTACCTGCGCATCGCCGACGAGCTCTACCTCAAGCGACTGGTCGTCGGCGGGCTGGAGCGTGTGTACGAGATCGGGCACGACTTCAGGAACGAAGGCACGGACCGGACGCACAATCCCGAGTTCACGATGCTGGAGTTCTACCAGGCCTACGCCGACTACACCGTCATGATGGACCAGGTCGAGGCGCTGATCGGCGCGGCGGCGGAAGCGGTTCGCAAGGCCCTGGCCGCGATCGATCGCCCCGAACACGCGGCCGCCTTCGACGCGCACATTGCCGGCGGCGGCTTCCCGCGCGTGGAGTGGGTTCCGTCCCTGAGTCGCGCGATGGGCGTGGCGGACGTGCTCGCCCTGACGGACGCCGAGTTGCGCACGGCCGCCGAGCGGCGGGGGGTGCACGGCGTCGCGACCCTGTCGAGGCCCAAGCTGCTCGACGAACTCTTCCAGTCGCACGTCGAATCGGCGATCGAGCGCCCGACGTTCGTCGTGGATTATCCGCTCGCCCTCTCGCCGCTTGCCAAGCCCAAGCGCGGCAATCCGGCGCTGACCGAGCGCTTCGAGTTGTTTGCGAAGGGGAAGGAACTCGCGAACGCGTTCAGTGAGCTCAACGACCCCGTGGACCAGCGGCGCCGATTTGAGGACCAGGCGCGCCTGAAAGCCGGGGGCGACGAGGAAGCGACGGGCGTTGACGAGGATTACCTGCGCGCGATGGAATACGGCATGCCGCCGATGGGCGGCGTCGGAATCGGGATGGATCGCCTGTTCATGTACCTGACCGGCATCCAGCACATTCGCGACGCCATCCTCTTTCCGACGATGCGACCGGAATGACCCGCCGACTCGAGCTCGACCTCGCGTGGCGCTACCTGCGCAGCCGGCGCGGGTCGCGGCTCTTGTCGTTCATCACGGTCATTGCCATGGCCGGCGTGATCGTCGGAGTGAGCGCGCTCGTGGTGATCATGGGCGTGATGAACGGCCTGCAGACCGACTTGCGCGAGAAGATCCTCGTGGCAAGCCCGGATTTGCGCGTGCTCAACTTTGGCGAGGAACTCATCATCCGCGACTGGGAACAGCTGCTCGCGCGCGTCCGGAACATGGACGGTGTCGTGAGCGCGTCCCCATTTGTCATGACCGAGGCCGTGGGGCAGGTGGTAGACCGACGGTTCTCGAGCGGCATGGCCGTGGTCGGCCTCCCGAGACCCGACTCGGCGCACGTGCCGGTCACGGAGATCCGGAGCAAGGCGACCGCCGGCGATTTCACGTTCGCGACCGCCGACGGCCAGCGCCGCGGCATCGTGCTCGGCCATTCGCTCGCGGCGCGCTTCAATGCCGGCGTGGGCGCGCCGTTCCGGCTGTACACCGTTGATGGCGCCCAGATCTCGCCCGTCACCGGGGGCATCGTCCCCCGCGTCGTGGATTTCGAGGTCACCGGCATCTTTGAAACCGGGATGTTCGAGTACGACGACAAGTACGCGTTCATCGACATGGAGCGCGCCCAGGACCTGCGGTCCGCGGGCAATGCCGTCACGGGGCTCGACGTCCGCACCGCCGATCGCTGGTCGGCGCCGGCACTCGCCATGGCGATCGCGGACTCCCTCGGCTACCCATACCGGACCGTGGACTGGCAGCAGCAGAACAACGCGCTCTTCAAGGCACTCAAGCTCGAGAAGCTCGGCATGGCCGTGATCCTCGGGCTGATCTCCCTCGTCGCCGCGTTCAACATCGTGAGCACGTTGACGATGGTCGTCCGTGACAAGCAGCGCGAAATCGGCATCCTGAAGGCGATGGGACTCGGCAGCGCCGCGGTGAGGCGTGTGTTCCTGTGGCAAGGCGCCGTGATCGGCTGCGTTGGCACCCTAATCGGGTTGGCCTTGGGGCTCGGTACCGGCGTTGTGCTCGACCGGTACCGCCTGATCACGCTTGACCCTCAGGTGTACTTCATCGACCACTTGCCGGTGCTCACGGACCCGCTCGAGGTGGTCGCGATCGCGCTGCTCAGCGTGGCCGTCGCGACGGCGGCAACCATGTTCCCGGCGCGGCAGGCGGCCGGCCTCTACCCGGTCGAGGCCATTCGCAGCGAATGACCGTGCTCCCGGCGCCGACCGTGACCGAGATGCCGACCGCCGATCCGGGCCAACGGCTTCCGAGCCGCGATGCGATGCTCGTCGCGCGCGGCGTCTGCAAGCGATTCCTGGGCGGCGACGGAAACGCGCTCGAGGTGCTGCGCGGAGTTGACCTGACGGTTGGCGCCGGCGAGATCGTCGCCGTCGTGGGCGCGAGCGGCTCGGGGAAGAGCACGCTGCTCCACTTGCTGGGCGCACTTGAAGGGGCCGATGCCGGCGCCGTCGAGATTGCCGGAGAGAGCGTGGCGGCGGCGCGCACGGCGGGGCAGCTGGACGAGCTCCGAAACCGGCGCATCGGTTTCGTGTTCCAGTTCCACCACTTGCTCAAGGAGTTCTCGGCGGTTGAGAATGTAGCCATGCCCCTGCGCATCGGCGGCTTGAGCCGCACGGAGGCAATGGCCCGCGCCACGCGACTCCTCGAGCGAGTCGGACTGGGCGCGCGCATCAGTCACCGCCCTGCGGAGTTGTCCGGTGGGGAACAACAACGCGTGGCGGTCGCCCGCGCGATCGTGCATCGGCCCGCCCTGTTGTTGGCCGATGAACCGACAGGCAACCTGGACCACCACACGGCCGAGGATATTCACGACTTGATCGTCTCGGTCATTCGCGAATCGTCGGTGGCGGCGGTCCTTGTCACGCACAATGCCGCGCTTGCGGCGCGTGCGGATCGCGTGCTCACACTGGTCGACGGCCGGCTGGTCGAGCCGGGGGCCGGGGCGTCGCCCGCGGGCATGGGAGCGCTCGCATGATTTGCAGCCAGTGCCAGGAGCGCGACGCGGTCGTCCACCTCACCCAGATCGTGGACAACTCGGTCACCCAGGTCCACCTCTGCGAGAAGTGCGCCGCCGAGCGCGGCATCGAAACGAACGTCGCGCTGCCGAAGCATCCGCTGGGCGACTTCCTGCAGGCGGTGCAACAGCAGGCGACCCAGATGCCGGGCGATGCCGCCCGCTGTTCCTACTGCGGGACGTCGTTACGCGACTTCCGCACCTCGGGCCGGCTTGGCTGCGCGCGCTGCTACGGCGCCTTCGAACAAAGCCTCAAGGACCTGCTCCGGAGGGTGCACGGTAACGCCGTGCACGTGGGCCGCAGCTACGCGGGCGCGGACGAGCCCGCCCTGGAGCGCGACGCCACGCTGGCGGCGCTCAAGTTGCAGCTGGATTCCGCGGTCCGTGGTGAGGAGTTTGAACTCGCGGCGTCGCTCCGCGACCAGATCCGGGCCCTGGAGTAGCGCCGATGCCACTCGACCTTTCACTCCTGCCGGACGGCGGCGTCCCGTGGCTCGCGGCGAGCGGCGAGCACGCGGACATCGTGCTCTCCTCGCGTGTGCGCCTCGCGCGCAACCTGGCGGGATTCAACTTCTCCGCCCGCGAACGCGACGGCGAGCGGCTCCGGATCCTCGCGCAGGTGCGGGACGCGCTGCCACGGATCCCTTCGCTCGCCCGCGGCATGGTGCTGCGGATGGACGAGTTGACCCCGCTCGACCGAGCCGTGCTGCGCGAACGGCACTTGGTCAGCCGCGAGCTCGTCGGGGGTGACGCCGGGGCGGAGCTGCGGCCCGCTTCGGCAATTGTGGTATCCGACACCGCCGGCGTGATGGTCAATGAGGAGGATCATCTCCGGCTCCAGGTGTTCCGGTCGGGGTTCGACATGGCCTCGGCACTGGCCACGGCCGTGCTCGTGGACCGTGAGATCGGCAGCCAGCTCCCGCTGGCGTTCCACCGGGAGTTCGGCTTCCTGACGTCCTGTCCGACGAACACCGGAACCGGGCTGCGCGCCTCGGTCCTGGTCCACCTTCCGGCACTCGTCCTGACGCAGGAGATCGGCAAGGTCTTGCAGGGGCTCCAGCAGATGGGCCTGACACACCGCGGCCTCTACGGCGAGGGGAGCGAGGTCGTCGGGAGCTTCTTCCAGGTCTCGAACCAGACCACCCTCGGCCGCGCTGAGGAGGAACTGACCGAACACCTCGCGCGTGTCATTCGCCGGCTGGTGGACCAGGAAGTCGCGGCGCGAAAGGTCCTGGTTCGCGACGCGGGCTATATTATCGAGGACAAGCTGTGGCGGGCCTACGGTACGCTGCGGTACGCGCGGAGCCTGACGTCGGACGAAGCGATGAACCTGCTCAGCGGCGTGCGGCTCGCGGTCAGCTTGAAGCTCCTTGGCGGCCTGAGCGTTTACACCCTCAACAAGCTCCTGGTGTTCGGACAGTCGGCGCACCTGGCGCACCAGGCCGGGCGAACGCTGTCGGACAGTGAAGCGGCGATCGCGCGGGCGCGGTTTGTCCGCACGGTGCTGGCGAACGACGCGAAGGCCGAGGGGTAGCACCTGAAGCTGAGCGCCTCACAGGAAGCCGGATCGGCGAGGAAGGCATGAACGGGTACAACTTCACGGAACGGGTGCGCAAGGTTCTCGCGATGGCGCGCGAGGAAGCCGTGCGCCTGCACCACGAGTACGTCGGCACCGAGCACATCCTGCTCGGGTTGATTCGTGAAGGGGAGGGCGTCGCCGCCGCCGTCCTGCAGAACCTCAGCGTGGACCTCGAGGAGGTGCAGCAGAAGATCGAGGACACGGTCAAGCGCGGGAAAGCGGCGCAGACGACCGGACCGGACCTGCCGTACACGTCGCGCGCGAAGAAGGTGCTCGAGTACGCCATGGGCGAGGCGCGCGAGCTCAACCACAGTTATGTCGGCACCGAGCACCTGCTGCTCGGGCTGCTGCGCGAGGAAAAAGGGATTGCGGCCCAGGTGCTGGGCGACACGGGCGTGAACCTCGACGGTGCGCGGGCGGAAACGCTGCGCCTCCTGGGCACGGATGTCGGCGCCGCGGGTGGGCAGAGTCCCGGCCAGCAGGCGCCGGGCCAGTCCAGCGCCGCCGGACAGCAGGCGCCGGGCAAGGGCGGCGAGAAGAAGTCGAAGACCCCCGCACTTGACCATTTCTGCCGCGACCTCACGCAGCTCGCGTCCGAGGGCCAGCTGGATCCGACGATCGGCCGTGCGAAGGAGATCCAGCGGGTCATGGAGGTGCTCACGCGCCGGAAGAAGAACAATCCGGTGCTGATCGGCGAACCTGGCGTCGGCAAGACGGCAATCGTGGAAGGCCTCGCGCAACTGATCTCGACCGGTGAATGCCCGGACTCGCTCCGCGACAACCGCGTCCTCTCGCTCGACATGGCGGCGGTGATCGCCGGCACGAAGTATCGCGGGCAGTTCGAGGAGCGCCTGAAGGCCGTCATGAACGAGATCGCGCAGCACAAGAACGTGGTGCTGTTCATTGACGAGTTGCACACGCTCGTCGGCGCGGGCGCGGCCGAAGGCGCCATTGACGCCAGCAACATGCTCAAGCCGGCGCTGGCCCGCGGCGAGTTGCAGTGCGTGGGCGCCTCGACCCTCAACGACTATCGCAAGTACATCGAGAAGGACGGCGCACTTGAGCGGCGGTTCCAGACGGTCGTAGTGGAGCCGCCGTCGATCGACGAGACGGTCCAGATCCTCAAGGGCCTGCGCAAGCGCTACGAGGACCACCACCGCGTGACGATCCCCGACGAGACACTGGGGATCGCCGCCAAGCTCGCCGACCGGTACATCACGGACCGCTTCCTCCCGGACAAGGCGATCGACGTGATCGACGAGGCGGGGGCCCGTGCGCGACTCGCCGCCCAAGCGCCGCCGCCGGAAGTCGCGGAGCTCAAGGGCAAGCTCGACGCGGTGAATATTGAGAAGGACGCGGCCGTGCGCGACCAGAATTTCGAACGCGCAGCGGCCCTCCGGGACAGCGAACGGGAGCTGCAGGGCGACATCCGCGCGCGCCAGGAAGAATGGGAGAAGCGGCGGCAGTCCATTCGCCCCGTGCTGGGGGAGGAGGAGATCGCGTTCATCGTCAGCCGCTGGACCGGGATTCCCGTGACGCGGCTGCAGGAGGCCGAGACCGCCCGGCTGCTGCGCATGGAAGACGAGTTGCACCAATCGGTCGTGGCCCAGGACGAGGCGATCCGCGCGATCGCGCGCTCCATCCGCCGCAGTCGCGCCGGGCTGAAGGATCCGAAGCGTCCCATCGGCTCGTTCATCTTCTGCGGACCGACGGGCGTGGGGAAGACCGAGCTCGCGCGCGCGCTCGCCAAGTTCCTCTTCGCCGACGCGCAGGCGCTCATCCGCGTGGACATGAGCGAGTACATGGAGAAGTTCTCCGTGTCCCGCCTGATCGGCGCACCGCCAGGCTACGTCGGCTACGAGGACTCCGGCGCGCTGACGAAGGCCGTGCGCCGCAAGCCATACAGCGTCGTCCTGCTCGACGAAATCGAGAAGGCCCACCCTGACGTGTTCAACATCCTGCTCCAGGTGCTTGATGAGGGGCACCTGACGGACAACTACGGGCGCATGATCGATTTCAAGAACACCGTGGTGATCATGACGTCGAACGTGGGCGCCAAGGACATCATGAAGACGAAGGCGCTCGGTTTCGGCACACCAGACGCCGCCGGGTCGTTCGCGCGCATGTCGGACAAGATCCGCGACGAGCTGCAGCACGTCTTCAATCCCGAGTTCCTGAATCGTCTCGACGACACGATCATCTTCCACCCCCTCGAGCGAGAGCACATCGCACAGATCGTCACGATCCTGCTGCGCGACGTCTCGCGTCGGCTGGGCGAGGAAGAGCTGTCGGTCCGCATGACCGACGCGGCGATCGACTTCCTGGTGAAGCACGGGTTCGACCCGAGCTACGGCGCGCGGCCCCTCAAGCGCGCCATCCAGCGTCACATCGAGGACCCCCTCTCCGAGAAGATCCTGCTGGCGGAGTTCGCGCGCGGCGATGAGATCGAGGTGGACGTGGGCCCCAGCGGCGACAAGCTGGAGTTCCGCGCGATGGCGGCATCTCCGAAGGCGTGACGGCGGCCCCTATTCCGGGGTAGCGAAGGCGACGGGCAAAACGCTGGAACTGACGGGGCTGGAAGGGGTTAGACCACTTCGGCCCCGTCTTCCATTATACTTAAAAGCTATGCGCGAATTCCGGCGATTCGCCGCCCTCATGACCGCCATCTCGGTCCCGGCCCTGGCCTCCGGCCAGGACTCGGGCGGGCGCTGCGTGACGCCCGACTCGATCCGGGTCGTCGGCAACCGTCGGATTGATGCGGCGACCGTGATCACGGACGCAGGGTTGGCGCCGGGCGTGGCGACGAATTTCACCACGGTCCAGCGCGCGATCCGCAACCTGTTCGAGACCGGCCAGTTTAACGACGTCCGCGTGGACTGCGAGCTGGTCGATGTCCCGGCCGGACGCACCGTGTATGCGATCCACGTGCAAGAGCGCGCGATCCTTGAGAACGTGGACGTGGCCGGCCCGAAGGCGGTCTCGGCCTCGACGGTGCGTGATCGAGTGGACCTGCTCATCGGGCGTCCGGTCGATCCGGCCCTCGTGGCCCGGAACGTCGCGAGCATTGACTCGCTGTATCGCAGCCGCGGCTACTGGGGGGTGCGTGTGGTGCCCGAGTCCACGGTCGCTGCGGACGAGCGGCTCAGCATCGTGTACAAGGTTGACGAAGGGCGGAAGCTCGCGGTGTCGGGCATCCGCGTCTCCGGAAATGCCGCCGTCCCGGCGAAGGACGCGATCGCGGCGCTCAAGACGCGGCCCGAAGGATTCTTCTGGTTTCGCAAGGGCGACTTCGATTCCGAGAAGTACGCCCAGGACCTTGGCGAGCGACTGCCGAAGCTCTACGCCGATCGCGGCTTCATTGACTTCGAGGTCCAGCAGGATACGCTGATCGTGGACCGTGAGCGCGGCAAGGGCTTGATCGAGCTCAAGTTCAACGAAGGAAAGCAGTACAAGGTCAACGCCTTCGAGGTCACCGGCAACCGCCGCTACTCGTCGGCCGACATGGCGCGGTTCTACCCGTTTGCGGACAGTGGCGTCTCGCTTGCGCGACGGGTCACGTCCGCCATGCGCCGCCGGCCGATCCAGACGGGCGTCTTCAACCAGTCCACGTGGGACGACGCCACGGAGAAGATCCGGAACGCGCTGGCGAACGACGGGTTCATCTATTCGCAGGTGCGCCCGATCGTGGATCGACAGGTCGGACCGGACTCCACGCCCGTGGTGAACCTCCGCTGGGATATCACGGAAGGGCAGCCGGCGATCATCAATCGCGTCGAGATCATCGGCAACGACTACACGACGGAATCGTGCATCCGGGACCAGCTGGTGATCATCCCTGGGGACGTATTCAGCCGTGACCGACTGGTACGCAGCTGGCAGAGCATCTCGAACCTTGGCTTCTTCGAGACTCCGATCACGCCGCCTGAGACGCGCCCGGCCAATGACCAGGGCGACGTGGACATCGTGTTCAAGGTGGAGGAGAAGCGCACGGGGAACGTCAACTTTGGCGCCTCGATGGGGCAGGGCACCGGCCTCGGCGGCTTCATCGGGCTCGACCAGCCGAACCTGATGGGGAAGTGCAAGAAGGGGTCGCTGCAGTGGCAGTTCGGGCGGTACATCAACGACTTCCAGTTGTCGTATACGGATCCGGCGATCCGTCGAAGCCGGTTCTCCGGCACGCTCGTCGGCTACCGGTCGCAATCCCGCTACACGATCGCCGATCTCGGCCAGACGACGCGAACCGGCGGTCAAGTCCGCGTCGGGTTCCCGCTCTTCCGGTCCCGCTTCACCCGCGTGTTCACGTCCTACGGTGCGGAGAAGGTCCGCTACGGCGATTTCGGCTTTCTTGGCACCGTGACGGAAAACCAGTGCGCGGGGTGCTTCCGCTCGACGCTCGGCACCGATATCACGCGTGACACGCGCATCGGCATCCCGTTCCCGACCGATGGCGTGCTGCAGACCGTCAGTGCGCAGGTCAATGGCGGCCTGCTTGGCGGAACGGCATCCTTCCAGCGGGTGACGTCCGAGTTCCGGGCGTACACGACCCTCAAGACCTTCGGCGACGGCCAGTCTGGCGAACGCCTGACCTTGCTCGCCGGCGTGTCGCAGAAGTCCGGCGCCGTCTTCGGCGATCCCGGGCCGTTCTTCAGTTCGCAGGCGTTTGCGCTCGGCGGTGTCCAGTACGGCGAGCCGCTGCGCGGCTACCCGGAGTTCTCGGTGACACCGAACGGGTTCAACCCGTCCACCAACACGAACAGCGCCGTCCGCGGGTCGTTCGGCAATGCGTTCTTCACCACGACGGCCGAAGTCGGCCTGCGGGTGAGTTCCCAGTTTTACCTCAATGCCTTCGTCGAAGCGGGCAACATCTGGCTGCGACCGCGCGACTTCAATCCGTCGCGGCTTTTCCGCGGCATGGGCATTGGGGGTTCCGCAGTGACGCCATTGGGCCCGCTGGGCCTCGACTGGGCGTACGGCTTCGATCGCGTGGACGCGAACGGGCGTCCCGCTCCGAAGTGGATGGTGCATTTCCGTCTTGGACAGTTCTTCTACTAATCAGGGAGTCGTTATGCGTGCTTCAATCCGTGCCTCCAGCCTGCTTGCGGTGTTTGCGCCCGCGCTGCTGCCAATCGCCGCGCGCGCGCAGGCCGCGCTGCCGGCGGCCAAGATCGCGTATGTGGATACGCGGTACATCCTGAACGGTTCGCCTGCGACGCCGACCGTGCAGGCCGCCATGCAGAAGGAAGTCCAGGCCGGCGAGGCCCAGGCGAAGCGGATGAGCGATTCGCTCGACATGCTGACGACGAACTTCTCGAAGGCCCAGGCCACGATGTCGGCCGAGCGGCGCGACGCCCAGCTCAAGCTGATCAACGACCGGCAGGGCGAGTACCAAGGCCGCTACAGCGCGATCCAGCAGCAGTTGCAGGAACGGGAAGCCGAACTCATGCAGCCGATCCTCGACCAGATCAAGCTGGCGCTCGAGGATGTCCGCACCGAGATGGGTCTCACGATGATCCTCGACATCGCGCAGGGCGGATTGCTCGTCGCGGCGGACAAGAACCTGAACATCTCCGATCGGGTGCTGGCCAAGCTCCGCACGATGCCGGTGCCGACGGTGGCCGAGCGTCCCGCGGTTGACCCGAAGGCCGCCGGGAAGGCCGCACCACCGCCTGCGGGGCCGACGAACGCGCCTGCGGGAATCGCGCGGCCGGGGTCCACGCCGGCGCCCGCGGCGGCCAGCACCAAGAAGGCCGACTCCGCGGCGACGAAAAAGGCGGATTCCGCCGCGACGAAGCGCCCGGATTCCACGGGCACGAAGCGCCCGGACTCGGCCGCGACAAAGCGGCCGTAGCCGGCACCAGGTCGCAGGGTCCGGACCCCACCGGGACTCGCGAGGAGCATCAACCGTGGCCGCGCCAGAACGGCCAGTCCTGACCGCTGCGGAACTCGCCGCTGCGGTCCAGGGCGTTTTGCGCGGTGACGCGCAGGTTCGCGTCAACGGCGTGGCACCGCTCGACCGGGCGTCCGCGTCGGATGTCAGCTTCCTCGCGCACGCGAAATACACGCCATTCTTCGCGGGCTCGAACGCCGGCGTCGTACTGATCACGCCGGCGCTCGCGGATACGGCCGGTACGCCCGCCACTCGCGTCGTGGTCGAGAAACCGTACGACGCACTGGCATCGCTGCTGCCGCGGCTCTATCCGGCGCCGAGCTTCACGCCGGGCCGCGCGGACACGGCCCGGATCTCGGCCGATGCCCGTGTCGCCTCGACCGCGCGCGTTGATGAGTACGCGATCGTCGAGGAAGGCGCGGTCGTCGGCGAGGGTTCGTGGATCGGGCCACACTGCGTCGTGGGCGCGGGCGTGGCGATCGGCGACCACACGCGACTCGTCTCGCATGTGTACGCGTACCCGGGCACACGAGTCGGCGCCCGCGCGATCATTCACGCCGGCGTCCGCCTCGGCAGCGACGGGTTCGGGTACGTGTTCCAGGACGGCGCGCACCGCAAGATCCCGCACGTGGGCCGCTGCATCATCGGGAACGATGTCGAAATCGGCGCGAACACTGCGATCGACCGTGGAAGCATTGACGACACCGTCGTCGGGGACGGCACCAAGATTGACAACCTCGTCCATATCGCGCACAACGTGCGGATCGGGCGACTCTGCCTGCTGATGGCACAGGTCGGCGTGGCAGGCAGCGTGCGAATCGAGGATGGCGCAATCCTGGCGGGCCAGGTCGGCGTGTCCGGGCATCACACCGTCGGCAAGGGCGCGACGTTGGCCGCACAGGCCGGTGTGTTCGGCGATATCCCGGCCGGCGAGGTCTGGAGCGGCTATCCGGCCCGCCCGCACCGCGAAGCGCTGCGGGCGCAGGCGGCGCTGTTCAAGTTGCCCAACCTGCTGAAGCGCATCGAGCGCCTGCTCGACGGCGCCGGCCACAAGGACAGCTGACCCATGCGTCGGACGATCCGCGAGCGGCGCAGCGTCGGCGGCGTTGGCCTGCACTACGGCACGGACTGCGAGCTTGTCCTCGCGCCGGCTCCTCCGAACTCGGGCGTCATCTTCCGCCGCGTGGACCTCCCCGGCCGACCCGAGACGCGAGCCCACGTCGCGGCCGCCGTGCTCAGCGAGCGGCGGACGCAACTCGGCGAGGGGGAAGGCGCCCTGCACACCGTCGAGCACGTGCTGGCCGCCGTAGCCGGCGCCGGGCTCGACGATGTGATGATCGAGATGAACGCCGCTGAGCCCCCGATTTGCGACGGCAGTGCGGCGCCGTTCTTTGCCGCAATCGAGGATGCCGGTATTATCGAGCAGGCAGGAGCCCCCGATGTCCTCGACCTGACCGAGACCGTGCGCGTGGTGGACGGCGATTCCGTGTACGTCGCGCACCCGGCCACGGGCTTCGATCTTCACGTGGCCATTGACTACCCGCACCCCGTGATCGGCGCCCAGGCGGGCGAGTGGCGCCTGGACCGCACCACATTTGCGAATGAGCTGGCGCGCGCACGCACATTCGGTTTCGTGCACGAAGTCGCGGCGCTCCGGGCCAAGGGACTGATCAAGGGCGCGTCCACGTCGAATGCGATCGTGCTCGACGAACACGGCGTGATTGACACGACCTTACGCTGGCCGGACGAGTTTCTTCGCCACAAGGCGATGGATTGCGTCGGCGACCTCGCCTTGACCGGTTGCCGGATCATCAACGCGCGCATCTCGGCCCACAAGCCGAGTCATCGTGGCACGGTAACGCTCGTGCGCGCCATGCTGGACCACGCCAAACCCACTGTTGCCCACCCCGAGGCCCGCGTGATCGAGATTGACGAAATCATGAAGGTGATTCCGCACCGCTATCCGTTCCTGCTGGTGGATCGGGTCCTCGAGATCGAGGAACGCAAGCGGATCGTCGGCATCAAGAACGTCACCGTAAACGAGCCGTTCTTCCAGGGACACTTTCCCGGGCACCCGATCATGCCGGGCGTGCTCATCGTCGAGGCCATGGCGCAAGTAGGCGGCATGCTCCTGATGGGATCCGTGGATGACCCGGCAAGCAAGGTCGTGTATTTCATGTCGCTCGACAACGTGAAGTTCCGCAAGCCGGTGAAACCGGGCGACCAGCTTCGGTTCGAGCTGGAGATGAAGAAGATCCGTGGCCCCGTGTGCCAGATGGCGGGCGTGGCCAAGGTGGATGGCGCGATCGTGTGCGAAGCCGAGATGGCCGCCATGGTACGGGACCGATGAAGGCGCGGATCCACGCCACGGCGATCGTTGATCTTAAGGCCGAGATCGGGCCCGGGGTCGAGATCGGCCCGTGGGCGTACATCGGCCCGCAGTGCGAGATCGGCGCCGGATGCGTCATCGCGGCGCGGGCAACCCTGGAGTCGCACGTCAAGCTCGCCGCCCAAGTGAAGGTCGGGATCGGCAGCGTGCTCGGCGGCTTGCCGCAGGATCTCAAGTTCAAGGGCGAGGAGACCTGGGTGGAGATCGGCGAGGGCACGACGATCCGCGAATACGCGACGATCAACCGCGGCACCGCGGAGTCGTGGAAGACCTCGGTCGGCAAGAACTCGTTCCTCATGTCGTATGTCCACCTGGCGCACGACTGCCACGTGGGCGACAACGTGATCATCTCGAACGGGACGCAGCTCGCCGGTCACGTCGAGGTGCATGATTTCGCCGGGATCTCCGGCCTGTGCGCGGTGCACCAGTTCACGCGGATCGGGGCACACGCCTACATCGGCGGGTGCTCGCGCATCCCGAAGGATGTCCCGCCTTATGTGCGGGCCGCGGGGAACCCGATCGCCCTGTATGGGCTGAACAGCGTCGGCCTGCAACGCCGCGGGTTCAAGGCGGACACGATCGCGGAACTGAAGAAGGCATACCGGCTGTTCTTCCGTTCGGAACTCAATTTGTCGCAGGCGATCGAGCGCGCGAAGGCCGACCTGAAACCCATTGCTGAAGTGCAGGCGATGATTGCCTTCCTCGAGGCCAGCGAACGGGGTGCGACGCTGTGACGGCATACGGACCGCGCGGGCCTCGCGTGGGTGTCGCGGGCGCCGGTGCGCTCGGATACCACCACGTGCGCCTGCTGCGCGACGTTGCCGGATGCGAGCTGGCGGGCTTCTACGAGAACAGCGAGGCACGGGCCGCGCAAGTCGCCGGTGAGCTCGGCGTGCGCGCCTTCCCGTCGCTGCCGGCGCTGCTGGACGCGGTGGATGCGCTCACGATTGTCGTGCCGACCAAGGCGCACTTCGCGGTCGCGCGCGAGGCGATCGCGGCCGGGAAGCACGTCCTGATCGAGAAACCGATCACGGCGACACTCGAGGAAGCGGACGAACTGCTGACGCTCGCGGAGCGGATGGGCGTCAAGGTGCAGATCGGCCATATCGAGCGATTCAACCGCGCCATTCGCGCGGCCCTGCCGTACGTGGACCATCCGCTCTTCCTGGACAGCGACCGCCTGGCGCCGTTCAGCCCGCGCGGCGCTGACGTGGCTGTCGTCCTCGACCTGATGATCCACGACATTGACCTCTTGTTGTCGCTGATCGGCGGGCACGTCACGCAGGTGGCCGCGGCGGGTATCCCGGTCCTCACGCCGTCGGTGGATATCGCGAACGCCCGGATCGCCTTTGCGAGCGGAGCGGTGGCCACGATCACCGCGAGCCGGGTCTCGCGTGAGCGCATGCGCAAGCTCCGGGTGTTTCAACGCAACGGGTACCTGTCGCTGGACCTGGCCGCCGGGACCGGCGAGCTGTACCGGCTTCGCTCCGACGTGGACCTCGCGACGCTCGTGACGCAGGCCCAGCCGCTCGAGGCATTCGTCGAGCGCATCGCGCTCAGCGCGCCGGAAGGCGAGCCGCTGCGCCTGGAGCTGGAGAGTTTCGTCGCCGCGCTGCGAGGGGAAGCGCCAATCGCGGTCACGGGCGCCGAAGGTCGGGAAGCCCTCGCGGTGGCGCTCCGGATCATGGAAGAGATCGAGCGCGCGCTTCCGGGAGCCGCGGCGGCGCTGGTCGCCGCACGGGGCTAGGCCCGTCTGTCGAGGCGCGCCGCGTGCGTGAAGCGCTGATCATCGCCGGCGAGGCCTCGGGCGACCTGCACGCCGCTGCCCTCGCCGAAGCGTGGCAGCCGTTGCTCCGTGACACCAAGCTCACGGGCGTGGGTGGCGCGCGAATGCGGGCAGCCGGCGTCGAGTTGATCGAGGAACTGCACGGCGTTGTCGGCTTCGCCGAGGTGATCCGACACATTCCGGCGCATGCGCGCCTCCTGGGCCGCATCAAGGAACGCCTGCGCGGCGGGAGCGTGGGCCTGATCGTGCTCGTGGATTATCCGGGGTTCAACATGCGGGTTGCGGCAGCGGCGAAGGCGGCGGGCGTGCCGGTGCTCTACTACATCACGCCGCAGGTCTGGGCCTGGCGCCGTGGGCGACTGCGCACGATGGCCGATGTCATCACCCGCGCTGCCGTGATCCTGCCGTTCGAAGAGGCCATGCTCCGGGAAGCCGGGATTAACGCCACCTTCGTCGGCCACCCGTTGTTGGACCGCGCACGATCGCTCCCCACACGCGGCGATGCGCGGCGGCGGCTCGGCCTCCGCGAAGATGCCCCGGTGCTCGCCCTGTTCCCCGGAAGCCGACCACAGGAAATCGCCCGCCACTGGGACCGCTGCGCTGTGGTGGCGGACATGCTGCAACGGCGCCGCCCGGGCCTGCAGGTGGTCGTCAGCGCGGCGCCAACAGTGGCGCCTGGCCGCTTCGCGGGGTTTCATGTTGTGCCCAATGCTTCGTTCGAGGTATTCGCGGCGGCGGATGCCGCGCTGTGCAAGAGCGGAACGACCACGCTCGAGTCCGCAGTCGCGGGCTGCCCGAGCGTGATCGTGTATCGCACGAGTACGCTCAGCTACCAGATCGCCCGGCGCCTCGTACGCGTGGACCACATCGGGCTCCTCAACATCGTCGCCGGCAAGCGCGTGGCGCCGGAGTTTGTCCAGCATGAGTTTGAGCCCGCGGCCGTCGCGGATGCGCTCGACCCGCTGCTGGACCGCACGGCACCCGCGCGCACGGGCATGCTGGCCGAGCTCGCGCGCATCCGGACGCTGCTGGGTGAGCCGGGAGCATCGGCGCGCGTTGCGGCCATGGCCAACTCCATGATCAGATGAGCGACGCGAGCGACGCGAGCGCGCAGGCGACGCGACCCGACTGGCGAGTCCGCCTCGGCGTTCCCCTCGGCGCGCTCGTACTCCGGTTGCTGGCGGCCACGTGGCGAATCGAGGTCCGCGGCGACGCCGGATGGCTCGCAGTGCGCTCGCGCGGCGAGGGGATCATCCTGGCGCTGTGGCACGGCCACATCCTGCCGTTGACCTGGCATCTGCGCGGCCTCGGCGTGCAGGTCCTGGTCAGCGAACATCGCGACGGCGAAGTCATCGCGCGCCTGTTGAGCACGCTGGGGTACGGCCTCATCCGCGGCTCGACCACGCGCGGCGGCGCGCGAGCGCTCGTCCGGATGATCGCCGCGCTGCGGGGCGGTGCGGCGCTGGCGATCACACCGGACGGGCCCAAGGGGCCGGCGCGACAGTTCGCGCCGGGCACAACAGTCGCGGCGTATCGGGCGGGGGTGCCGATCGCGACGATGTTCGTCGAAGCCGACCGCGCCTGGTACGCGCGCAGCTGGGACCGGTTCATGGTGCCCAAGCCATTCTCACGCGTGACGATCCATTTCAGCGACCCGGCACTGGTGACGGCGACCAACCCCGCGGAAGCCGCGGCGGACGCCCCGCGATTCGCCGAGATGCTCGCGCCACGAGCGGCCCATGCCTGAGCAACTGCTGGAACGCCGCTGGGAATCCACGTCGCTCGGGTCACGCGCGTTCCGCTTCGCGATGTCGCCGTTCGGCGCGGCCTTTGGTGGGATCGTAACGCTCCGGAACGCCGCGTATGATCGGGGCTGGCTCGCGTCCCGGCACCTGGGGCTTCCGACCATGTCCGTCGGAAACCTGACGGTCGGCGGCACAGGGAAGACCCCATTGGCGTCGTGGGCAGCGGCCGAGCTCCTCGCAGCGGGGCACCGGCCGGCGATCCTGATGCGCGGTTACGGCGCCGACGAGGAGTTGGTGCATCGGCATCTCCTCCCGAACGTGATCGTCGTGCCGGATCGGGATCGGGTTCGGGGCGCCGCGACGGCACGGGCCCAGGGTGCAACGGTGCTCGTGCTCGATGACGGGTTTCAGCACCGACGGGCGCGCCGCGACGTGGACCTGGTGATCGTGTCCGCGGACCGACACCGCCAAGTGCGGCTGCTGCCGGCAGGACCCTGGCGTGAACCGATGCGTTCGCTGCGGCGGGCTACGCACATCGTCGTCACGCGCAAACGCACGACCCCGCTTCACGCGCGCGAAGTGCTCGAGTACGCAACCCGGATGGCGCCAGGCGTGCCCGGCGCAGTGGTGCACTTGTGCGCGGATCATCTGGTGGACTGGCGTTCGGGGCGCCGGCGACCGCTCGACGCCGCGGCCGGTGCCCGCGTCCTCGCGATTTCCGCGATCGGGGACCCGCGCGCCTTTGAGGCGCAACTTCGCCTCGCGGGCGTCCGCATCACCTCGCGCAGCTTCCGCGATCATCACGCCTACGGCGCACGCGACGTGCAACGACTCGCCAACGACGCCGGCGCCCTTGACTACGCCGTTTGCACTCTCAAGGACGCGGTCAAGCTCGGTCCATTGTGGCCCACTGGTGGCCCACCCCTATGGTATCTTTCCCAGCGCGCGGTCATCGAGCAAGGCGAGGAATCCATGCACGACGCAGTCCGACGCCTGGTCGCGGCCGCGCCTTCCGTTCGACCTTGACGCCGGCGCCTTGCCGGCTGGAGACATGACGATATGAGTCCCGACGTGCTGCTGCCGACCGCGCCGATCGTACGCCCCGATAAGGATCGCTTCCTCAACGAGGAAAACCCGTTCGAGGCCATGATGTCACGGTTTGACCAGGCCGCTGACCTGCTCGACCTGGAGCCCGGCATTTACAAGGTGCTCCGGCACCCCGAAAAACAGATCATCACCTCGATTCCCGTCATGCTGGACAACGGTGACGTCGAGGTGTTCAAGGGAATCCGCGTGCTGTACAACACCTCCCGCGGGCCGGCCAAAGGCGGGATCCGGTTCGACATGAACGTCACACTCGACGAGGTGACGGCGCTGGCCGCCTGGATGACGTGGAAGTGCGCCGTGGTGAATATCCCGTTCGGCGGGGCAAAGGGGGGCGTCGTTTGTGATCCGCTCAAGATGAGCGTCGGCGAACTCGAACGCCTGACGCGGCGCTATACCGCATCCATCATCCAGACACTGGGCCCCGACTCCGACGTGCCCGCGCCGGACGTGAACACGAACGAGCGCGTGATGGCGTGGATCATGGACACGTATTCCATGCACATGCGGCACACCGTGACCGCCGTCGTGACCGGCAAGCCGATCGAGATGGGTGGCTCGCAGGGCCGACGCGAGGCGACCGGACGCGGCTGCATGATCGTGACGAAGCAGGCGCTCGCGCACCTCGGGATGCCGGTGAAGGGGACCACGGTCGCCGTACAAGGGTTCGGCAACGTGGGATCGGTTGCGGCGCAGTTGCTGGCGCGCGAGGGCTGCAAGATCGTCGCCATCAGCGATCGCACCGGCGGCGTGTACAACGCCAAGGGCATCGATGTTGACGCGGCCATTGCGCACGTCGCCAAGCACCGGACGCTGGAAGGCTTCAAGGCCGGCGACGCGATCACGAACGAGCAGCTGCTGGTGCAGGAGGTGGATGTCCTGCTCCCGGGCGCGCTTGAGAACGTGATCACGACCAAGAATGCGGCGCAGATCCGCGCAAAGGTCATCTGCGAGGGCGCCAACGGCCCGACCACGGCCGCCGCGGATTCGATCCTGGACGACAAGGGCATCTTCGTGATCCCGGACATCCTCGCCAACGCGGGCGGCGTCACGGTGTCGTACTTCGAATGGGTCCAGGATCGCGGTGGCTACTTCTGGACGGAAAAACGCGTCAACGAATCGCTCACCGAAATCATGGAGCAGAGCTTCGACGCCGTCCTCAGCCTCGCGAAGCAGCACAAGGTGAACATGCGGACGGCCGCCTACATGCTCTCGATCAGCCGCGTCGCGACGGTCCACCGGCTGCGCGGTATCTACGCCTGAGCCGGCGGCGCCGCCGCGTGGAACCACTCGATGAGGGTCACTATTGTCGCCGTCGGGCATCCGCGGAGCGCGCCTTTTGCGGCCGCCGCCGCCGACTACGAAGCGCGCGCGGCGCGCTACTGGCCGTTGCACGTGGTCGAGGTACGCGAAGCGAAGCTGGCGTCGCCGTCGCTGACCGCCGAGCGGGAAGGGGAGCGAATCCTGGCGGCGGTGCCGCGGGGCGCGCACCTGGTCGCGTGCGACGAGCGTGGGCGCGGCATGAAGTCCACGGACTTTGCGAAATGGCTCCAGCGCCACCGCGAGCGCGCGCAGGACATCTGCATCGTGCTTGGCGGAGCGAACGGGCTTTCGCCGGCAGTCTTGTCACAGGCCCGCGAATCGCTGTCGCTGGCGCCATGGACACTTCCACACGAACTCGCGCGGGTGGTACTGGCCGAGCAGCTGTACCGGGCCGGTACGATCCAGCGCGGCGAGCCCTATCACAAGTGAGTGCGCGGTAATGGAGCACGCGCTGCCGCGGATCATCGTCGAGCCATTCGGGGGTGGTGCACTCACGCGCGCCGCCCTCGACGGCTCGACCCCAAGGGACTGGTTCCTCGCGCGTCCGCGTGGGGCCGAAGCCTGGCGCAGCCACGCCGAAACGGTGCGCGCGGCGTTTCCGGGGGCGCGGTGGCTGGAGTCGCTTCGACCCGCGATCGCCGCGCGCGGCCTGGCGGCGGAGCGGCTCGAGCGTGTGGCCTCGGCCCACGGTGTTGTCGTGACGACCGGACAGCAGCCAGGACTCTTCGGGGGGCCCGGCTACACTTGGCTCAAGGCCCTGACGGCGCTGGCCTTGGCGGATCGTATCGAACATGCGACTGGCATTCCGGCCGTGGCCGTGTTCTGGGCGGCGACCGACGACGCCGACTTCGCGGAAGCCGCGTTCACGACGATCGCCATCGGCAACACGACGCGTCGCGTTGCTATCGAACGCGCCGACCCAGCCGCGCGCGTCATGGCACAGGTTCCGCTTGGTGATATCAGCGAACCAATGGCCGCGTTCCTCGAGGCCACAAAATCGGCTCCCGAACGCCGCGTGATTGACGCCGTGCAGCGCGCCTACCACCGCGACGCCACGGTAGGGAGCGCCTACGTGGACCTGCTGCGCGACCTGCTCGAGCCACTGGGCGTCCCCGTGCTGGACTCCTGGCACCCCGCCGTCCGCGGGGCGGCGCGCCCGACCCTCGTGGAAGCACTCGGCAAGGCGGCGGTAATTGATGAAGCCGTGAGCATGCGCGGCGTCTCCATCGAGCGCGCGGGATATCGCACGCAGGTGCAGCGCGTGGCAAAGCTGTCCATGGTGTTCCGCAGCACCGACGGCGTGAAGGAACGCGTGCCGCTGGCGCATGCGGGAGACGCCGCCCGACGTGATGACCTCGTGCTCTCCGCCAACGTGCTGCTCCGGCCGATCGTCGAGCGACGCATCCTGCCGACCGTCGCGTATGTGGGCGGCCCGGGCGAGATCGCGTATTTCGCCCAGGTTGGTGCGGTCGCCGAGGCGATGGGCACGCCGCTCCCGCTGGTCGTGCCGCGCTGGTCGGCGACGATCGTCGAGCCTGGCGTGGATCGCATGCTTGGCCGGCTCGGCATGATGGTCGAGGACGTCCGCGTCCCCCATCGCGCCGAGCGCGCCATCGGCGACCGTGCGGTTGCACCCGCGGTACGGGAAGCGTTGCACGCCCTCGGGCAATCAGTGGAGGCCAACGTCTCCGCGATCGCCAATGCCGCGCGTGCGGCGAATCTCTCCACGCCCGAGGTGGTCGAGGGTGCCCGCCATCAACTGCGCCACCGCGTCGAACGTCTCGAACGCCGGCTGCGCGCTGCGGCCATTTCCCGCGAAGCGGCCGCCACACGCGACCTCGGCGCGATCCGTGCTTCGCTGCACCCGGAAGGCGAGCGCCAGGAGCGTAAGCTGAACTACCTGCCGCTCTTTGCCCGCTATGGTGAGCCGTTGATCACCAGGCTCCGCGATGGCGCCGCGCATCACGCCAGCGCGCTGATCGGGGCGCGCTAGCCGGATGACCGGGGCGCGCCGAGGCCTCGGCGGCGCCGCTGCGGTCGGCGCCGGCATTTTCCTGAGCCGCATCGCCGGCCTGGTACGGCAACGCGTCATCGCGTACTACCTCGGCACCGCCGACGCGGATACGATCACCGCGGCACTTCGCATTCCCAACGTGCTCCAGAACCTGCTGGGCGAAGGCGTGCTCTCCGCTTCATTCGTGCCGGCCTACGCTCGACTGCGTGGGGAAGGACGAAACTCCGATGCCGCCGCACTCGCGCGGCTGACCGCGTCCGCCCTCGCGCTGCTCTGCGCCGCGCTCGTGTTCACCGGAATCCTGCTGGCCCCGTGGCTCGTGCGGCTGATCGCTCCCGGGTTCGACGACGCCAAGACCGCCGAGACCGTTTCGCTGGTGCGTATCACGTTTCCCGGCATGGGCCTGTTGGTCATGTCGGCGTGGTGCCTGGGCGTACAGAATGCGCATCGCAAGTTCTTCCTCTCGTATGCCTCCCCGGTGATCTGGAACGCGGCGATCATCGCCGCGCTCGTGCTGGCGAGCGCCGGTAGCGATACCGCGGGCGGTATCCGAGGGTTGACGCTGCCGTTTGCGCTGGCGTGGGGCGCCGTCGCCGGGAGCGCGCTGCAGTTCGCGATCCAACTTCCTGTCGCCGCCCGGCTCATTTCGGTCGCGGGGTCGCCGGATGCGCCCGGCGTACGCACCGCCTTCGCGACCGTTCGCGCCAACTTCGGGCCCGCCGTGCTCAGCCGTGGTGCCGCGCAGCTCAGTGCGTGGATTGACCAAGCCATCGCGTCGCTGGTGTCGCCGGGAGCGCTGGCCGTCCTGTTCAATACGCAGATCATTTCGATGCTGCCCACGTCGCTGTTCGGCATGTCGGTGGCCGCCAGTGAGCTGACCGAGTTGTCGAATACGCGCGGCGCGGATGTCGAAGCGACGATCCGCGAACGGCTCGGGCCCGGGTTGCGCATGATCGCCGTCCTGGTGATCCCGTCCGCCGTGGCCTTCCTGTTGCTCGGGGACGTGGTCGCTGGAGGCTTGCTCCGAACGGGTCGATTCAGTGACTCCGACGTGCAGTGGGTCTGGGCGACGCTCGCCGGGAGCGCGGCCGGCTTGCTCGCCGGGACGTTCGGCCGGCTGTACAGCGCCGCCTGGTTTGCGCTGCATGACACGCGGACGCCGGCGCGGATCGCCGTCGTGCGCGTCACGATATCCGCGGTGCTGGGCGCGGCACTTGCCCTCGGCGGTCCGCGGCTCCTTGGAGTGGACGCCAAGTGGGGTGTCGCAGGTATCACGATCGCATCGGGCGTCGCTGCCTGGTGCGAGTATGCGTTGCTTAAGCGCCGCCTCGACGCCCGTGTTGGCGCCACCGGCATTCCCGCCCGGTTCGTCCTCTCGCTCTGGGCCGCCGCCAGCGCGGCCGCCGCGTTTGCCTGGCTGGTGCAGGCCGGTGTACCACAAGCACACCCCCTCATTGTCGCGGCCACCGTGCTCGGGGCCTACGGGGCCGCGTATTTCGCCTTGCTCGCGGCGCTTGGCATTCCCGAGGGTCGGGACCTGCTCCGGCGCTTGACGCGCCGGCTCGCGCCCCGGTAGCGCACGCATGCTGAGCGAAGCGGTCGCCGCGTCAACACTTCGGCTTCCCGAGGCGCCTGGGGTGTACCTGTGGAAGGCATCGGACGGCGACGTCCTCTACGTCGGCAAGGCGATTCGCCTCAAGTCGCGCGTCCGCAGCTACGTGACCGGCGAGGCCGCCCAATCGCTGAAGACGCGCGCGCTGATGGAACAGGCGACGGCGCTCGAGACCATCGTGGTCCCCGATGAGCCCAGCGCGCTGATCCTCGAAGCCAACCTGATCAAGGAGCATCGGCCGCGCTTCAACATCCTGCTGCGAGACGACAAGTCGTATCCGTACGTCAAGGTCACGCTGCAGGAGGACTTTCCGCGCGTCTTCGTCACGCGTCGCATCACCGACGACGGCGCCAGGTATTTCGGGCCGTATGCGGACGTCGGCGCCATGCGGCGCGCCCTCAACGTCGTCAAGCGGCTGTTCACCGTCCGCTCGTGCCGTTACGACATGCCGCGCGAGATGCCGGAGCGCGCGTGCCTCGATTTCTATATCAAGCGGTGCAAGGGTCCATGCGTGGGGGCCCAGTCCGCACGCGAGTATCAGGCCATGATCGACGAAGTGGTCGCGTTCCTCGCGGGACGAACCGACGACGTGCGCCGCCAAATGCGGGCGCGCATGGAGGCAGCGTCCCAGCGGATGGAGTTCGAAACGGCCGGCGAGATTCGCGATGCGCTCCAGCACCTCGACTCCATCGAGGAGCCGACGGTCGTTTCCGACGTGGGCGGGGGCGACCGCGATGTTATTGGGTTCGCCCGTGACGGAGCGGACGCCTGCGTTTCGCTGCTCCTGGTGCGCGCCGGCAAGATGGTCGCGCGTGACCATCAAATGATCGAACACGCGGACGACGCATCGGAGGCGGACATTCTCGGTGCGTACATGGCCGGCGGGTACCGGGCGCGCACCAACCGCGCGCGCGAAGTGCTGGTGCCGTTCGCATTTCCCGACCTGGCCGCGTTTGTGGCGGCGGTCCCCGACGTGGATGTCCGGGTCCCGCAGCGCGGCGCCCGGCGCGAGCTGCTCGACATCGCCGAGCAGAACGCGCGGCACCTGCTGGAGGAGTCGCGCCTCGAGACACTCGAAGTGGACGAGCGCGCTGCCGATCCGGTCTATGAGCTCGGGCGCGAGCTGTCCTTGCAGCGGATCCCACGATCCATGGTGTGCTTCGACAACTCCACCGCTCAGGGTCGCGACAACGTCGGGGCGGTCGTCTGGTTCGAGAACGGACGACCAAAGCGGTCCGAGTACCGGAGTTTTCGCGTACGCGCAACAGACACGGCTGGCGAGCCAGACGACTTCGCCTCGATGCGCGAAGTGGTCGGGCGTTACTTCACCCGCCGCGTTGCCGAGGGCAAGCCACTCCCGGACCTCGTGGTGATTGACGGCGGGAAAGGGCAGCTCAACGCGGCACTCGAGGCCCTCACCACGGTCGGGCTGGCGCAACTCCCCGTCGCCTCGCTGGCCAAACGGGAGGAAGAGGTGTTCCTTGCCGGCCGCAGCGAACCCGTCCGGCTGCCGCGCCGCTCCCCGGGTTTGCGCCTGCTCCAGCGCCTGCGCGACGAAACCCACCGCCGCGCTGTGGGATTCAATCGCCAGCGCCGAACCGCGCGCACGATCACCTCGGCCTTGCTGCAGATTGACGGCATCGGGCCCGCACGGCGCCGGGCGCTGCTGTCCGCCTTCGGCTCGCTCGAGGGCATTCGCGACGCCGCCCCTGAGGCGATCGCCGCGCTGCCAGGGTTTTCGGGCGCGCTCGCGGAGCGGGTGAGGGCGGCGCTTGCCGCGGCAGACCCGACGGCGGCCAGTCCCGACAACTCGCGTCGCGATGCAGATTCCGACGCCTCACCACCCGACCCACCACCTCGCGAACACGAATGAGTGCCTCCTGGACTCTCCACTGCACGGCCTGCGCGTACACGACCGCTGGCGACCGCTTGGCGTCCTTGTGCCCGGATTGCAGCCAGCCACTCGCGGTACGGCATGCACCCGCGTCGCGAGCGGCAGTGTCCGCAGCACCAAGCATGTGGCGCTACGAAGCCGTGCTGCCGGTCGCTCCGGGTGAGCATCGGGTAACGCTCGGCGAGGGCATGACGCCGTTGATCGAACTCCCGCACCTCTCGCGTTCGGTCGGCGGCGGCCGGTTCTGGGTCAAGGACGAGGGCCTGAATCCCACCGCGAGCTTCAAGGCGCGGGGCCTCTGCATGGCGATCACGCGCGCCAAGGCAATGAAACTGCCGGGCGTGTGCGTCCCGACAGCGGGCAACGCCGGTATCGCACTGGCTGCGTATGCCGCGGCCGCGCGCATTCCGGCGCGCGTCTATGCTCCGCGCACGACCCCGCCGCCGATCCTCGGGAGCATCCGCGCGTTTGGCGCGGAACTCGAACTCGTGGATGGGCATATCGGCGATGCCGGAAAGGCGACCATGCAATTCGCCAAGGATTCCGGGTTCTTCAACGTTGCGACGGTCCGCGAACCGTACCGCGTCGAAGGCATGAAGACGATGGGCTACGAGATCGCTGAACAGTTCGGCTGGCAATCGTTGCCGGACGCCATCGTGTATCCGACAGGCGGTGGTGAGGGCACGATCGGGATCTGGAAGGCGTTCAAGGAAATGGTGGAGTGGGGCTGGCTCCCGCCCCGAATCGCGCTGCCACGAATGGTCATTGCGCAGGCCGCCGGTTGTGCGCCGCTTGTCCGAGCGCTCGAGGCCGGCTCCGATCGTGCCACCCCGTGGGAGAATCCGATGACGCACGCCAGCGGCCTGCGGGTCCCCGGACCGCTCGGCGACCGCTGGGTACTCCGCACGATCCGCGAGAGTAACGGCGGTGCGTTCGCCATCAATGAGGATGCGATTCGCGCTGCCACCTTTGAACTCGCCTCACAGAGCGGCATTGATGCAGCACCTGAAGGCGGCTGCGGACTCGCGACGGCACGGGCGATGGTGGCCGCGGGCCTCGTCAATCCCGGCGCGAACATCGTCGTCTTCAACACCGGCTCCGGGGCGTCCTACCGATGGTAGGAAGCACCCGCATCGCGATGCTCGACGCGCCAAGTGGTGTCGCCGGCGACATGCTCCTCGGCGCGTTGCTCGACTTGGGACTCGATGCCGAATGGCTGGACGGCTTGCCGGCGGCCGTTGGCCTGGAGGGCGTCGTGGTTCGCCGCGAACGCGCCAAGCGCGGCGAGATCGCATGCTGGAAGGTGGACTTCGAGATCCCACCCCAGCCGCATGGCCGTCACCTCAAGCACATTGTCGCGATCGTCAACCAGTCGGCGGCGCCCGATGCGGTCAAGACGCGAGCGATCGAAGTGTTCCGCTTGCTCACCGAATGCGAAGCCGCTATGCATGGAACCACGGTGGAGCGCGTGCATCTGCACGAAGTCGGAGCCGTTGACGCGATCCTCGACGTACTTGGATTCGTATGGGGCTTGGAGAAGCTGGGAGTCGAGCGGCTGTACGCTGGACCCCTCGCGCTCGGTGATGGATTCGTCGAATCCGCGCATGGGCGGATGGCGGTTCCCCCGCCAGCCGTGATCCGGTTGGTCGAGGGCCTGACGGTGACCTCCGGTCCGCCGGATAGCGGGGAACTCACCACGCCGACCGGCGCCGCGCTGGTGCGCGTCTTGTCGGCCGGCCCGCCACCGCAGGCCTACCGTCCCCTCAAGACCGGGTTCGGCGCGGGAACCAAGGATTTTGCCGGGCGCGCGAATGCGGTACGCATCACGATCGCCGAGAGCGTCGGGCCCGACGACGAGTTCGTGGACGAACGGTCGGCGGTCGAGCGGTCGGGGGCCGAGACCCGCGCGGCGACGGTGGTCGCCTGCGACGTGGATGACGCGACCGGTGAGTCGCTCGCGGCCGCCGCCGACGAGCTTCGCCGGGCGGGGGCCCTCGATGTGACGCTGCTGGCGAACACGATGAAGAAGGGCCGACCTGGCGTCCGGATCGAGGCGGTTGTGCGCGACCACGATGCCGATGCAGTCGAACGGGCGATGTTGCTCCACACACCGACTATCGGCGTACGCCGCTGGACGGTGGTGCGCACCGAGCTCGCTCGCGAGGAACGCACCGTGACGGTTTCGGGCCAGCCCGTGCGGGTCAAGGTTGCGACCCTGCCTGACGGTGCTCGCCGGGCCAAGGCGGAGTCGGACGATATCGGCAGCGCAGCACGGGCCAGCGGCAGGTCGCGCGAATCGATCGCGGCGGAGGCGGCCCAAAAGGCCCTGGAGTAGCCCCGGCAAGTCCTTGCTGCACATTGCGATCGCCCGTGTCGCCTGACAGATTACATGAATGGTACGAGTCGCCCGCGTAGCGCCAGATTCGATCGCCGCGGAACTCGGGATCACGGCAGGCACCGAACTCACCGCGGTCTCCGGTCGCACGCTCGACGATTTTCTCGATTGGGAGTTCCTGACCGCCGACGACCGCTTCGAGGTCAGCGCGCGCCTGCCATCCGGCGAGGAGATCATCTACGAGATCGAGCGCGACCCCGGCGACCCGCTGGGCGTCGAACTCGAACCGCCGACGGTCCGCCGCTGCGCCAACCGCTGTGAGTTCTGCTTCGTCGAAGGGCTTCCCAAAGGCCTGCGTAAGCCCCTGTATATCCGCGACGACGATTACCGATTGTCGTTTGCGTACGGCAACTTCGCCACGTTGTCGAACCTGAAGCCGCGCGATGTCGAGCGGATCCTCGAATATCGGTTGTCGCCGCTGTACGTCTCGGTGCACGCGACCCCGTGGGAGGCCCGCAAGGTCCTGCTCAACAACCCGCGGGTGCCCGACATCCTTGCCCAGCTCAAGACGCTGGCGGCCGGCGGCATCAAGTTCCATTGCCAGATGGTCGTGGTGCCGGGTCTCAACGACGCCGCCGTGCTCGAGCAGTCGCTCGCTGACCTCTGGGCGTTCGGCGATGCGGTGATCACCACGGCGCTCGTACCGGTGGGGCTGACGCAGTTCTCGCACTTGTATACGGGTGAGCGCATGACGCCGACGAACGCCGCGGCGCTGCTGGCCGTGGCCGAACGCTGGGGCGCTCGCGCTCGCGCGGAGCGGGGCACCACGTGGGTGTTCGGATCCGACGAGCTGTACCTGCTGGCTGGCGCCGAGCTCCCTTCCGCCGATTTCTACGGCGACTTTGACCAGATCGAAAACGGCGTCGGGGCTGTCGCCTCGCTGCGGCAGCGGATCGCCGATGGACTCCCGGAACTCCCGCGCGCCGACGGGTTGGAAGTCGGTGTCGTCACGGGGCAGTCCATGGCGCCATTGCTCCCGCCGATCCTCGAACAACTTGCCGCGCAAACAGGAGCGCGGTTTACGCTGATACCGGTGACCAACTCACTCTTCGGCCCCACCACGACCACGGCTGGGCTGCTGGTGGGTGCCGACATCACCGCGGCCGCGCGGGGGCGCGAGGAGCTCGACGTTCTCCTGATTCCCGCCGAATCGCTCAATGAGGGCAGTGTGTTTCTCGATGACTCGACGCTTGAGTCGGTGCGGCTCTCGGCACCGATGCCGATCTGGCCGTCCTACGACTTCGTGGATGTGCTGGCCAACGGTCAGGAGCTCGCGGTGCGCGAGGCGACCGCATGAGCCGCCCGGTTGTCGCCCTGGTCGGACGGCCAAACGTCGGCAAGTCGTCGCTGTTCAATCGAATCGTCGGGACCGACTCGGCGATCGTGAGCGAGGAAGCGGGCACGACACGCGATCGACATTTCGCCGCGGCTGAGTGGGGAGGCCGCTCGTTCTGGCTCGTGGACACGGGGGGCATCCTCGACGGCGCCGCACCGGGTTCGCTGGACGCCGAAGTGCGACGACAGGTGGATGTCGCGATCGGCGAAGCCGACCTGCTGCTCCTCGTGCTCGATGCCGCCACTGGACTTCACCCCGCCGATCGCGACATCGTGGCCGCGCTTCGCAGTTCGGGGAAACCGTGGATCGTCGTGGCGAACAAGGTGGACGACCCCCGGAACACCGACTTCTACGAGCTCTACAACCTCGGGGCGGGGGATCCCTACCCGGTTTCGGCGCTCAACGGCAAGAACTCCGGCGACCTGCTCGATGTGCTGGTGGCCCAATTGCCGCCGGCGACGGCGGGCGAGGATGCCGACGCCCTGCGCGTGGCCGTGATCGGGCGCCCGAATGTCGGCAAGTCGTCGCTGATCAATCGGCTGCTGGGCGAGGAACGGCTGGTCGTGTCTGAAATCGCCGGAACGACGCGGGACGCGATCGACACGCCGATGACCTACCATGGGCAGCCGCTGATCTTCGTGGACACCGCGGGCCTGCGCCGCCAAGCGAAGGTGGACGAGGGCGTCGAGTTCTATTCCGCCCTCCGCACGCGTCGGGCGATCGAACGCGCGGACATCTGTGTGCTGGTCATCGACGCGATCGAGGAGCTGCATAACCAGGACCTGAAGATCGCGGCGCTCGCCTGGGACGCCGGTCGCGGGCTGATTGTCGTCGTGAACAAGTGGGATGTGAAGGAAAAGGGCGACAAGACCGCCGCCCATTTCGAGCGCGACTGTGCCGAAAAAGCGCCGTTCCTCGGGTTCGTGCCGTTCCTGTTCATCAGTGCACGCACGGGGCAACGCGTCGCGAAGGTCCTCGACGCGATCCTGACCGTACACGCCGAGCGGCACAAGCGGATCTCGACCTCGGAGGTCAACGACGGGCTGGGCGAGCTGCTCGCGCGCCTGCAGCCGCCGCAAGCTGCTGGGCACGAGGTTCGCCTCAACTATGCGACGCAGGTGAACGCGGTGCCGCCCTCCATCGCGGTGTTCGGGAACCATCCGGAACTCGTCGCCGAGCACTACGTGCGATACCTGCACAACGGGTTTCGAGAACGCTGGGGCTTCAGCGGGAATCCGCTGCGCATCCTGCTCCGGAAGAAGTCGTGAGCGACTTCCCGTGGGTTGCGGTCCTCGTCGCGTACGCTGTGGGCTCGATCCCGACGGCATACATCGCCGGTCGCGCGCTCAAGGGTGTGGACCTCCGGACCGTGGGTTCCGGCAACCTGGGCGCCACGAACGTGTATCGTGAGCTTGGCACGTGGCCGGCGCTCGCCGTCCTCTTTGCGGACGCGGCGAAGGGCGCGCTGCCCATCCTGCTCTTCCGACACAGCGCGGTTGGGGAACTCCAGCAGCTCGCGCTGGCCGCCGCGGCGATCCTGGGACATGCGAAGCCGGCATTCCTCGGTTGGAGGGGCGGCGGTAAGGGGGTCGCGACCACGGCGGGGGCTTTTGCCGCGATCGCACCAATCCCTCTCGTCGGCGCTCTGGTGGCGTTTTCGCTGGCCGTCGGCCTGACGCGCTGGATCTCGCTCGGGTCCATGGTCGGCGCCACGGTGCTGCCGTTGCTGCTCTACTTCGAGCGCGGCGGCACCGAACTGACCGGTGGCGCCGCGACCATTGGCGCGTTCGTCATCTGGCTCCACCGCGCCAACATCCGCCGGATCATCGCCGGCACCGAGCCGCGGTTCACGACTCCCGGGAGCGCGAAACCATGACCGCCGCCGTCATCGGGGCGGGGGCGTGGGGCACCGCGCTGGCCGCGCTGCTCGCCGAGAACGGCCACGCGACGACGATCTGGGCGCACGAGCCCGACGTCGCAGACGGGATCGCGCGCAGCCATGAGAATGCGCGCTTCTTGCCCGGCGTGACCCTTCCCGTGACACTCAAGGCGTCGTTCAATCTCGACGAGGCGCTGGCGGAGGCTGATGTCGTCGTGGCGGCCGCGCCAAGCCACGTCCTTCGGGCCGTGCTCGCGGCCGCGGCGCCGCACGTGAAGGAAGGTGCAACCATTGTCGTGGCGTCGAAGGGGATCGAGCGTGCGACGCTGGCGCTCATGTCGGACGTCGCCGCCGCGTGCCTGCCAGGACGCCCGATTGTCGCGTTCAGCGGGCCGAGCTTCGCAGCCGAGGTCGCAGCGGGGCAGCCCACGGCAATCGTGGCGGCGTCGGTGGATGCCGACGCGGCGACGCGCGTGCAGCAGGCGTTTCGCTCGCCATCCTTCCGGGTGTACACCCACGACGACGTGACGGGTGTCGAACTCGGCGGATCGCTCAAGAACGTCATGGCGGTGGCGACCGGCATCGCCGACGGCCTGCAACTCGGCTTCAACGCGCGCGCCGCGCTCATTACCCGCGGCCTCGCCGAGATGCAGCGGCTGGCGACGCGGATGGGGGCCCGGCCGGCCACGCTGTCCGGACTCGCCGGGATCGGCGACCTCGTCCTGACGTGCACCGGCTCGCTGTCCCGCAACCGCACGATCGGCCTCGAAATCGGGAGAGGGAAGACGCTGTCCGAAGCGCTCGCCGGGCGTGAGACCGTCGCCGAAGGCGTGACGACCACCGAAAGCGCACACATGCTCGCGCAGCGCGAGGGCGTGGACATGCCGATCGTCGCGGCCGTGCACCGCATCTTGTTCGAGCGCCAGCCCGCGCGGTGGGCGCTTGTTGAACTGATGGGCCGCGAGTTGCGCGGCGAGGAGGATTGATGGCGACCCGCCCGGCGGAACGCCCCGAACCCGTACAGGAGTTCTTCTCGATCGGTGAAGTCTGCGAGATGACGGAGCTCAAGCCGCACGTGCTGCGGTACTGGGAATCCCAGTTCCGTTTCCTGAGCCCCGCCAAGAACCGGAGCGGGAACCGCGTGTACCAGCGGCGCGAGATCGAGATGATCCTGCTGGTCAAGCACCTGCTGTACGACGAGAAATACACGATCGAAGGCGCACGGTTGCGGCTCGACGAAACGCGGCGCGCCGGCGGCATGAAGGCCGAAGCCCGCCGGGCACTCGACCTTGACTCGATTCGCGCCATTGAGCGCGACTTGCGGGACATCCAGGCCCTCGCAAACGGAGACCGGCGTTGATGCGCCTGCTCTGCAGCAACGACGACGGCATCCTCGCACACGGCCTCGCGTGCCTCGAACGCGCCGCCGGCGAGCTCGGCGAGGTCTATGTCGTCGCGCCGGACCGGGAACAGAGCGCGATGAGTCACTCGCTGACGCTGCACCACCCGCTCCGACCAGTGCAATTGGGCGAACGCCGGTGGCAGGTGGACGGCACGCCGACCGATTGCGTCATGCTCGCCATCGAGGCGCTGCTTCCGCAGCGCCCCGATTTTGTGCTCAGCGGCGTCAACCACGGGCCGAACATGGGCGAGGACGTGCTCTATTCGGGCACGGTGGCGGCCGCGATGGAAGGGCTCGCGCTCGGCGTACCGGCGATCGCCGTGAGCTTCGCGGGCCGTGATTTCCTGTCACATCCCGATGCGCTCGAACCGCATGTCGAGCCGTTGGCGCGGCTCCTGCGACACCTGACCGCGCTCCCCGCGTTTCCCGCACATACGCTGCTCAACGTCAACATCCCGGCGATTCCTGCCGCGGAGATCCAGGGCGTCCGCCTGACGCGGCTCGGTCGCCGCGTGTTCTCGGACTCCGTTGCGCGGATGAAGGACCCCTGGGGGCGTCCGATCTACTGGATCGGCGGTGGGTCGGTCACCTGGAGTGCGGGCGAGGGCACCGACGTGGACGCCGTGCGAAGCGGCTTCATTTCCGTGACACCACTGCACCTGGACGCCACGCACCAGGCACGCTTGGACGATGCGGACGAGTGGTGGCGCCAGCCGTGACCGCGCCCCCGCAACTGACCGGCGCCCGACGCCGCCTGGTTGAAGAACTGCGACACAAGGGAATCCGCTCGGAGGCGGTGCTGGATGCGATCGCGAAGACGCCGCGGCACGTGTTCGTGCCCACCGGCGTCGCGCACCGTGCGTACGAAGATTCGGCCTTGCCGATCGGCTCCGGCCAGACCATCAGCCAGCCGTATGTCCACGCCCGTTCCCTCGAACTCGCCGCGATCACGCCGACGGACACGGTGCTCGAGGTCGGCACCGGCTCGGGATACCAAAGCGCGCTGCTCGGCGCGCTGGCGGGCACCGTGTACAGCATCGAGACGGTCGCGCCCCTGGCGGACCGCGCACGCGAGGCGTTGCGGCTCGCGGGAACAACGAACGTCCACGTCATCGTCGGGGACGGGTCCGCGGGTTGGGCGGCGAACGCCCCGTATGACGCCATCATTGTCAGCGCGGCGGCGCCGTCCGTGCCCGCACCGCTGGTGTCGCAACTCGCTGAGGGCGGCCGCCTTGTCGTGCCCGTCGGGGATCGCGAGGCGCAGCGACTCATCCTCGCCACCCGCCGCGGTACCCGCATCGTGCAATCAGACGGCGAGCCCGTGCGGTTCGTCCCGCTGCTGGGCGAACACGGCTGGTCGGCATGACTTCCGCCGCGACCGCGGCGCGGGCGTTGATTCGCGACGTCCCCGACTTTCCGAAACGCGGTATCCTCTTTCGGGACATCACGCCGCTGTTGGCGGACAGCGCCGCATTTCGCGCCGCCACGGAGGCAATGGCTGACGCGTTCCGCGCGCATCACATCTCGCATGTCGTCGGGATCGAGAGCCGCGGCTTCCTGCTGGGCACGCCGATCTCGCTCGCGCTCGACGCGTCGTTCGTGCCGATGCGAAAGCCCGGGAAACTGCCGGCGGCGGTGGTCAAGGAATCCTATGCGCTCGAGTACGGGACCGACGCGCTCGAGATGCACGCCGACGCCGTGAAGGTCGGCGCGCGGGTCCTGGTGGTGGACGACGTGCTCGCGACGGGCGGGACGGCGGCGGCAGCGTGCCGCCTCATTGAACGCTGCGGCGCGACGGTCATCGGTTGCTCGTTCCTGATCGAGCTGTCCGCCTTGGGTGGCCGCGCGGCGCTTGGCGGCCGGCCCAGCGCCGCGCTGATCACGTATTAGCGCCACGCCGCCGGGATCCGGATCAGTGGCATGGCCGGCGCCGATGCCCTACGATTCGGGCGTTGCCCCCGTAGCTCAGCTGGATAGAGCAAGCGTTTCCTAAACGCTAGGTCGCCTGTTCGAATCAGGCCGGGGGCACTTCGGCGGCGCCGGCCATGGACAGATATACCCCCTGGGGGTATATTGAGGCATGTCCCGATCACTCCCGATTCACGCCGACTCGACGCCGGCGGCCGCGCCCGACCCGACGGCCGAGCAGGATCGCGTCGAATTCGCCGTCGAAGGCATGCACTGCGCGGCATGTGTCGGACGCGTGCAGCAGGCCATCGGTTCCGTTCCCGGTGTCACCCATGCGGCCGTGAACCTGATGACGAAGGCGGCTTACGTGACCTTCGACGGCGACAAGGTGCCGATCGCCGCCATCCAGTCGCGCGTCGCCGACGAGGGGTACACGCTCACGCCGCGGAATGTCGGGTCGGGCGCGGGGCCGGGACCGGGCCGTCCACCCGGGTCCGAGGCGGATCGGCACGCAACAGGCCATTCCATTAATCCGGCGCCAAGCGCAGGCACGGGCTCCGCCGGCCATGACCACGCCGCAAGCCGCGGGCAGCGCCTGCTCTGGGCGAAGGCGGCCGCGTCCCTCGCGGTAGGCGCGCTCGGCATGAGCATGCCCATGGACGGCGCGCACGAGGCCTTCGCCCCATCGGGGGTGGTGCAGGCGTTCGCGGCCACGGGGATCATGCTCTGGGCGGGCCGGCACTTCTATTCGCGGGCATTGGCCGCGCTCCGTCATGGCGCGGCGGACATGAACGTCCTCGTTGCCCTCGGCACCCTCGCGGCGTGGTTGTATTCGACGGTCGCGCTCGCCACGCCGCACGTGCTCGCGAGCGCGGGCGTCCCGGCGCATTTGTACTACGAGGCCATCGCGTTCATTATCGGCTTCCTCCTGGTCGGCAACGCGCTCGACGCCCGGGCGCGCACTGAGGCCTCGAAGGCGGTCGAAGGCCTGGTCGCACTGGTGCCCGACGTGGCGACACTGGTCACGCCGAACGGGGATCGTGAGGTTCCCGCCGGGTCCCTGGCGGCCGGCGACCTGGTGCTCGTCCGCGCGGGAGCGCGAGTTCCGGCGGACGGCGTAGTGGAGCAGGGCACCAGCGGAGTGGACGAATCCGCCGTCACCGGCGAAGCCATGCCCTCGACCAAGCGAGCGGGCGACGCCGTCGTGGCCGGCACCCTCAGCACGGACGGCGTCCTGCACGTGCGCGTGCGGGCGTCGGGCCGCGAAACGCTGATCGCGCGCATCGCGCTGCTGATGCAGCAGGCGCAAGGGGAACGCGCGGCCGTGGAGTCGCTGGTGGATCGCATCGCCGCGGTGTTCGTTCCGGTCGTTGTCGCGATCGCATTGGCAACGGCCGCGGTCTGGTTGGTGGTCGGCGGAGTCGGTGCGGCGGGATCCGCGCTGAGCGCAGCGGTCGCCGTGCTGATCATTGCGTGCCCGTGCGCAATGGGGCTTGCAGTCCCCGCCGCAGTCGTCGTTGCCACCGGTCGCGGCGCCCAGCTGGGGGTGCTGGTGAAGGGCGGCGGCGCGCTTCAACGCGCCGCGTCGGTCACGCGCGTCGCGCTCGACAAGACCGGAACGCTCACGGCGGGTGAGATGCGCGTCACGGACGTAACTCCGATCGGGTTTTCGGTTGACGAGGTCCTGGCCCTTGCCGCCGCGACCGAACGCGGGTCATCCCATCCGGTGGCGGCGGCGATCGCTCGGGCCGCGATGGAGAAGGGGATTTCGATCCCGGATGCGACCGGGCACACGGTCCGGCCCGGCGAAGGCGCGAGTGCACTGATCGCGGGATCCGAGGTCCGGGTCGGCTCGGCGTCGTTTGCCGGAGCGACCGCCGGGGGAGTCCCGGCGCGCGGCATCGGCGCGCGGGAAAGCGGTCCGCCTCACACGGCAACCGGGGCCGCCTCGACGACCGTCGCCGTCTCGCGCGAGAAGCGGGTGATCGCCTGGATCTCCCTGGCGGACTCGGTGCGCGACACATCTCCCGCCGCGGTCCGTCGCCTACACCGCCTTGGCATCGCGACGTCCGTGCTGAGTGGCGACCGCCCCGAGGTCGTTGCCGCCGTCGCGCAGGCCGTGGGGATCGCCGATGCGCGGGGCGGCGTTGCCCCCGACGAGAAACTCCGTGCCGTCGCCGCATGGCAAGCGAACGGCGATGTCGTCGCGATGGTGGGCGACGGGGTGAACGACGCACCCGCGCTCGCGAAATCCGACGTCGGCATCGCCGTCCACCGGGGCACCGACCTCGCGGCCGATGCCGCGGACGTGGTGCTCATGCGGCCAGGGCTCGACGGGGTGGCCGACACCATTGTCCTCGCGCGCGCAACCATGCGCGTCATCCGCGAGAATCTCTGGTGGGCGTTCGGCTACAATGTGATCGCGATCCCGCTCGCCGCCGGGATGCTCTACCCGTGGACCGGCATACTCCTGAGCCCGGTCGTCGCAAGCATTGCGATGGCGGCGAGTTCCGTCAGCGTCGTCGCCAACAGCCTTCGCCTTCGCCGCGTTGCGGCCAACCGATCATGAAGAAACCGACACGAACACCCCGCAAGCGGGCCGGCTTCCCTCCGCGGCATGCCATGGCCGTTACCACCGACGAACGTGAAGCGAACCTCCGGCGATTGCGCCGCGCCGAAGGCCAGATCCGCGGAATCCAGCGAATGGTCGAGACCGACCGCTACTGCGCCGACATCCTGGCCCAGATTTCGGCGGTGCAGCAGGCGCTGCAGGGGGTCAGCCGCGAACTGATGCGCCACCACCTGCGGCACTGTGTCCAGCACGCCTTCGCCGACGGCGGAAGCCAGGCCCGGGCGATGGAGGACGAGCTCCTCACGCTGACCTTCTCCCACCTGCGTTAGGGAAGTCACGCGGCTATTTTTCAAGGCTACAGGAGATCAATCGTATGGGCACCGCCGCAACACCTGACAGCGAAGTCGAACTGACGCTCGAGTCGCTCCGCGACTGGGTATCGAGGAACCGCAACGTCGTCATTGGCGTATCCTCGGGCCTGGTCGTACTGATCGGCGCCGGGATGTTCTGGAAGCAATCCAACCGCCTCAAGGCCGACCGCGCGGAATCGGCGTTCATGACTGCCCAGAACGCGTTCTACTCGGGGAACCCGGCGCTGGCCAAGACCGACTTGGAGAAGCTCGTGGACCGCTATCCGGGGACCCCCGGTGCGATTCAGGCACGGCTGCTCCTGGCGCAGATCCACTACGGCGACGGCAAGTTCGAGGACGGGATCAAGGTGCTGAGCGCCGCCAACCCGTCCGAACGCCATTTCAAGGCCGCTGTTCAGGAAATGCTGGCCGCCGGGTACGCAGACTCCAAGCAGCCGGCCAAGGCAGCCGAGCACTACGTGGCAGCCGCGGAAGCCGCACCGTTCGACGCGGACAAGCACGTATTCCGCGCCGATGCCGCGCGGATGTACATGGCCGCGGGCGACACGTCGGCAGCCCGGAAGATCTGGGAACCGATGGCCGCCGACTCAGAGTCGCCGCTGCAGAACGAAGCAAAGGTCCGCCTCGGGGAGCTCCGAGGCCGAGCAGCCGGCAGCTAGCGTAAGTCCTTTCCCAACAAGGCGGTAAGCGAGTTCGCCTCACACGTTGCACGATATAGCCGGCTTTCTGTGTAGTGCCGATAATATGTATTATGTAAACTAGTTGTCGGCATTGGCGTGGAAAACCGCCGGCGAGGTCTAACCCGCCAGCTCCCCGTGAAAGACCAGCCGCCCCTCGCCGCGCAAGGCGGGCCTCAAGGCCCCAGGGCTGCCCGACAGGCCCACCCGCACGGGCATTCCGGACGAAGTCCGGATGGTTACCGGCTGTGACGCCAGGCCCCAACTCGACAGCAAGATTGCCGAGGCCGCCGAGCCGGTGCCGCATGCCAGCGTCTCCCCCTCCACGCCGCGCTCGTAGGTCCGCATGCGCCACTCCGGCCCGGCTGCGGCGACGAAGTTGACGTTGGCGCCTGCTACGAGGCTTGGATGGTGCCGAAGCTCCCGGCCGCGGCGCGGCAGATCAACGGCCTCAACCGAGCCGACAAGCACCACCAGGTGCGGCACGCCCGTGTTCACAAACCCGATCCGTTGCTCGCCCGGTTCCGTGGCGATCCCGGCATCCACGCGCAGGTCCTGCGATGGCTGAAGGTCAATCTCCGGCCAACCGTCCTGCTGCCGAGCCGCGACGACGCCCGCATCGGTCCCGAACGAGAATCCGGACGGCGGACCAAGCCCGAGCCGGACACCCAATGTCGTGGAGCACAGCGATGCGTTTCCGCATAGCTCACCGCGAGACCCGTCGCTGTTGTAGTACCGAATGGCAAATGCCTGGCCCGGCTCGGCACGATCCACCACCACGAGACCGTCAGCGCCCACGCCTGTCCCGCGAGCGCAGATACGGCGCACCGATTCGGGAGCCTCGAGCGCATGCGTGTCGTGCCCCCGGCCGTCCACGAAGACGAAGTCGTTGCCCGAACCGGTCAACTTCCAGAACGGCATGCCCACTACACGCGGCCGGTGATCGCCCACCATCGCAGGCGCCAGACCATCAGCAACGCTTCACGGACGATCCCGCCGTGCATCTTGCTCGTGCCGTGCGTCCGGTCGCTGAAGACGATACCGATCTCCTTCCAGCGGAATCCCTTGCGAAACGCCCGGAAATTCATCTCGATCTGGAAGCCGTACCCGTTCGACCGCACGTCGCCAAGATCAATGGCCTCCAGCACCCGCCGGTGGAAGCACTTGTAGCCGGCGGTCAGGTCCCAGATGCGGAGCCCGGTGACCGTCCTGGCGTACACGTTGGCGAAGTAACTGAGCATCAGGCGCGACATCGGCCAGTCCGTGACGGTCACGTTGCCATCGAGATATCGTGACCCGATGACGAAGTCGGCGTCCTGTGCCGCCTCGATGAACCGTGGGATGTCCTTGGGGTCATGCGAGAAATCCGCATCCATCTCCATGACGTACTCGTAGCTGCGCTGGAGCGCCCAGCGAAAGCCGTCACGGTACGCCGTCCCAAGGCCCAGCTTCCCCGCGCGTCGCAGGAGGTGCACCCGGCCGTTCGAGGCGGCGATTCCGGCCACGATGTCGCCGGTGCGATCGGGCGAGTTGTCATCCACGATCAGCACATGCGTGCGCGCGCTCGCCTGCTGCACGGCGTCAATGATCGCCGTAACGTTTTCCCGTTCGTTGTACGTCGGGACGATGACGAGGACATCCCCGGGCGCGGCAGTCATCCGACGATTACGCCTCCCTGGTCGTCGACGTTCCCACGGACGGTCGCCCGCGACGCGCGAGCGCAAGGCCGACCAGCATCGCCAGCACCGCCATCGCGAGTGCGACCTGCGTGATCGCCTTTCCGCGCGCAAACGACTGGCTGGCGAACTGCAGTTCCACGCGCCGGGCGCCTGCCTCGAGCGGCACACCCATGATCGTCAGGTTTGTCCGCTCGACCTTGACCGCCTTTCCGTCCACCGACGCGGTCCACCCCGGGAAATAGTTCTCGGCCACGACAAGCGCGGAGCCGGCGGCTGCGGGTTCGCTCAGCTCGAGGGAAATCCGCCCCGGGGCATACGACTTCACCGCCACGCTGGTCTTCAGCGGTTCGGGGATGGCGGCCAGCGTGACGTCAGGGATGTTGGCATCGGTCGCCATGAGCGCGACGCTGCGCGCCGGGAAGTTCGGGGCGCGCAGGGTCTCGGTAACGGCGTTATCCGCGTACTTCGTGGCGACGGGGACCACCCAAGCCAGCGACTGCTCGCCGGGCAGTTCGTACAGGGTCACCGTCGTGCCGGCGGCATTCACGACCGGCCCGGCGACTCGCGTGAGCCCCTGGATCCCGATCGAATCGTTGTTGGTCAGCAGGAACCGCGTGTTGGTCATCGCCCACGTGGTCGGGTTCCCCGCCATCTCCGGTTGCTCAAAGAGCTGATAGCGGCCGAGTTCGTTACCGTGGTACCCGTAGGTCACCGGCACGCGGTGCCCCATGAGCGCGTCGCCGGTCAGGAACGGGTCGTTGGGCGTGTACGGGAAGTTCGGGTCCACGTTTGTCAGTACGCGCGCCGGTGCCGGCAGGCGCTTCAGGTATTCGGTGGTCGCGTCCGCCGCGTACACCTGCGCCGCCGGCGGCACGAATCCCCAGTAGTGCCGTTCGATCGTCCAGAGGTCGAATGCACCGAACGCGGTCAGGGCGAGGCCAGCCTGCCAACCGCGCAGGCGCTCAGTGCCGATCGCCAGGATGAGCCCTGCACCGACGATTACGAAAACCAACGAGCGCAGCGCACCGATCTTCAGCTCCGCGGCGCCGGCGTCCACCCGGTCGGCCAACTGCGGGGCGACGGCGAGGCTGTGCGCCAGGCTCGTCAGGCCGCCCGAGACCGCGAGCAAGGTGACCACGGCACCGGCAACCCCCCAGCCGATGAGGTATCCGCGCGGAACGCGTCGCTCGAGGACCCGGGCCGTGCCCGCCGCGGCCAGCATCGCCGTCGCGAATGCAACAATAAAGAAGATCGTGCTCGGCGCACGGAAGAACTTCGTCCCGGGCACGATGGCGTAGATCACCTGGTAGAAGGGCGTGCTGCCACCCAGCGCCCAGAGCAACGCGACAAACCCGGTCGCGATCCAGAATCGCTGGAAGCGCTTTGCAGCGCTGCCCACCACGCCGGTGATTCCGGCGCCGGCAAGCATCAACACCAGCACGCCCGCGTACTCGCTATGAAAGTGAATCCCGTTGCGTCCCCAGTATTTGTCCAGGAGACCGCTGAACTGCGGGAGGTACAGGTTGAAGAGCTCTTCAATCGGGAACGAGAACTGGGTCGCGAAATCGTACCCTTGGCCGCCGGCGCGTGGTGACCACGGGGTGTACTCCATGACCGGCACATATTGGATCGCCGAAATCGCGAACCCCACGATTACGGCGCCGAGCGCCAGGCCGAGGCGAGTGAACGCCTGCCCAGCGGGAAGCCGCGCATCGCCCACACCCGGCGCAAAAGCAAGGAACAGCGCCCAAGCGCCACCACCGAGCAGCAGATACTGCGCCAACTGCGGGTGCGGCGTCAGGAGCGCCAACCCGACGACCAACGCCAGCAGGCCCCAGGCCCAGGCCTTCGCGTCGCAGATGCACCAGGTGAGCGCGATCAACGTCACCGGGAACAGCGCGTTGACGAAGAGCTTCCCGTCGTGGCCCGCGGAGACCAGCGAGCTGACAAACCCGGCCATCATGTACGCCATGCCGCCGACGATCGCCGGCCAGAACGCCGAGTGAGCGGCAATCCTGAGGAACCAATACGTCGCCAGGCCGCACAAGATGAAGTGCAGCACCATACCCCACGACATGGCGAGGTCCACCGGCAGGATCAGGCGAAGCAGGAAGGTGGGATAGAAGATGTCGCCGTGCATGGCGGACACGTACGGCATGCCGCCAAACAAGTACGGGTTCCACTGCGGAAATCCGCCGGTCGCCTTCATCGTCTCGGCGGCGAATTCGCGGAACGCGAATCCGGCACGGTATTGGTCGCTCCGCCACTCGACCAGGAAGTTCCCCGCGAGCACGGGCCACGCGAGCGTCATGGCACACAGCGTGTACACCAAGGCGGCCCACGCCGACGCGAAGCGCGGGCCTGTGGGCGTCTGGACAGCAGCGGAGGTCGAGGCGACTGGCTTACTCATGCACGGGGCGTCAAGGTGAACCGACGGCCGCCCATCGCGAGGAGGACGACGCCGGGAACGATTTCAAGGACCGTCAACCAGATGCGCGAGCCGAGGACCACGAGCAGCGCCGAGCCGCCGGTCGCCAGTCCCAGCGCTGGCAGCAGTTGATGCAGCGCGCCTTCCCGGACACCGAGCCCACCGGGTGCGGGCAGGACGAGAAACCCGGCGAGGTACGACGCGGTGAAAGCTGCGATGGAGCGCGATGCATCGCCAGTTGGACCGCCAAGCAGCGCGATGTGCAGCTCCCGAAAAGCCAATCCATAGAGAATCCACGCTGCGCAGCAGCCCACCGCGGCTTCCCACGCCGCGCGGATCGGAAGGTTCCCGGGGACGACGTCGCGCCCGAGGAGCCGCGTCGCGAACCGCGTGAGCGGCGGCAGGATCCACGGGACCGCCAGCAGGACCGCCGCGCTCAAGGCGACGACGAGCGCAATCGCATTGGGCGTCACACCCAAGGCGCCGAAGTTCCCCGCCCCGGTCGCGGCGATGACGGCGAAGCCCGCGATGATGTTCACGACGGCAATGACCAACGACGACCCAACGGCGACCACGGGCGAGACGCCCGCACGCTCAGCCAGAACGCCCATCGCGGCGATCTGCCACACCTTGCCGGGGATATAGCGGCCAAGGTTCGAGACAAACCAGATTCGCGCCGCGTCACGGAACGAGAGGCGCTCGCCCCACGCCGCCACGGTTCGCTGCCAAGTCGCAATGAGCACGGCATAGGCCGCGCCCACCAGCACGGCCGAGAAGGCCACGCGGCCCCACGCGACGCGTACGCCCTGTGCCGCGCTCGTCAGCTCACCCCACTGCCCCGCGACCACGAGCACAATGCCGATCGTCGCCGCCGCTGCAAAGGCGACCTGGGCCACCCGCCAACACGTGGACCGGCTCATGCCACCGCCCGGGCAAATAGCGCGCGATAACGCGCGCCGACGGCGGCCGGCGAAAAAAGTTCGCGCATCCGCGCCGCGTCCGCGCGAAGCGCCGGGGCAAGTACCGTTCGCGCGCCCGCGCGATCCACGAGCGCCGCTGCGAGCGCCGCGATATCGCCCGGTTCGACCGTCACACCGCCTTGGCTCTCGCCGACCAACGTCCGGAGACCGCCGGAGCGGTACGCCACGACCGGCGTCTCGCACAGCATCGCCTCGACCGCCACGAGGCCGAGTCCTTCGTCGCGCGACGGCATCGCGACCACCGCGCTCGCGCGGTAGAGCGCCGCCACGTCGTCCGCGGCAAGCGCCCCGTGCCAGCGGATCCGCCCCGCCAGCCCGAGTCGAGCCGCCTCAGCCTGCAAGGACACCATCTCCGGCCCGTCGCCCACCATGTCCAGCGTGAACGGTTCGGGCATCCGTGCGAACGCGGCAATGAGATCGGCCGGCCCTTTCTGCGCGTTCATTCGCCCGACGAACAGCAGCCGCGCCTCGCGCCGTCCTTCGCCGGGCGCGTACCGGGCGACGTCCACCGGCATGGGAGCAACGTCGACCGGGAACTCCGGCCCAAGCTGGAGCGCGATGTCACGGAGCCAGGCGCTGACCGCCGTCCGCACCCGTGCGCGCCGCGTGCACCAGCGATACGCCGCCCGAAGCACCGGGTGCTGCTGGCCGAGCCGGATGTCGCTGCCGTGCATGGTGATCACCGTCGGGACGCCGCTCTGCGCGAGCGCAACCGAGACGCCGGACGGAAACCACCAATGGGCATGAATCACATCCGGCTTGAATGCGCGTACCGCGCTCCGGACCGCCAGCGCACCAGCGCCGACCAGCCCGGCAAACGCGAGTGTGCCGCGCAGCGAACCTCTCACTTGCTCAGCCATGGTGCCGGTGCCCGCGAGCGTCTCCCAACTGCGCGGCGCGTAACGAAATCGTTCGACGGTACACCCATCACCCATGGAGTGCGCGCGACCGGCCGCGGAGCTTGCATCGGGTGAAAGGGCCGTGACGGGAGCGAGCACGTGTAGTTGATCGCCGCCGTCCCGTAGCGCTTCGACCAAGCGCCAGACGAACCGCCCCGCTGCATCACCCGGATGGCTTGGAAAGCCGTGGGTGACCACAAGGACACGCACGGCTCAGTCGGTCGAGTCGGTGCGGTCGGACCGTGCGGCAAGCTCGTCGAGCCGCCGCCGGATCTCGCGCTGTTCGGCGCGGGCAGCGGCCACTTGCTCGCCAAGCAGTCCCGTCGCAAACGAACCCGCACCCAGGACCAGCGCCGTCTGGATGACCGCCCACACCGGGCGCGTGCCCTGCCCGGCGAACAACAAGGCACCCCCTGCGATCGCGGCCACGGCAAAGATCGCCCCTCCAAGCATCCCGAACGCCAAGAGCGGCTTCCTGCTGAACCGCAGCTCGAACCAGACCGACAACATGTCGAGCACGCCGATCGGGATGCGGGAAAGTCCGAACTTCGACTTCCCTGCCTGGCGCGGATACAGCGGCACGGGCACCTCGGACACGGTGTATCCGTTCGCCACGGCGATCACGATCATGTAGCGGTGCCAGTCCGGTCGCACCGGCTGGTCGTCCATGATCTCACGGCGGTAGGCCTTTACGTTGTTGAGGTCCTTCACGGGGATGTCAAACAGCATGCGGGACAGACCGTTGTACACCCGCGACACGAAGGCCTTGTCGTACTGCCCCTGCTTCCGTCCCGTCACGATGTCGCTCTCCCCGGCGAGGACGGGCGCCACCAGCCGCGGGATGTCTTCCGGCTTGAACTGGAGGTCGGCCGGGTAGAAGACCAGGATGTCTGAACGCGCCGCGAGGTACCCACTGCGCAGCGCGTCGGCGATCCCGCGCCCGCCCCGGTGGCGGATGGCGCGAACGAACGGGTGCCGCGCGCGCATCGCTTCGATCGCGGCCCAGGTTCCATCGCGCGAACCGTCATCGATGAACACCACTTCGTATTGCTCCGGGCGTGCGGCGAATACCTCGGCACACTGCGCGACGAACGGTGCAATGTTGGCCTCTTCGTCGCGTGCGGGCACCAGCACCGACACGTCCACTCGGGCGGCTTCGGCGGTCACGGCAGCTCCGGCGTCATCAGGTGAGTCATACGCGTTTCCTCATGCGCGCCGGCAGCACGCCAAGCTGGTCGCGGTACTTGGCCACGGTGCGCCGCGCGATCTGCACGCCGTCGCGTTCCAGCACGGCCACGATCGCCTGATCGGTGAGTGGGTTTCGGACATCCTCGGCTTTCACGAGCTTTTCGATGGTGTCCTTGATCTTGCGGGCCGAGACGTCCTCCCCATCAACCGTGGCGAGCCCGCTCGAGAAGAAGAACTTGAGCGAGAGGACGCCGCGCGGGGTTTGCACGAACTTCTCGTTGGTCACGCGGCTGACCGTGCTTTCATGCATCCCGATCGCGTCGGCAACTTCCCGGAGGGTCAGCGGGCGGAGGTGCTGGATGCCCTTGTCGAAGAACTCGCGCTGCCGATTGACGATGAAGTGCATCACCTTGAGCATCGTCTGCCGCCGCTGCTCGATCGCCTGGATCAGCCACTGGGCCGCGCTGAGCTTGTTGGCGATGAACTCCTTGTGCTCCGCGTCGAACCGCTTGCGGTCGCGCGCCAGGTCCTGATAGGTGCGGCTCAGCCGAAGGCGCGGAAGTGGACCGTCATTGGCAAAGACCAGGTACTCGCCTTCGATCTTCTCCACCACGAGATCCGGTACGACGTACTGGTCCGCCGCGCCGGTGACGGCCCGCCCGGGCTTCGGGTTCAATTGCGCCACGCGATCAGCCGCTTTCTGCACCGCCTGCGGCGTCTCCGCCGTCGCCTTGGCCAGTTCGCCCCACTTGTGCGCCACCAGTTCCGCAAAGTGGTCGCGCACGAGGCGCACCGCGAGCGACTCGCGGTCGCGATCGCCGTCGCGGTCGCCGCGCAACTGCAGCAGGAGGCACTCGCGTAAGTCACGTGCGCCCACGCCGGCCGGCTCGAGCCCCTGGATAATGCCCAGCATCAGCTCGACTTCAACCGGCGAAAACAGCGGCGTCTCGTCCTCATCGCGGCCCGCGCGCTCCGCTGCGTCCGCCATCACCTGGTTGATGCCTTCGCGGATTTCCTCGAGCGTGGCCGTCAGGTAGCCATCGTCCCCGATGTTACCGACGAACTCCTCGGCGAGCAGTCGCTGACGCGGCGACAGGTCGAGCAGCTGCAGTTGCTCGCGCAGGTGCTCAGCGAGATCGCGGACGGCCACGGATACCGGTTCGACATACTCGCGCTCCTCACGTTCTTCGCGAACGCCACCTTCCGGCTCGAAGCCGTCCGTCAGAATCTCATCCCACTTCTCGAACTCACCCGAGTCGCGTGTCGTGGCCTCCTCGGGCGACGCGAGCGCCTCGGCGAGGTCCGGCTCTGCATCGGCGTCCGAGTCCGGCTGTGAGTCCTCGGCACCATCGCCTTCAGCCCCGGCGGCGAGATCGGTAACGTCGCCTCCATCATCGGCCGCGGTTTGCGCATCCGCGTCGTCCGCGCCGTTGTCGGCGTCCGCTTCCGACGCATCGCTCGCATCCGGGTCGTCGTCGTCCGACAACTCGAGGAATGGGTTGACGAGCAACTCTTGCTTCAGGTGTTGTTGCAAGTCCAGCAACGGCATGTAGAGCATATCCATCGCCTGGTACAGGCGAGGATTGATCTTCATCTCCTGCCCGAGGCGAACAGATTGGCTCAGCCCCGCCCTCATGTCATGGCCTCGCCATGCGCGCCCAGCGCCCCTGGGGAGGCAAGGGTCGCCGAGGCCGCTGGTGCCTCGTGTGCCGCTGGTTCCTCCGGTGCCTCAGCCGCAAAGCGTTGGCGGAGGCGCGCCGTCAGCGTGGGGCCGAGATAGATGTGCGCGACCGTGTCATCGAACACGAGCTCTCGCACCGTTCCAGAAACCTTTACCTCGCCATCGAACATGATGTACGCCCGGTCCACGATATCAAGTGTCTGTTCGACATTGTGGTCGGTGATCAGCACGCCGATGCCGCGGTCCCGCAGCCCGGCGACGATCTGCTGGATGTCGTGCACCGCGATCGGATCCACGCCGGCGAACGGCTCGTCGAGCAGCATGAACCGCGGCTGCGTGACCAGGGCGCGGGTGATCTCGAGGCGTCGGCGCTCCCCACCGGAAAGGGCATACGCCTTGCTCTTCCGCAGATGCTTGATCTTCAGTTCGTCCAACAGTCCCTCGAGCCGCGTCGCCCTCTCGTCAGCGCTGAGCGGCATGGTCTCGAGGATCGCGAGGATGTTCTCCTCGACGGTCAGCTTTCGGAACACCGACGGTTCTTGCGAGAGGTACCCGATGCCTTGTCGTGCGCGCTTGTACATCGGCATCGCCGTAATGTCGGCGTCGTCCACGAAGATGCGCCCGGCATTCGGCGGGATGAGCCCGACCACCATATAAAAGGTGGTGGTCTTCCCGGCGCCGTTCGGCCCGAGCAGTCCCACGATCTCGCCCTGGCGGACATTGACGTGCACATCGCGGACGACGGTCCGCTTCCGGAAGGTCTTCACAAGCCCTTCGGCCCGCAGCACGCTCTCGCCCGCGATCCGGCTCACGGCGGCGCGGCGCGCTACCTGATGTTCGCTCGTATCCCGAAGACCCGTCAACAGCGCGTCGAGATCCGCGTGGGCATGGTCCCTCCAGGCCGCGGCAAGGCGCCAGCCGTCTCCGCCGCCCTCGGCTGGCGCGATTTCCGCGACGCCGGCTGCCACCAGGCGCGGCAACGCGGCGCCGGCGAGGTGGCCGCGTATTTCGTCCAGCGACGCCCGCGGCCCCTCGGCATCGCCCACCGCGGTGCCGCCGTGTTGCATGACACTGTGCAGGGCGAGTGCGATCTCGTGCAGCGACGCCGGTTCGCGCTCGCGGGTGGCGACGATCAGCGCCTGCATGGCCAAGGCCATGCCCCGGTCGCCGTCGGTGACGCGACGCACCTCGCCTATGAGCGATTCGTGGTCAGTCATCGCGCCGCGATCCACGTGGGCTGCCGGCCGGCGAACTCATGACGCCGCCGGGCGGCTTTCGCACGGTCGGTGCGGCCTTCTTCGTGCTGTCCGCCGCCGGCTGGACCAGCACACCGGTCACCTGATCCACGACGCGCACGCGATCAAGCCCTCCATCGCCGTCGAACGTGACGTCAATCACGCGTCCGGCCATGTAGTTGATTGCGGGTGTGGAGTCCGGTGGTGCAACGCCCGCGCGGATCGCCTGCTGCCACGAACGCGCCGATCCGCTCGCAACCAGCCGCGTCAGGCGCGGACGGTTTGCCGTGTCCCCCGGCGCGCGGACTGAATCGAAGTGCGCCACGATGGTATCAGCAGTGACCCAGTCGCGTTCCTTCGAGCGGATGTCCGTCGAGTCCGCCGGTGACTCGATTCGCGCCCGACGAACGGCCGTCAAGTCGCGGAGCCGCTGTCCCGGCAGGCGTGTGTCAATGGAATCGGCCGTGATCTCACGACTACCCTGCGCGGCGCGTGCACCACCCTTACCCCACGCGATCGCGCGGTCCAGGTCCCGGTCAACGAGGCGCAAGTCCAGTGTGTCGGCGGTCAGCGTGATGTCGTCGCTCGTGGCCTTCGCCGACCCGGCGCTGCGCACGCGCTCGGCTTCGCGGTTTCGCGAGTAGATATCGATCTCGGTGCCGATCAGCGTGAACTTCCGGTCACCGCGACCTTCGATTCGCGGGTCGCGGCGCATCGCCGCGTGCTCCGCGCCGTTGTCCAGCATCGCCGAATCGCCGGTGGCGACCAGGTCCGGCCGCTCGAGCACGACCTTGCCCCGGGCGAATACGACCGAATCATTGATACTGATCACCGTGTCGGCGAGCACGTGCGCCGAGTCCGCCGGGCCGGAACTCGTGCCGGCGTCCTCAGCGCTGATCCACATGTCGGGGCGCCCGCCGGCGTCGAGCCGTGACTGTGCCCGGAGCCCTGCCTTGGCGCGCAGGTACACCGCACGCGGACCCGAGAACCGCGTACCGCCCGACGTGCGCCCGTTCACGTTGCCCTCGGCGATCAACTTCTCCTCGCCCATCAGGTAGGTGATCCGGTCCGCATTCAGCGTCAGGCGCCCTTCGCTGTAGCGCACCTTGCCGATGAGATACACGGTCCGCTGGTCACCGAAGTTCTCGGCGCTGTCCGCCAGGATCCGCTGGTCGGAGTTCGTGCAGCGGGCGTCAACACCGCCACCGGCGAAGTCGTTGCGGCGGCCCGATGCCAGCGCGAACGAGGTGAAGCGCGAGGTGTACTCGCCTGCAACACGAACGCCACTCATCAACAGGTCGCATTCCTGCGAACGGGGCTGCTCTTGCGACTGCGCCGGCGTGGCCAAGCCGACGCCGACCAGCGCCAGCGCCGCGGCCGCAACGATCGATCGGCCGATCATTGCGGGATCGCCACCCGCATGGACTTCGTGCTGATCATCTTCATCACGCGCACCGTGCTCAAGTCGGCGTCGCTCACGAACCCGATGCCCCGGACCTCCCGGTCCGGCTCCGAGAGCACGAAACTGCTGTCGGTGGACATCTGGTTGAGTCGTTGATCGAAGCGCGCAAAGGGCGTCTCGATCTTCTTGCCATCGATCGCGGTCATGACGACGTCGCCACGCGCCTCCAGCGTCGCCAGGCGCGTGTCGTAGGTCCCTTCGCGCGCCGTGACGATCCCTTCGAGCACCCCCGAGCTGTTGAAGAAACGCGTCCGCAGCGGCAGGATGACCATGCGCGTGTTGTCGTTGAAGAAGTAGGTCGAGTCCCCTTCGACCTCCGCGCGCCGCATGCCCCGGTCCGTGATCGCGAACCGCGACTTGTACAGGATCATCTCGGCGGTGTCGCCCATGGCGCCACCCACGCCAACCGGCGGGCTCTCGGCGCGGCTGCAGGACGCGCCCAACGCCGCAGCGGCCATCGTGGCCACCAGGACCGCCGTGCGCGAAGACCCTGCCGGCCTCACGCCACCCCCGCCCGCATCAGGTCGTGCAGGTGGACGATGCCCACGACACGGCGGGCGGAATCGAGCACCGGCATCGCGATGACGCCGGCCTGCTCCATGCGATACACCACCGCCGAGCCAAGTTCATCGGTGATCGCGTGGCGCGGCGTGCGCGTCATCACGGTCGTCACCGGTACGTCCCAGATGTCCCGTTCGCGCGCCATCAAGCGCGTCAGGTCGCCGGTCGTCAGGATGCCGTCGAGCGCGCCGGCGCCGTCCACGACACAAGCAATCCCGCGCCGCTTCGCCAGGTGCACGATCGCATCGCGCATGGTCGCCGCGCCGGACAGCAACGGGAGGTCCTGCGCGACCATCACGTCCGACACCCGCGTGGACAATTGTTTGCCGAGCGCGCCGCCCGGGTGCAGCCGCGCGAAGTCCTCACGCTGGAATCCCTTGTGCTGAAGCAGCGCGACCGCGAGCGCATCGCCGAGTGCAAGCGCCACGGTCGTGCTCGTCGTCGGAGCGAGATCGTGCGGACAGGCTTCTTCCCGCACGGAGGCATCCACGCTGACGTCGCAGTGGCGCGCCAACGTGGAGTCCCGCTCGGCCGTGATGGCCACCGTCCGTACACCCAGCCGCTTGAGCTGTTCCAAGAACGGCAAGAGCTCCTGCGTCTCGCCGCTCTTCGACAGGAGGAGCGCCACATCGTCCGCGTTCACGATGCCCAGGTCCCCGTGCAGGCCTTCCACCGGGTGCACGAACGTCGCCGGCGTCCCCGTGGACGTCATCGTGGCCGCGATCTTCCGTCCGATCAACCCCGACTTGCCTACGCCGGCGACGATAACCCGGCCGCGCGAACCCGCGATCAACTCGACGGCCGCACCGAATGTCGGACCGAGCCGTGTCGCGGCGTCGGCGAGCGCATCCCGCTCCATTTCGAGGACACGACGCCCGAGCGTGACGATCTCCGCCTGGTTCACGACCGCGCCTTCGGCCGTCGGCCCGACGCCCGCGTGGCACCCGCTCGCGCCGTCGCCCACACGTCAACAGCGCGGTCGACCAGGTCGCCGAGCTGGTTGAGCGGGATCATGTTCGGCCCATCGCTGGGCGCGCGCGCCGGGTCCGGATGCGTCTCGAGGAAAAGCCCGTGCGCGCCGGCGGCCATCGCGGCCAGCGTGAGCGGTCGGATCATCTCGCGCACCCCCCCGCTCGCGCCGCCGACCCCCTTCCCCGGTTGCTGCACGGAATGCGTCCCGTCGAAGATCACCGGCGCTCCAGTGGCTTCCGCCATGCGGACCAGTGCGCGGAAGTCCACCACGAGGTCGCCATACCCAAAGAACGACCCACGCTCCGTGACGGCGACTTCACCGCCGCCACGAGCGCGTGTGCCCCGCCCGGACGCCCTGCGTGAGGCGCCCCGGACCTTGTCCACGGCGCCGCGCATGCCCTCGGGGTGCATCCACTGGCCCTTCTTGACGTTCACCGCGCGACGCGTCGCGCCTGCAGCTTCGAGCAGGTCCGTCTGCCGGCACAGGAACGCCGGGATCTGCAAGACGTCCACGGTCGCGGCCGCTTCGGCACACTGCGCCGCCTCATGCACATCGGTCAGCACGGGCAGCCCGGTGCGTTCACGCACGCGCGCCAAGGCCGCAAGGCCATCGGATACGCCCGGACCGCGATGCGCACCGGCATTCGACCGATTCGCCTTGTCAAAACTCGCCTTGAAGATCACGCCGCCCGGTACGCGCTCGGCCAGGCGGGCCAATGCGTCAGCGACACGGAACATCACGCGGTCCGATTCGACCACGCACGGCCCGGCGATCAGGAAGAGACGGTCGGACGGAAACAACACGGTCATGCGCGGGCCGTCCCCACGGCGCGCACGGGCGCGTCGGCGTTCGCAGACGCCGGCCGGCCCGGCGCCCTGGCCTTGCGCGCCTTGACGGCGGCTGCGACGAAACCGGAGAACAGCGGGTGCGGGCGCGTCGGACGGCTCTTGAGTTCGGGGTGGAACTGGCACGCGAGGAAATACGGATGGTCGGGAAGCTCGATCATCTCGACGAGCGAGCCGTCCGGCGAAAGTCCGCTCAGCCGCATGCCCAGTTCCTGGAAGCGATCGCGGTACCCGTTGCTCACCTCGTAGCGGTGACGGTGGCGTTCGCTGATCTCAGGCGCCCCATAGACCTCCGCCGCAAGCGACCCCGGTCGCAGCCGACACGGATATGCGCCGAGCCGCATCGTACCACCCTTCTCGGTCACGTGTTGCTGCGTCTCCATCAGGGAAATCACGGCATTCGAGCATTCGGGCATGAACTCGCTCGAGTTCGAGTCGTCGAGTCCGGCGACGGTGCGCGCGAACTCGATGATCGCAACCTGCATCCCGAGGCAGATGCCGAAGAACGGCGTCCCGGTCTCGCGAGCCGAACGAATCGCCTCGACCATGCCCTCGACGCCGCGCACGCCAAAGCCACCGGGCACGAGGAGGCCGTCGAACTGCGCAATCAACTCGCGGGCCTTCACCGGGTCGGTGAAGAGGTCGCTCGACGTCCAGGCAATGTCCACGCCGACATCGTTGGCAATACCGCCGTGGATGAGCGCCTCCTGCACGCTCTTGTAGCTGTCGGCGTAGTCCGTGTACTTGCCGACGATCGCGATCCGCACGCGCGAGGAGGGCTCGAGCACGCGGTGCACGAGTTCGCGCCATTCCGTGAGGTCGGGTTCCTGGGTCTCGAGCCCGAGTTTCCTGCAGACCAGCGCGTCCAGCCCCTGTTCGTGGAACGAAAGCGGAATCTGGTAAATCGTCGAGACGTCGCGGCTCTCGATGACGGCACCGAACTCGACGTTGCAGAACGACGCGATCTTCTTCTTCACGTCCTCGGCCAGCGCGCGCTCGGCACGGCAGATTAGCACGTCCGGCTGGATACCGATTTCCATGAGCTCGCGCACCGAATGCTGTGTCGGCTTCGTCTTGACCTCGCCGGCCGCGGCAATCCACGGCACCAGCGTCAGGTGGACGAACAGCGCGTTCTCGCGACCGATTTCCTGGCGGAACTGGCGAATCGCTTCAAGGAACGGCAATGACTCGATGTCGCCGACCGTGCCGCCGATCTCCACGAGCACCACGTCGTTCTCCGTCCCGAGGCGGCGGATGGCCGCCTTGATCTCGTCGGTGATGTGCGGGATCACCTGGACCGTGGCGCCGAGGAAGTCGCCGCGGCGTTCCTTGGCGATCACGCTGGAATAAATGCGACCGGTCGTGACGTTGTTCTGCTGCGAAAGCGGCCGGTCCAGGAATCGTTCGTAGTGCCCCAAGTCCAGGTCGGTCTCCGCGCCATCGTCGGTCACGAACACCTCGCCGTGCTGGAACGGCGACATCGTGCCCGGATCCACGTTGATGTACGGATCGAACTTCAGCATGGTCACGCGCAAGCCGCGCTCGACCAGCAGCCGGCCGAGCGACGCCGCGGCGATCCCCTTGCCGAGCGACGATACCACGCCGCCGGTCACGAAGATGTACTTGGTCGTGTGCTGCGAAGCGGTCGGAGTGTTCGGCATCAGGAAGTACCTGCGGGTACGGGTGATTGATCAAATGCGGGCCACGCCGGCCAGGCGGCGTTGGCGCGTTCGAGGTCGGTCTCAGTGTCGATACCGCCCGGGCCGGCGGTCGCGATCTTCGCCACGCCAATCCGGAACCCACCCGCGAGCGGCCGCAGCTGCTCCAGGCGCTCGGCCAGCTCGAGCGGGTGTGGCGGGAGCGCCACCCAGCGGGCGAGCGACTCACGAGTGAAGGCATAGAGCCCGACGTGGCGCAACAGCAACGCATCGCGGATCGCCGCGTCAGCCGCCTCGCGGGCGAACGGGATCAGCGCGCGAGAGAAGTACAGCGCGCGCCCGTTGTCATCCCGGACGACTTTCACGACGGCCGGATCGGCCGCCACCGCCGCGCGCAGCGGCGCCGCTACCGTGCCGACGTCATCGCCGTGTGTCGTGACGCGGTCCACGGCGGCCGTAATCGCATCGTCGGGGAGGAATGGTTCGTCGCCCTGCACGTTGACGAGCACATGCGCGTCCGCAAACGCCTGGAGTTTCGCGACCTCCGCGACCCGTTCGGTGCCGTTGGAGTGGGCGGGGCTCGTCATGACGGACTCGCCGCCGGCAGCCGCCACAACCGCGCGAATCTCTTCGGAGTCGGTCGCCACCACCGCCCGGTACCCAGGCGCAACCTCGGCGAGCCGTTCCAGGACGCGAACCACCAAGGGCACTCCCCCGAGCATTCGCAGCGGCTTGTTTGCGAGGCGCGTGGCGCCGAGTCTGGCCGGGATGACAATCAGGATGCTCATTAAAGCACCGCTCCGGCCGGTGGCATGGATGCAAAATCCACGCCACGCAATATAGGTGTCGGTGCCCGCTAAAACAAAGCCGTGCGAATCAACGAGTTGCCCGGCGCTCCGCGGCCAGCCGGACGAAGTTGGCGAGCAGGTCCCGCCCGCGTTCCGTGAGCACGCTTTCGGGGTGAAACTGCACCCCCCACACGGGGTGGTCCCGGTGCCGAACGCCGTGGACTTCCGTGCGGTCATCGCGCGCCCACGCAGTTACCTCGAGGCATTCGGGCATCGTGCCACGCTCAACCACCAGCGAGTGGTATCGCATGACCTCGAGCGGCGAGGGCAGCCCACGGAACAGCGCGTTTCCGTCGTGCATCACGGCGGATGTCTTGCCGTGCATCACTCCCCGCGGCGCGCGGATCACCCGGGCGCCGAACGCTGCGCCGATCGCCTGGTGCCCGAGGCAAACCCCGAGGATCGGCGTGTGGGGGGCGAGGCGCTGGATCAGGGGGACGCATATCCCCGCCTCGGCCGGCGTACACGGCCCGGGCGAGATCACGATCGCATCGGGGGCCATGGCGGCGACTTCGTCCACGGTTAACGCATCGTTCCGCTCGACATGCGGCGCCTCACCGAGTTCCCCGAGGTACTGCACGAGGTTGTACGTGAACGAGTCGTAGTTGTCTATGACGAGGATCATGCGGGCACAGTCCGGTGGACGGCGGAACGGTTTCGGTCGCCCCTACCCACGTGGGTGGTACTGACGGTGAACCGATCGCAGGTACTCCCGGTCAACATGCGTATAAATCTGGGTCGTGGCGATGTCCACGTGGCCGAGCATGTCCTGGACGGCCCTGAGGTCGGCGCCGCCCTCGAGCAGGTGCGTGGCAAACGAGTGCCGCAACGTATGCGGCGTGACCTTGGTTCGCACACCGCTCCGGCCCACGTGGCGCTTCAGGATCTGCCAAGCCCCCATGCGGCTGAGCGGGCCGCCGCGCGCATTCAGGAACAGGCGACCCTTGCCGCGACCCCGATCCAGCAACGGCCTCGATTCACGCAAGTACATCGCGACGGCGCCGATGGCCGTGCGCCCCACCGGGACAAGACGCTCCTTTCCGCCTTTTCCGAACACGCGCACCAAGCCGTCCTCGAGCAGCACGTCCTGGACCGCAATCCCGATCCACTCGCTGACCCGGAGCCCCGCCGCATATGCAAGCTCCAGCATCGCCCGGTCGCGGAAGCCAAGCGGTTCATCGAGCCGCACCGAGTCGATGATCTTGGCCACGTCGGTCGTGCTAAGCACCGAGGGCAGCGTACGCCACCGCTTCGGCGATTCGATGCGGAGTGACGGGTCGGCGGGAACGACCGATTCCGCCGCGAGGAATTTGAAGTAGGTCCGGGTCGCGCTGACCGCGCGACGGATGCTTGCGGCGGCGAGACCGGCGTCCTTTAGCGAATACACGTACCGGCGGAGCAGCTCCGGGGTCACCGCTGCCGGCGAGCCGGCGCCGGCAGCCGCCAACCAAACCGCCAACCGGCGCACTTCGCGTTGATACGCGTCAAGCGTCTGCGGGCTCGACCCGTGCTCGAGGGAGAGGAACTCCGAATACTGCTCGATCCGAAATGAACGAGGCGCTTCAGCGGGCACGGGTGCTTTCACCTTGTGCGCTCAGGGCCGATTGCGCAACTCCGCGCGCCGGGCCTTGCGCTGCCGCCAAGTCGCCCAGCCAACCAGGACCGCTAGAGCCAGGAATGCCGCCGCCGTCAGGCCAAAGCGGCCGAGAAGCCGCTCGATCGAGGCACGAAACGCCTCCCAGTCGCTGCCCACCTGATACGCGAGTATCGAGATCGTCCCGTACCAGATCAGCGACGCGAGGCCCATCAGCAGCATCGAGCGGCCGAACGGCAATCGCAGCATCCCGGCGGCGGCAGGCACGATCATGCGCAGGCCGGGCACAAAGCGTCCCAGGAAGAGTGCGCCCATCCCGTACCGGCCGTACATGACCTCCATGCGCTGCTCGGCCATGTCCACCCCGAACCGCTTCAACCGCGCGTGCATCCAATCGGCGCCCAGGCGCCGCGCGACCAAATACACCACCGCCATGCCCGCCGTCATCCCGAGCACGATCACCGTGATCGTGATCGACAGGTTCGCGTCTTGCCGCGCCGCGAGGAATGCGCAGAGCGCGATGACCACATCCGCCGGCGCCGGTGGGAACAGCGCTTCGATGAACGCGACCAACCCGATCAGTGCGTACAGCGTGGCGGGCGACATGCCCGACACCCAGTTCAATACGCTCTCGAGCACGCGCTACTTCCGGATCACGGTCGCGACCGCCACCACGGCGAGGCCTTCACCTCGACCGATCCAGCCCATGCCCTCATTGGTCTTTCCCTTGATCGAGATGGCGTCCGCGCCGAGCCCGACCGCAGCCCCAAGGCTCGAACGAATCGCATCGCGGTGCGGCCCGATTTTCGGCTGCTCGCACACCACGGTGACGTCCACGTTCGCCGGCGCCCACCCCGCCCCGCCAAGCCGCTTGACGGCTTCCCGGAGCATCGCGACCGAATCGCGGCCCTTGTTGGCCGGATCCGTGTCGGGAAATAGCGCGCCAATATCGCCAAGCGCTGCCGCACCAAGCAGCGCATCCGTCACCGCATGACAGACGGCATCGGCATCGGAGTGCCCGGTCAGCGCCACCGCGGCGGGGATCGTGACCCCGCCCAGCAGGACCCCGCTTCCGGGCACGAATCGGTGCGAGTCATATCCGATCCCGACGCGCGTCTCCCCCCGCGTATGCGTCACGCGGCGGCCGTCGCGTCGATGAGCTGGTAGTTCTGCCGCCGCCGACGCGGCGTGAACCCCGCCCCGCTGATGAGCGACTCGATCTCCTCGACCGACGTGCGGTGCGTGGTGTTGGCCGCGGAAACGACGTTCTCCTCCAGCATCAGCGATCCGAAGTCATTGCAACCGTAGTGCAGCGCGACCTGCCCGACCTTCAACCCCATCGTGACCCAGCTGGCCTGGATGTTCGGGATGTTATCCACGACGGTGCGGGCGAACGCGGTGGTCCGCAGGTACTCGACCGCGTCCGTCTTCGGCATGTGGCTCATCTCCGGTGTGTTCTCCGGCTGCAGCGGCCAGCAGATGAACGCCGTGAAGCCGCCCGTCCGGGCCTGCAATGCCTTCAGCCGCTCCAGGTGCTCGAGCCGCTCGGCCGGCGTCTCACCGATCCCGTACATCATGGTGCAGCTCGTCTTCAGGCCCTCTTGGTGCGCAATTTCCATGATCTCGAGCCAACGATCAGCGCCCGCCTTCTTCCGGGCCACGATGTCGCGGACCCGTTGCACCAGGATCTCACCGCCGCCGCCCGGGATCGAGTCGAGTCCGGCCTTCATCAGCTCCCGGATCACGTCCCGCGGGTCCATGCGATACAACGTGCTCCAGAAATCCACTTCGCTCGGGCTGAACCCGTGGATGTGGATGGGGTGGTATGCCTTGATGTACTTGAGCAAGTCGAGATACCACTGGAACGGGATGTACGGATTGTGCCCGCCCTGGATCAGTATCTGCACGCCCCCCAGCGCCTTCACCTCGTCAATCTTCGCGCCGATCTGCTCATACGAAAGCGTCCATCCCTCGTGATCCTGCGGGCGGCGGTAGAACGCACAGAACCCGCAGTCGGCAACACACACGTTGGTGTAGTTGATGTTGCGATCCACGATGTAGGTGACCACCCCGCCGGGATGGAGGCGCTTCCGGACGGCATCGGCGTCCGCGCCGAGCTCGAGCAGCGGTGCGCGGAGGTAATAGTCGAGCAGGTCGTTGCGTTTCATGCGGCTGGAAGGAAGGACAGTCGGCCCGGGGCCACGCGACCGGCGACGGTGAGGCGGCGGTAGAACTCGGTCAGGCCACCGAGGTGTGGATAGCTGAGGCCGTAGTCGAGTCCGGCCAGGTAGTCCCGGCAGTCCGCGGCACTGACGCCCGTTTGCGTTGCGGCCGCTGCGGCCAGCACGTCGAGGTGCCCCAAGCCCCAGTTGCGACTCTCGATGAGTGCAGCGTGGACGCCGAGCGCGGAGGCCGTGTCGGCCGCGCGCTGCGCCACCCAGACGGCGAACACGAATGGAAGTCCGGTCCACGCCTTCCAGGTGGCCCCGAGGTCGTACTGATGCGCATAGCGCCCCGAAAACGCGGGTGACGAGAGGATCAACGCCGCATCCCCAATCACGAGCCGGGCCGCGGCGCCGTCGTCCGCCATGGTCGTGAGATCCGCCGACTCCGCGTCGCCAGCGACGAATTCGGGGCGCGCACGCCACACGTGCTCGAACAACAACTCGAGCAGGTACACGCTGGTCATCGAACTGCGGCTCACGATCACGCGCTCGCCGCCCAGCGCCTCGGCGGGCTTGTCGCTGAACAGCACGACACTTCGTACGGGGCCATCGCAGCTGATGGCGAGATCCGGCAACAACAGGTACCGCTCCCAATCGCGCGCGTACTCCACCGCCGACACGACGCTCACATCGAGTGCGCCCGCCGCCATCTGGGCGTTCAGCGCGGTCGGCACGCCCGTCACCAGCGTCCCGCTGAACGGCACGGCGCCCCGATCGATGGCACCATACACGGGGAAGCAGTTGATGTAGGGAATGCGACCGACGCGCATCAGGCCGGCGCCTCCGCTCCGCTGCCGGCGCCCGAGTCCGCCTGGCGCTCGCGCGGGAACGTGCGGAGCACGTTGTAGAACGAGTCGCGCTCCGCCGGCACCTTGCCTGCCCCGCGAATCAGCGCCAGCACCTGGTCCAGCGTCATCCCCTGCGGCGTATGCGCGCCGACCGCGTGGTAGATCTTCTCGCGGACGACCGTGCCCTCGAGGTCGTTGACGCCATAGTGCAACGCCACCTGCGACAGGAATGGCGTCACCATGATCCAGTGCGACTTCACATGGGCAAAGTTGTCGAGGAAGAGCCGCCCGACAGCGACCATGCGCAAGTCGTCCACGCCGCCCGTCGCCGTGCCCGTCCGGCCCAGCTGCGCCCCGAGCGCATTGTCATCCGGGTGATATGCCAGCGGGATGAACGCCAGGAACCCGTGTGTCTCGTCCTGCAGGCTGCGCAGGGCGGCCATGTGCGCGACGCGATCCTCGAGCGTCTCGACGTGGCCGTAGAGCAGCGTGCAGTTCGACCGGATCCCGAGCCCATGTGCGGTGCGGTGCACGCCGATGTAATCCGCTCCCGCGAGCTTCTTCCGGGCGATCTGCGCGCGCACGGCCGCGCTGAAGGTCTCCGCACCGCCGCCGGGCATCGTGTCGAGGCCGGCGTCCCGCAGCGCGACGAGCACATCGCGCCACGACATCTTCTCGATCCGCGCGAGGTGCGCGATTTCCACCGCCGTCAGGGCCTTGATGTGGACGTGCGGGAAGTTCGCCTTGAGCGCACGGAACATCGTCGTGTAGTACTCAAGGCCGGCCTCCATATCGAGGCCGCCCACGATGTGGAACTCGCGCGTCAGCCCGTCGGCAGCGTGGGCGGCCTCGGCAAGCACCTGTTCGAGCGTGTAGCGATATGCGCCCTGCTCCTTCGGAAGGCGTGCGTATCCGCAAAACGTGCAGGTCGTTCGCAGCACGCACACGTTGGTCGGGTTGATGTGCTGGTTGGCGGCGAACGTGACCACATCGCCGTGCTTCGCCCGGTTTGCCGAATCGGCGAGATGGCCGAGGCCCGGAAGATCGGGGGTGGCAAACAGCGTAAGGGCTTCCTGCTCCGTCAGGCGCCGCCCGGACTCGAGGGCATCGGCGATGCTGACGAGTGCGGAATCCGACAGTCGCCTGCGGTCAATCACAGGGCGCGCGGGCGCCGTCACTGCGGCACCCCTCAATGCGCCCCCGGTTCGCATCACGCCAACCGGCGAAGGGCGAGTGAGGCGTTATGACCGCCGAACCCGCTGGAGTTCGATACGGCAGCCACGATCTCGCGCCGCACCGCGGTGAGCGGCGTGCAGTTCAAGTCGCACTCCGGGTCCTGCGTGTGCAGGTTGATCGTCGGCGGCACGATGCCGTCCCGAATCGCCAGCAGGCAGGCAATCGCCTCGACGGCACCGGCGGCCCCCAACATGTGCCCCGTCGCGGACTTGGTCGAACTCACGTTGAGCCCGTTCGCCGCGTCGCCGAACACGGCGCGGATCGCCCGGATTTCATTGGGGTCGTTCATCGGGGTACTGGTGCCGTGCGCATTCACGTATTGCACGTCGCCCGGCTGCAGTCCCGCGTCTTCGAGTGCGCGCCGCATGGACCGCTGCAGTCCTTCATGGTTCTCAGGCTGGCCAGTCAGGTGGTACGCGTCGCCCGCCGCCCCGTAGCCGGCGAGTTCCCCGTAGATACGCGCGCCGCGACGTCGGGCGTGCTCGAGTTCCTCGAGCACCAGGATGCCGGCGCCTTCGCCGAGCACGAATCCGTCGCGCGAGACATCGAAGGGCCGGCTGGCCGTGCCCGGCGAGTCGTTCCGGCCGGAGAGCGCCTGCATGTTGGCAAACCCACCGACAGCCATGGCGGTGACCGCCGCCTCCGACCCGCCCGCGATGATCACATCCGCGTCGCCGTACTGGATCTGCCGAAACGCCGTACCGAGTGCATGCGCGCTCGTGGCGCACGCCGACTGGGTCGCGAAGTTCGGCCCCTTCGCGCCGAAGCGCATGGACACCACCCCGGCGGCGATATCGCCGATGAACATCGGCACGAAGAACGCCGAGATCCGGTTGGGCCCCGCGTCACGCAAGACGTCGTGCTGGGCCTCGAACGTCGTGATGCCACCGATCCCGCTGCCGAGGATCACGCCGAGCCGGTTGGGATCCACCCCGCCGCTGGCGAGCCCCGCGTCCTGCATGGCCTGCACGGACGCGGCCAGGCCAAACTGGGTATACAGGTCGGACCGCTTGGCCTCCTTGCGGTCCATGTACACCGCGGCGTCGAACCCCTTCAGCTCACAGGCGAACTGGACCTTGTGCTGCGAGGCGTCAAACCGCGTGATCGGCCCGCCACCTGATTTCCCGCTGCAGAGGGCCTCCCACGTCGTCGCCACGTCGTTGCCGACTGGCGTCACGCACCCGAGGCCCGTGACGACGACGCGCCGGCGCATTACGCAGAGATCTTCTGCTTCATGTAGGCGATCGCGTCGCCCACCGTGCGCAACTTCTCGGCGTCCTCATCCGGAATGTCGATATTGAACTCCTTCTCGAACTCCATGACGAGCTCAACGATGTCGAGACTGTCGGCGCCGAGATCCTCGATGAAGCTGGCCGAATCGGTCAGCTTCTCGCGCTCAACGCCCAGCTCCTTCTCGATGATGTCCTTCACCTTTTCGCTATGATCAGCCACGGGTTCAACCTCGACGCGGGTGAGTGGGGTTACCAGCCTGCAAATATAGTTGTACGCGAGAGACAGTTCACGTCGCGAGACCGCCGTCCACGACGATCACCTGGCCGGTGACGTAGGCGGCCAAGTCGCTGGACAGCCAGGCCACCGCACCGGCGACGTCGGAGACTGCCCCGAGCCGCTCCAGCGGTATGCTGCCGGTCAGCGCCGCCTTGGCCTCCGGGGTCATCGCATCGGTCATCTCAGTGGCGATGAAACCGGGCGCGATCGCGTTGCACAGCACGTTCCGGGAACCCAGTTCCTTGGCGACCGACTTGGTCAGCCCGATCATCCCGGCCTTGCTCGCGGCGTAATTCGCCTGCCCCTTGTTTCCCATCAAGCCGACGACGCTCGTGATGTTGATGATACGGCCCCATCGCCGCTTCATCATCCCGCGACTCGCCGCCCGGGTCGCCACGAACGCGGACCGGAGATTCGCGTCAATCACGGCATTCCAGTCGTCGTCCTTGATCCGGAGCATGAGGTTGTCGCGCGTGATGCCGGCGTTGTTCACGAGGATGTCGATGCTCCCGAACGCCTTCTCGACGTCGCCGACGAGTCGCTCCACTTCGGCCGGCACCGCAACATCGCATCCGAAACCCTGCGCCCCCGGGAGATCGGCCGCGACGGCGGCCGCCTTCGCTGCGTCGCGACCCGTTACGGCAACCCGGGCGCCGCACGACGCCAGGGCCTGCGCGATGCCAAGCCCGATGCCGCGCGTGGAACCGGTGACGAGCGCCACCTTGCCGGTGAGATCAATCGAGATGGCCATTTGCAGTGTGCCTAGGGGTTCACGAGGCGAGGAGGGCTTCGACTTCGGCGGCCGTGCCGCAGGTGCGAGCCGCATGGTTCGGCGCGAGACGCTTGAGCAGCCCGGTCAAGACGTTGCCGGGACCCATTTCGACAAAGGTCGCGGCGGGATACGCCGCAGCCATGGCGCGAACCACCTCGACCCAGCGGACCGCGCTCGTGAGCTGCCGGACCAGCAGTGAACGCGCTTCATCGGCCGTGCGAACCGGGTTCGCGGTCACGTTGCTGTACACGGACCACACGGGGTCCTTCCACGCCGCAGACGTCAACGCGGTCGCGAGGCCCTCGGCCGCAGGCGCCATCAGCGGTGAGTGAAACGCGCCACTGACCGCGAGCCGGACGGCGCGCTTGGCCCCGGCGGCCTTCGCGAGCTCCATCGCACGTTCCACGGCGGCCACCTCGCCGGAAATCACGGTCTGTTCGACCGCGTTGTAGTTCGCCGCCACCACCTCGCCGGACGCCCGGGCTTCGAGGCAGATGTCCTCGATTGGGCGCGTCATCTCCCCGAGGATGGCCGCCATCGCACCGGGCCGGGCCTCGCCGGCGGCGAACATCAGCTCGCCGCGCCGACGGACCAGTCGAACCGCGTCCGCCAACGGCAGCGCGCCGGCGGCGTGATGGGCCGTGAACTCACCCAGCGAGTGCCCGGCCGCCGCACGGACGCGCCCGGCGATCCGGTCGCGTACGACGGCCCAGACGGCCGCACCGTGGGTCAGGAGCGCGGGCTGGGCATTGTGGGTGCGCGTGAGCTCATCTGCGGGGCCGCCGAAGGCGATGTCGGAAAGCGGGGCGCCCAACGCGGCGTCCGCGCTCGCCCACACCTCGCGCGCTGCGGGAAACGCAGCGGCCACGTCCTGGCACATTCCGGGCTTTTGGGATCCCTGACCCGGGAACAACAGCAGCAGGTCCGTCATGGTCAGAACTTCACCACCAGCGAACCCCAGGTGAATCCGGCGCCGAACCCGACAAACAGGACCGTGGACCCGTCCGTGATCCGGCCTGCGCGGATCGCTTCGTCGAGCGCGATCGGAATGGAGCCGGCTGAGGTGTTGCCATAGCGATCCACGTTCACGTACACCTTTTCCATCGGCACATTGGCGTGCTTCGCCGTGGCCTCGATGATCCGGATGTTCGCCTGATGGGGAATCACGAGGTCGATCGCATCGGCCGAGAGCTTGGCCTGGTCGAGCGCCCGGTCGCAGGCATCCGCCATGGAGCGCACGGCGTGCTTGAACACCTCGCGTCCCTGCATTTGCACAAAGAACGAGCCGTCGTCGATCGTTTCCTGGGAAGCCGGCTTCACGCCGCCACCCGCCGGTCGCCAGAGCAACTGGGCTAGGGTACCGTCAGAGCGAAGGTACGAGGCCAGCACGCCGCGGCCCTTGGTCGCGCGGCGAAGCACCGCGGCGCCGACGCCATCGCCAAAGAGCACGCAGGTGTTGCGGTCCTTCCAGTTCACGATCCGGGTGAGCAGCTCGCCGCCGATCACGAGGACCGTCTCGGCGCTCCCCGTCGCAAGGAGGCCCTCGGCGACGGTCACGCCGTAGATCCAGCCCGTGCAGGCGGCGTCCACGTCGAACGCGGCCGCCCGCGACGCCCCGATCGCGGCCTGGACCTCGACCGCCGCGGACGGCAGCAGGTGATCCGGCGAAACGGTCGCCATCACGATCGAGTCGATTTCGCCCGCGGTCACGCCGGCCGCCTGCATCGCGACCCGCGCGGCCTCGGCCCCGAGCGATGTCAGCGTCTCGCCCTCGCCGGCCACGTGGCGCAGGCGGATCCCGGTCCGCTCGCGAATCCACTCGTCGTTCGTCTCGATCCCGATCGCCGCGAACTCGTCGTTCGACATGGTCCGCTTGGGAACCGCGCGGCCGGTACCTGCGATCATGGCAATGGGCCGCTTCATGCGGGCACTCCGCCGTTGCCGTTTGCGCCGTTGGCCGGCGTTCCGCGAAGGGCTCGGCCGATGTGTTCGCTCATGCGATGCTCAACCGCGAGGAGCGCGACGCGAATCGCGTTCTTCACGGCCTCAGGCGTGGACTTGCCGTGCCCGATGATGGACACGCCGCGGACACCGAGGAGCGGTGCCCCGCCGTACTGCTCGTAGTCATACAAATGCGCGACCGCGTCCACGGCGGACGCCGGGGCACCGTGCCGCTGCACCTGCGCGAAGATGATCGGAGCCACGGCTTCGTAGAACTTCAGCACGACGTTTCCGGTGAAACCGTCGCACACCGCCACATCCACCGGACCGCGGGGCGACACACCGTGCGCGAGGTCGTGCCCCTCGATGTTGCCGACAAAGTTCAACCCGCTGGCGGCCAGCAACTGGTTGGCTTCCTTCACCGCCAAGCTGCCCTTCTCCGGCTCCTCACCGACCGACAGCAGTGCCACGGAGGGATTGGCGCGCCCCAGGATATCCTCGGCGTACACCGAGCCCAGCCTGGCAAACTGAACGAGTTCCTGCGGCGAGCAGTCCACGTTCGCACCGGCGTCGAGCATGACCACGGGAATGCCGCGGTCGGAGGGCAAGAGGGTGCCGATGGCCGGGCGTGTCAGTCCTTCGTGCAGGCGCAGCACGACGGTGGATGCCGCCATCTGCGCGCCCGTGTTCCCGGCGGACACGAAGCCGTCCGACTTTCCCTCCGCCTGGAGCTTGAGGCCGACGACCATCGAGCTGTCCCGCTTGCCGCGGATCGCCGCGGAAGGTTTCTCGCCCATCTCGATGACTTCGGTCGCCGGGACGATCTCCACCCGTGAAGCCAGCGCCGCCGGAACGCCGCCGTTCCGCCGCATCTCGGCCTCGATGTCCGCCGGTCGCCCGACGAGCTGGATGTCTAGGGTGTCGGCGAGTTCGGCGAGCGCAAGCAACGCGCCCGCGACCGGAGCCGCGGGCGCATGGTCACCGCCCATCGCGTCTACTGCGATGCGCGGCACTTCGCGATCAGGCCTCGCGAGCGGCCACTACCTGGCGTGAGCCATAGTAGCCACACTCCGCGCAAGCGCGATGCGAGCGCCGCGGAGCCCCGCATTTCGGGCACGCCTGCAGCACGACCGGCGCGGCCTTCTTATGCGTGTTTCGCGTCCCCTTCTTGCGTCGCGATGTTCGTCTTTTCGGTACGGCCATTGGAATTCACTCGTTAGTTCGGGCGCGCACAGATGCACGCGCCGGTGTTCAGGTTCCCACCACACTTCGTACACAACCCCTTGCAGGCGGCCGCACACAGCGCAAAGGCGGGTACTTCGACCATCCACTCCTCTCGTACGGCCGGTCGGAGGTCAACCTCCGCCCCGCTACGGCCCAGCACCAGCGGAAACACGTCCGGATCGTCCTCGTCCACGTGCGCCGCATCGGCAAACAGGACGTGCGACTCGACGTCAATCTCGGTGATCACTTCGCGGAGGCAGCGCCGGCATTCCTGCTGCACCACCCCGGAAACCGACCCACTGAAGTAGAACCGCCCCTGCCCGGCCTGTGACAGCCGTCCGGACACGCGAACCCCTTCCGCCGGTCGCGGATCGCCTTCGAGCCAGACCTTGTCGTCGCGGTCCAGCACGCCTTCGACCCGAACCGCTCCGGCGCTGAGGGACTGCGTCGGAATGGAAAGCATGACCTTCTAATATCGCCCACCAGCTGAGGCGGGTCAAGTTGTGGCAGGACCGTAACTTAGGCCACTTTGGCCCGGTTGGTACGGGGGCGAAACCTAGCCCCTGACGCAATCCGCTTCGGCGAAGAAAAACCGCGATTCGCGCGCCGCGTTCTCGTCCGAATCCGACGCGTGAATGGCGTTCCGCCCCTTCGATTCGGCGTAGAGCTTCCGGACGGTGCCCTCCGCGGCCTGCGCGGGGTCCGTCGCCCCGATCGCGTCTCGAAGCGCCAGCACAGCATCGGCCTTTTCGAGGATCATCGGCATGCATTCGCCGCTCGTCATGAACTCGACGAGTTCGCCGTAGAACGGACGTCCCTTGTGCACGGCATAGAACTCACCGGCTTGGGCGGTTGACAGGCGCATGACACGCGCCGCGACGACCCGAAAGCCACCGGCCTCAAGGTGGGCGATGATCTTGCCGGCCTTGCCGGCGCCAAAGGCGTCCGGCTTGATGATGGTGAGCGTACGATTTGCCGCCATATGTAGAGGAGGTTTCCTGTTTCAGGGTTACTTGAGGCGCGCCTTGATCAGTTCCACGAAGTCGATCGGGCGTCGCGCGACACCGATCCCACACTGCTCGAACGCTTCGATCTTCTCGGCCGCGGTGCCCGCCGATCCTGAGATGATGGCCCCCGCATGCCCCATGCGCCGGCCGGGGGGTGCCGTCTGCCCCGCGATGAAGCCGACCACCGGCTTCTTCATGTGGTCGCGAACATACCGCGCCGCGTCCTGCTCGTCGGTGCCGCCGATCTCGCCCATCATTGCGACGGCCTTGGTCGCGGGATCCCGTTCAAACGCCTCGAGGCAGTCAATGAAGTTCGTCCCGTTGATGGGATCGCCGCCAATCCCGACACAGGTCGTCTGGCCGATACCCGCGCGCGTGAGTTGATAGACCACTTCGTAGGTGAGTGTACCGGAACGGCTGACTACCCCAACGGGTCCCGGGGTGCAGATGCGCCCAGGGATGATGCCGACCTTGGATTCACCCGGCGAGATCAATCCCGGGCAGTTCGGGCCGAGCAGGCGGACACCGCGTTCCTTGACGAACGGGTACACGCGGGTCATGTCGAGGACGGGGACGCCCTCCGTGATACACACGATCAGCGCCACGCCGGCGGCCGCCGCTTCCATGATGGCGTCGGCGGCGAAGGCCGGTGGAACGTAGATCACGGACGCGTTCGCACCGGTCGCCTGGACCGCGCTGGAGACGGTATTGAAGATCGGCACGCCGGCGGCCTTCCCATCGGGACCCACGGCATCGAACTGCTGGCCGCCCTTGCCAGGCGTAACGCCTGCCACGACGCGCGTGCCGTACTCCACCATCTGCTTGGTGTGGAACGAGCCGTCACGGCCGGTGATGCCCTGCACCAGCAGGCGCGTGTCCCGATTGATGAACACGCTCATCGGGAGCCTCCGGCGAACTTCACGGCCTGCTGCACCGCGGTGTCCATGTCCGACGACGCGGCCAGGCCGCTGTCCGCGAGGATCTTCATGGCGATCTCCTCGTTCGTGCCCGTCAGGCGGATCACAAGGGGCACCTTGAGCGGATTGGCCTTGATCGCGGTGACGATACCGTTCGCCACGTCATCGGTGCGCGTGATGCCACCGAAGATGTTGAACAGGATGGCCTTGACGTTCGGGTCCGCCGTGATGAGGCGCAGGGCGTTGACGACCTTCTCCGGGTTCGAGGACCCGCCGATGTCGAGGAAGTTCGCCGGCTCGCCGCCGTAGTACTTGACGAGGTCCATCGTCGCCATGGCCAGCCCGGCGCCGTTGACGACGCAGCCGACATTTCCGTCCAGCTTGATGAACGTCAGGTTGTGGTTGCGTGCGTCCACTTCCGCCGGGTTCTCGCTGTCCGTATCGCGAAGCGCCTCGATCGCCGGCAGGCGGTCGAGTTCGTTGTCGTCCACCACCATCTTCCCGTCCAGCGCAACGACTTCGCCGCCGGGCGTCACGACAAGCGGGTTGATTTCGGCGAGCGAGCAGCCGGTGGCCATGAACGCCGCGTACAGCTGCTGCATTACCTTGGCGGCGGCCCGGGCCAACTTGACGTCACTGTACAGGAAGAATCCCAGTTCCATCGCCTCGAACGTGCGCAGGCCGTAGCGCACGTCAACGGCGTGGTAGCGGATCTTGTCCGGCGTCTTCGCCGCGACCTCCTCGATATCAATGCCCCCCGCCGCGCTCACCATGAACACCGGCGCCTTGCGGGCGCGATCGACGATGATCCCGACGTACGCCTCGCTGGCGATGTCCGCGGCCGGCGCGACGAGCACCTTCTTCACGGTCAGTCCCTTGATCTGCATGCCGAGGATTGCCGTCGCCTTTTCGCGCGCTTCATCGGCGGTCTTGCAGAACTTGACGCCGCCGGCCTTGCCGCGGCCGCCGGCGTGCACTTGGGCCTTCACCATTACGGGCCCGCCGAACCGGCGGGCGGCCTCATACGCGGCGGCCGGCTCCGTGACCACTTCGCCCGGCGGGGTCGTCACGCCATGGGCACGCAGGATGTCCTTTGCTTGGTATTCGTGAAGATTCATGTCGGAACCACGAGGGGAAGAACAGGCGGAATGCAGCCGTGAAAGTTATCGCGCGCACCGCGCTCATGCCGAACGCGGATCACCGGATCGCGCGCAGGCGTCCGAGCTCGTCGAAGGCCGCGCCGAACGCCTGCCAGTCTCCGCGGTCGAGCGCGGCACGCATGCGGTCGTACAGCGCCCGGATCAGGGCCGGGTAGGCCGCGGGCTCGACCGGAGTCGCCGCGAGACCCATCGCCGCGGCCAGCGTCGGTCCCGCGCTCGTACGGCCGTCGAGCAGGACGGCGACCCCCGCCAATCGCAGCGTCCCGGATTCGCGCACCACGGCGTAAAACGACTGCCGGATCAGGACGCCGCTGTCGCGTGCCACGACCAGCGCCGGGCCGCGTCGCGTGGCGTTGCGGCCAAATCCGGCCGAGTCGGCCGCGCGCTGCAGCGCGTCGAGCGCATCGGCCCATCGCGGCCCGGCCGGCGTCGCTCGCCAGCGGGCACGTTCCTCTCGTCCGCCCACCTGCTCCAGCACGCCGGCCACGCTACCGTTCGCATCGACCATCGGGATGGCGGCCGTGGCGCGCAGGGTACCGGTCCCGGAGTCCGCGTACAGCGCGCGCCCACCGCTGCTCAGGTCCGGGTCAGCGTTGTCCACGGCGATCGCGAGGCGACTCACATCCCCGTCAGGCCCGACGCCCGCGCGTCCGAACGCCTGGGCTTGGATAGCGAGCCACTCCGTCGGCGCGGGCCGAAGCGCCGCCAGCGCGGCGGGCAGTCGTTCCTGCGAGACAAACAACGTGGGAAAGCGGCGCATCCATGACCGGAGCAACTTGTCCGGCTCCTCGGCGGCGGCAATCGTCACGCGCCCGGTGGCCGAGTGGACCCAGGCCAGGCCCGCCGGGTGAACGGACATTCGCGGCGCGCCGGCGAATATGAGCCGCTCGCTGAGCGGATACGCGCGCGCCGTCACGAACAACTCGAGTGTCCAGTAGAGCGAATCGTCCCGGATGACCGGCACGGCGGCACTGCCGAGCGTCAGGAACGGGACGAGGCGCGCAACGCGCGCGCGCACGTCCCGGTGCCAAACCAACTCGCGGTTGGGCTGCGCGCTCCCGCCGAAAGCCAGCGACGGTTCACGGAGCCCCCACGCGAGCAGCATCCGCCGCCAGCGCGAATCGAACCGCGCGCCCACGACCGCCCCGGTGGTATCCGCGACCACCCGCACGCCCTCGGCGCCAAGGTATGCCAGTGGCGAAGGCAACTCGATGGTCGACCCCGCGCCGTCGGCGCCAAGGATCACACGCCAGACTTCGCCGTCGGTCCGGACAACCGGTGCGAAACCAACGCCGCCGGCGCCGGCGACTGCCGAGACGCCGGCCAGGGTGTCACCGGTGCCCGCCGCCGCGACCGCAAGCCCGGCCGCCCGCGGATCCCACGACGGGATCGCCACCGCCAACTCGCGAACCGACTTCGCGGCCGGGGTGGTGTCGATGCGGATCCGGTCGAGATCGAACGCGCGCCGCAGATACTGGCGCCGCGTGACTGCGAATGACCGACCCTCATCGCGAAGCCGAACGGATGTGAGCGAGCGTTGCGTAAGCCAGGGCGCGCTGGCGCGGATGGCCGGCAGCACGAGACATGCGATCGCCGCGATCGCGGCAGCGATCCGGCCGTGTCCGCGCCACGTCGTCCAGAGCACGGCGAGTGCCGCGAATGCGGTCGAGAACGTGATCCAGCGCAGCATCGGCAGCGCGATGCGTTG